>JBGTDO010000121.1:0-39529 GCA_041748235.1 Akkermansiaceae bacterium | reverse complement strand
GCCGCCGTATCCACCACCGCCGCCGCCACCACCGTATCCACCGCCGCCGCCGCTAGGACGTGCTTCACGTGGTTCGGATGCGTTCACGCGGAGGGCACGACCATTGTAGTCGTGCTCGTTGAGAGCTTCGATGGCCGCGTTGAGCTGGCTCTGATCACCAAGAGTGACGAACGCGAATCCTTTGGATTGCCCGGTTTCGCGGTCGGTGATGATTTTGACCCGTTCGACAGGTCCATAAGGGGCGAAGAGATCGGAAACTTCTTCTTCAGTTGCGGTGTAGGGCAGGTTGCCCACGTAGATGTCCATTATATTCTATTCATGACGCCAATTTTCTTAAAGCAATTCCTCCGATCCTGGCGTCACGGACCAAACAAAGAGCGATCAAACCATTTCTTAATCGGATCGAGGCTCAATAAAGACAGTCTTATCAATTTTTAGCAAGACCGAAATTTTTAATCTGGAAGATGGATTTGCGTTGAGCCGGTGGCGGGTGATTTCCCGGCTTGCAGGAGGCGGAGCGGGTGATACGCTGCCCGCCATGAAGTTCTGGAAGATTCTGTTGATCCTTGGGGTGACCATAACGGCAGGAAGCTGCAAGGACGATGGCTTTGCGGCGGTGGATAGCCACAACGTGCGGGTCACGCGCCATGATGACGGCTCGCGAACGGTCTTCACCCGCAGCCCGGACAACCGCACGCTGACCAAGCAGACAGTAACCGCCAACGGCGCTCTGTATCTGGTCACGATTTACCGGATGGACGCGCACGGGAATCCGATGAACTGCAAGATTTTCGACGGGCAGAAGACTGAGATGTTCAAATCCCGCTATGGCTATAGGAAAGGTGACGGCCTTCTGGTCGAGGAGCAGATGTTTGATTCGCGGGTAAAAAGAATCAATCCAGAGACGGGCGATGAGATGCCGGTGCGGCGTTTCATTTATACTTACGATGCTCTTGGAAACCGCAGCGCGCCGATTGCGATCACCTTGATCCCAGGACAAACAGCGGAAGAGGTTTACGGTTCACCAAGTGCGCTTGAGTCGAATCCCTTCGATGAACCCGCCCGCTAGGTTCTGCCGGAGATGATTTCGGGAAAAACGCTGTTGCCACTCTTGATCGGTGGAGCATTGGGGGTGGCTGGCTGGATGGCCGGTGTGCAGCGCGGTGGTGGCGCCGGTGGTGAATCCATGGAGGGGCTGGAGAACCAATTGAGGATCGCGCAGGAGGAGAACGCGATGCTCGAGAGGGAGAACGAATCGCTGCGTTCGCTTGCGCAGGGAGGCGGGGAGGTGGCGGTGCCGCAGGAAATGGTGATGCAGGTGGAGCAGGATTACGGGCTCAAATTTCTCTCAACTCCGGTGCTGCACCGGGTGGCGACGGAGGAACTGGGACACAGGGTGGAGGCGGCGATCGAAAGCCGGCTGGGGCCTCAGGGAATGGACGACCGGCAGGAGGCCTATCAGAGGATCGGATGGCTGGGGAGCGAGGACCGGCTGCTGAACCAACTGGCGGCGGTGAAATCGGTGGGGGCGCTTGGCTGGTTTGACGAGGTGACAGGGGAGGCGTGGGTGACGGATCGCTTCGATTTGAAAAACGTTCCAGATCAGGCGGCGATGCTGCGGTTGCTGGTGAGAATTCTGCTGAATCAGCACTTTCCGCCACCACCGGCTTATCCCGGAGACGACGCGGCGCGGGCGCGGGAGGCGCTGCATGCGGGAGCGGCTTCGGGAGCAGAGTTCAGGTTTTATGCGGCGAACGCGCGGGGGATCGGATTTATGCCCATGAATGATAACAGCGCCGCCGCGCGGCTGATGCTGGCCTTGCCGGAATTCGTGCAGGGGGTGACGATGTTCCCGGTGGTGGAGGGCAAGGGGCTGGCGGACACCTTGTTCGTCAGAGGGACCGGGGAGTTCGCGGAAGCGATGCGCAAACCGCCCACCAATTCGCTGGAGGTGGTGCTACCTGGGGAAACCGGCCGCGGTGGAGAGATCGAACTACCGACTGTGGATGACGAGGTTTTTTTGAGAGAAAGCGCCGGTTATCTTGGTCTGCGGCTGTGGCTTTCGGAGATGGGCGACGTCGGCCGCGCAGAGGAGGTCGCGCGGGATTGGGTTAGGGACGGCTACATCCTTTTCGGCGATGGCGAGCTTTCCTCGGGACTGGTGTGGCAGGTGGAACTGGAGAGTGAGGACGCGGCGGATCTTCTGGAGGGTGCTGCGCTTGAGCGCGCAGAGGCGATGCAGACGGAGGGACGGCATCTTGGGGCAACGCGGGTCGGACCGAAGGTGGTGCGGTTTTACAACGTGGCGACAGCGGAAACAGCGGCTAAGCTTGCGGCACCATGAAAATTTTCACCAAGGACCTCAGCGTCCGCACGCGTGGCAAAGGCACGTATGAGATCACCCGCGAGCTTGCGGAGCTGGTATCGGAATCGGGAGTTAGAGACGGGCTGATCACGGTGTTCTTGCGGCATACGAGCGCCAGCCTGATTCTGATGGAGAACGCGGATCCGAGTGCGCGGCGGGATCTGGAACGGTGGTTCGACCGGCTTGTTAGAGAGGATGATCCGGATTTCATACATACGGACGAGGGGCCGGACGACATGCCGAGCCACATCCGTATGGTGCTGACCCGCTCGAGCGAGACGATTCCGGTTCACAGCGGAAGCATGACGCTCGGGACTTGGCAGGGAGTTTTCGTGTTTGAGCATCGCAGGGACTCCCACAGCAGGAAGATCTCGGTGACGGTGATGGGTGAATGAAAAAAATCCGAACTTTCAACCGCAGGCGGGGCGGGATAGGACATGTTCATGTCGCGCGAGTTGATCATGATGGCCTTGGAGGAAGATATCGGTGATGGGGATGTCACCTCAGAATTTTTCATCCCGGGCGATAGGTTGGCGCGCGCTTTTGTGAAGGTGCGGAGGGCGGGGGTGGTATCTGGAGTGCAGGTTGCGCAGCAGGTATTTCTCGAAGTGGATCCAAATCTGCAGGTGCAGATCATGGTCGACGACGGAAGCAAGGTGGGTGAGGGGGCGATGCTGATGCAGGTGGAGGGGAAGGCACGGTCGATCCTAACAGCCGAACGAACCGCTTTGAATTTTCTCCAGCGGCTCTCTGGCGTGGCGACAATAACTTCGAGATACGTGGAGAAGGTGAAACACACGCGGGCACGTATTCTTGACACCCGGAAGACGACCCCCGGCTATCGTTCTCTAGAGAAAAAAGCTGTGGTGGACGGGGGTGGGACCAACCACCGGATGGGGCTCTACGATCGAGCGATGGTAAAGGACAACCACCTTGTGGCAGAGGGTGGAATCGAAACTCTTCAGGAAGCCATCACGAAACTAAAAGAAGCCAAACCGCATGTGCAGGTCGAGCTGGAGGCGGACAGCTTGGAACAGGTTGCGGCCTATCTAGGGATGACCGGGATCGATTACATCCTGTTGGACAACATGAGCTTGGAGCAGCTCAGCGAGGCGGTCGAGATGCGGGGGGAGAACTACCGGGTGCGGCTGGAGGCGAGCGGTGGGGTGACGCTGGAGACGCTCGCGGAGATTGCGGAAACCGGCGTGGATTTCATCTCGGTCGGTGCTCTAACACATTCGGCACCGGCCTTGGATATCAGCTTGGATTTCGTCGGGTTGGAATGAGTGAGTTCGATCAAGTTGCGGGGATGATGCCGGATCCGCTCCGAATTTTATGGCGGGAAAAAGTTTCCTCTACCAACGACGAACTGCGCGCGCTGGGGAACCAAGGGGCCGCCGCAGGGCTGATCCTGATCGCCGAGGAGCAGACGGCGGGGCGGGGGCGAAGGGGTGCCCAGTGGCTTTGCCACACAGGCGAGGGATTGGCGTTTTCGATTTTGTTGAGGCCGGCTGCGAATAAGAGCCTGTGGCATCGTCTGTCGCTAACTGCGGGGCTGGCGGTGGCGGAGGCGCTGGAGAAGTTTGTGCCGCTGGCAGAGATCAAGTGGCCGAATGATGTGCGGATTGCCGGAAGAAAGGTGGCGGGGATCTTGGTGGAGGCGGGGCCGGATTTCGTGATCGTCGGCATCGGGATCAATGTGAATCCGGAGCTTTTTCCGGAGGAGCTGAGCGCCACCTCGCTGAGGCTGCAGTGCGGTCAGGAAGTCTCCCGCGCGGAGGTGTTGCTGGAGGTGGTCGAGCGCCTGGCGAGGCACTCGGAGAAGATCGAGACGGGTTTCGAGGGCGTTTTGAGAGGTGTGCGGGAGCGTTGCGTTCTAACAGGGCACCGGGTTTCCCTGATAACTGCCGATAAGAAAGCCCATGCGCTTATCAAGGGGATTGGCGCCAGCGGAGAGCTGCTTGCTGAAATCGATGGTCGTCTAGAAAAGCTTTTTCAGGCGGACGAGGTCAGGCTGATCGAGGATTGAACTTCAGCTCAGGAGCGAGGTGCGGGTGAAAAGCGGGATGACGTGGATGCCTTTTTCCTCGATCGCTTGGCGGCCGCCTTCCTCGCGATCCACGAGGACGACGCAAAACTTCACAATGCCGCCCTCGCGCTCAATGGCTTCGATGGCTTTGAGGGTTGAGCCGCCAGTGGTGATGACATCATCGACGACGATGACGTTGTGGCCTGCGGCGAAATTGCCCTCAATCTGTCGGCCAGCGCCGTGGCCTTTTGGTTCTTTACGGACCGTGAACACTTGGAGTGCCTCTTCCGGATGGCTGCGGGCGGAGGCGATTCCAATTGCGAGGGAAATGGGATCGGCTCCGAGGGTCATGCCGCCGATGGCTTGGATCGAGAGGTTTTCTGAGTGGATCTTGGAACGGACAGCATGCCAGCCGAGTTCGCCGATCAGGAGGGCTCCAAAGGGGTCGAGCGCGGTTACGCGGCAATCGATGTAGAGGTCGGACTCCTTACCGGAGGCGAGGGTGAAGGTGCCGGTGCGGACGGATTTTTCGAGCAGAAGTTTTTTCAGGTCGGCTGTGATCTGGAGCATGGAGGCAGCGTTTCTGGTTGGGCGGCAAGATTCAACCGCGAATGGAGGTGAAATGACGCAAAATGGACAGCCCCTATGGCGACTTCTCCAGCGTATCCTCAATGTAGAGCATCTTCACACATACCATCAGCGCTGCGAGCAGCGGTGTGGCGAGCGCCAGCCCAAGGATACCGGCGTAGACCCCCATCACGAGCTGCGCGGAGAGAAGCATCGCAGGGGGTATGTGCACCGCCTTCCGCTGGATGAGCGGGGTGAGGATATAGCTTTCGACAGCCTGCACGCCCAGGTAGAGCAGCACCACGTACAGCACGGTCGTCGGGCTTTGTAAAAGCGCCAGCAGCGCCGCCGGGACAACCGAAAGAACTGGCCCGATGTTGGGCACGAACGTCAGCAAGGCCGCGATCACCGCCAGCACCAGGGCCAACGGGATACCCAGCAGGGAAAGCCCGGCCCATGTGGCCACTCCAATGATCGCCATGCCGACGAAGCGGCCGATGAGCCACCACTGAAGATTTTCCCGGACTGCGCCTAGGACCTCGTGCGCACGCTCACGGTGGGCCGGCGGGACCAAGCGAACTAAGCCGTCGCGATAGACCTGCGGTTCCACCGCGAAATAGATGCCCACGGCGATGATGATCAGTATTCCCCCAACCGCGGCAAAGGTGGAGGTGACGAAGGTGCGCGCCTGCGAGACCGCCCGTTGGTCGGTCATCCATTGATCAACCTGCGAGATTCTGTCCAAGGCCCATTGACCCACGCCGGTGGCCTCTAGGTTGCCGCGGAGCTGTTGGATCGATTTAGGCAGCTCTGTGGAAAGCTCATCCACCTGCCGACTCACTTCCGGCGCCACCCAGTAAAAGGCCGCCGCCGTGATGCTAATAGTCGCCAGCAGAAGCACGGCCAACGACCAGCGCGGCCCGAGCGGTGTCTTGCGAGCCAGCATTTCCGATAGGCCACGAAGGAGGATTCCGAACAATACCCCGGCGAAAATCACCAGCAAAACCGTCTTAGTGGACCACGCGGCAAGCAACAGGACCACCACGAGCGCCACCACGAGCGTGCTCCGCAGCACGCGCTTGCTCGGAGACTCATCAACGTAAGATCTGGGGGAATTCATCCGTTAGAATACCTTAACAGCTGCTGCTCCGCAAACGCGGGTCGTTCCCACTTGCTTTGGCAGGTCCGATTCACCCACATGTTTTCGGCATGCGCTGAGGGTTCGGTGATTTTTCTTATCTCCCGCTTGCCACGCGGCGGGCGGTGCCTAGTTTGGGTGCAAGCAAACAAATGAAAATCTGGTTAGACGGTAATTTGGTGGATGAGGCAGAGGCAAAAATTTCGGTTTTTGATCACGGTCTGTTGTATGGCGACGGTGTCTTCGAAGGCATCCGTTTTTACAACGGCAGGATTTTCCGCCTGGAGGAGCACATCAGCCGTTTGTTCGATTCTGCCAAGGCGATCCTGCTGAACATGCCGTGGACGCAGGAGGAGGTCTGTCGTTTTACTTGTGAAACGGTTGCGGCAAATGGGCTGCGCGACGGCTACATCCGGCTGGTGGTGACGCGTGGGGCGGGGGAGCTCGGCCTCAATCCGTACCTTTGCCCGAAAGCCTCGATGTTCATCATCGCCTCAACAATCAAGCTGTATCCCGAGGAGCATTACGAAAAGGGGCTGGCGGTAATTACCTGCGCGACCCGCAGGCCCGCCCCCGCAGCGCTGATGCCGCAGGTGAAGAGCCTGAATTACCTCAACAATGTGATGGCCAAGGTTGAGGCAATCCAGGGCGGGGCCCTCGAGGCGGTGATGCTCAACGAGCAGGGCTACGTGGCGGAGTGCACCGGCGATAACCTTTTCCTGATCAAAAACGGCAAGCTTCTGACCCCGCTGATCAGCGATGGCGCGCTCGACGGCATCACCCGCGCAGTGATTATTGAGCTGGCGGAAGAGCTCGGGGTGCCGTTCCAAGAGCGGTCACTCACCCGCTACGATATTTTCGTTGCCGACGAGTGCTTCCTTACAGGGACTGCGGCGGAGGTGATTCCGGTTGTGTCGCTGGACCGCCGGATCATCGGCACCGGCAAACCCGGGGAGCTGACGAAGAAGTTTTTGAAGGCTTTTCACGAGTTGGCGATGAACACGGGGACGCCGTTTGCGTGATGTGTTAGCTTTAGGCAGATCTATGAAATGCGATTATTGCGAAAAAAAAGCGACTGTGTTCCTGACACAGCTCGCGGAGGGGCAGATGAAAAAGGTCTGCCTCTGCGATAGTTGCGCGAAGGAGCGGGGCGTGACAGATCCCACTGGATTTTCGCTTGCGGACATGTTGCTTGGGAATTTCCAAAAGAACATAGGTCCCGTGGTGCAGCGGACCGAGCAACGCGCGGGTGGTACCAAAGTTTGCCCCGAGTGCGGCTTCACGATCGAGGATCTTCAGAAGGTGCGCCGCTTCGGCTGCGGGACATGCTACAAGGTTTTTGCGGATGAACTCGCGGTGATGCTGCGGGGGATGCACAAGGGTTCCAGTCACATCGGCAAGGTCCCTGAAGGCCTGATGGAGGTCCAATACCGCCATCAGAGGTTGGAGGAGCTGCGGGCGAAGCTGGAACTGGCGGTCGCCTCCGAAAGTTATGAGGAAGCAGCAGATCTCCGCGACGAAATACGGACCCTTGATGAAATAAGCAAATGATGCGTTTTTCCACATTGATTCGTCACCCGGCCGACTGGATGACCGGAGCGAACGGCGACCAGTGCGCTGTTGTGACCTCGCGCATCCGGCTCGCAAGAAATCTCCGCGGACACGCGTTTCCCGGTTGGGCCAAGAAAAAGGAGCGGGCGGAGACGCTTGATGTTTTACGTCCGGCGGTGGAGGAGCTGCCGGCAATGAAGGACGCTTTTTCTCGGGAGCTGAGCGATCTCACCTCAGTGCAGAAACAGGTGCTGGTCGAGCGGCATCTGATTTCGCGGGAGCACGCGGCCCGTGGGGACGGTTCGGGTGCGGTGATCGAGCGCCGCCAGAGCTTCTCGATCATGCTTAATGAAGAGGACCATCTGCGGATGCAATCCATCCGGCCGGGGCTGAAACTGAAAGAGGCGTTTGATGCGCTTTCCGCAGTGGACAGCGAGCTGGAGCAGAAACTCGAGTATTCTTTTGATCCGACGCTTGGCTATCTCACCACCTGTCCGACGAATCTGGGAACAGGCCTCCGCGCCTCGTCAATGCTTCACCTTCCGGCTCTCGTCCTGAGCGATCAGATCGGTCAGGTGCTGCAAGCAGTCAACAAAATCGGGCTGGCGGTGCGCGGACTTTATGGCGAGGGCACAGAATCGCTAGGGAACCTGTATCAGATTTCGAATCAATCGACTTTGGGGGAAAGTGAAGGCACCATCATTAGCCGCTTGGAGCGTGTGATCACGCAGGTCGCCACCCACGAGCAGAACGCGCGGGAGAAGCTGATGGAGGACGATCCGGACATGGTCGCAGACAAAATCGGACGCGCCTATGGGGTGCTGAAGCACGCGTATCTGATCGATTCCAAGGAGGCCCTGAACCATTTGTCGTTGATCCGGCTGGGTGGGAATCTGGGATTTTTCCCTTCTGACACGGTGAATCTGTGCGATACCTTGTTGATGGATATCCAGCAGGCTCACCTGCAGTTGCACGCAGGGACGAAGTTGTCCCCTGAGCAGCGGGATTCGATTCGTGCGGAAATCATGCGCTCCCGTTTGCAATCCCTCGATTCACCTGATAATCGTATTTCCAAGAAGAATGATCCAACAGACCGTTATCCCGAAGGCGGCAACCCTGAAGAAGAATGAATAATTTCACACCCAGAGCCCAACAAGTCCTCGCCCTTGCCCGCAAAGAAGCGGATCGGTTCAACCACGCTTATGTCGGCACGGAGCATCTCCTTCTGGGCCTGATCAAGCTTGGGCAGGGTGTGGCGGTCAATGTTCTGGAGCGCATGGGGCTTGAGCTCGACGCGGTCCGGATGGAAGTTGAAAAGGAGGTCGGCTCCGGCCCCCCGCAGAAAACCGCTGGAAACATTCCCTACACCCCGCGGGTGAAAAAGGTCTTGGCGCTGGCGAACAAAGAGGCGAAGGCGCTGAATCATTCTTACGTCGGCACCGAGCATCTCCTGCTTGGTTTGCTGCGGGAAGGTGAGGGCGTCGCCGCGCGCGTTCTCAAGCGGATGGACGTGGACATTCAGCGCACCCGCAACGAGATCTTGGCTGAAATCGATCCCAATTTTTCCCCCGACGACATGGATGAGGATGAAGATGACGACGACGAGGAAATCGGCGGCTTCAATGAGGAGGGCAGCACCCAGGCCGAGGGTGGTGGCGGCGATCCCGGTGAGGGAAAAACGAAAACTCCTGCGCTCAAAGCTTTCGGCCGCGATCTGACGAAGCTGGCCAAGGAAGGCATGCTGGATCCGGTGATCGGCCGCGAGGACGAGATCGAACGGGTCATCCAGATCCTTTGCCGCCGCACGAAGAACAACCCCGTGCTCATTGGAGAAGCGGGTGTCGGCAAGACGGCGATCGTGGAAGGCCTTGCCCAAGAGATCGTTACCGGCAATGTTCCCGAGCTGCTGCGCGACCGGCGGGTGATCACTCTCGACCTTGCTCTGATGGTCGCCGGCACGAAATACCGGGGACAGTTCGAGGAGCGCATCAAGGCTGTGATGGACGAGATCCGGAAGGTCAAGAATGTCATTCTCTTCATCGACGAGCTCCACACCATTGTAGGTGCGGGTTCCGCAGAAGGTGCGATGGATGCCTCAAACATTATCAAGCCTGCCCTCAGCCGCTCCGAGCTCCAGTGCGTCGGCGCCACGACCTTGAATGAGTATCGGAAATACATTGAAAAGGATTCCGCGCTTGAACGTCGTTTCCAACAAGTGAAGGTCGAGGAGCCGTCCGTGGACGATGCGATTCTGATTCTTCAAGGATTGCGTGAAAAATACGAGACCCACCACAAGGCGGAATACACTCCGGGGGCGATTGAGGCCTCGGTGAAGCTGACTTCCCGCTATCTCACCGCGCGGTTTCTTCCCGATAAAGCGATCGATGTGCTAGACGAAGCAGGTGCCCGCGCCCGCATCGGCACGATGACCCGTCCGCCATCGATCAAAGAGGCGGAGCAGCGAATCGAAGAGATCAACAAGGCAAAGGTGGCTGCAATCGCCGAACAGGATTTCGAAAAGGCAGCCTCGCTTCGCGATGATGAAAAAAACGCCAAGAAGGAACTCGAGGACACGCTCAAAGAATGGCGCGCCTCATCCGAGGAGAAGATTGTGGTCGTCGATGACGAAGACATCATGGCCGTGGTTTCCAAGTGGACCGGTGTCCCGCTCCAGCGGATGGAGCAGAAGGAAACCGAGAAGCTCCTGAAGATGGAGGACGAGCTCAAGGACCGGGTGATTGGGCAGAACGAAGCGGTGGTCGCAATCTCGAAGGCTCTGCGTCGCTCGCGCGCCGACCTGAAGGATCCAAAGCGGCCGATCGGCTCCTTCCTTTTCCTCGGCCCCACGGGCGTCGGTAAAACCTATCTCGCCCGCAATCTTGCGGAGTTTATGTTCGGCGATGCCGAGGCTTTGATACAAATCGACATGTCGGAATACATGGAGAAGTTTACGGCCAGTCGGCTCATCGGCTCGCCTCCGGGTTACGTCGGTTATGAGGAGGGCGGCCAGCTTTCCGAGGCAGTCCGCCGTCGGCCCTATTCAGTAGTTCTGTTCGACGAAGTGGAGAAGGCCCATCCCGACGTGATGAACCTCCTGCTCCAAATCCTGGAGGATGGAACGGTGACCGACTCCCTTGGCCGCAAGATTGATTTCCGCAATACGATCATCATCATGACCTCGAATGTGGGTGCCTCAACTATCAGACGCCAGTCATCCCTTGGGTTCGGCGCGATGAACGAGGACGAGGCCGACTTTGAAGGGATGAAATCGAAAATCCTCGAAGAGTCGAAGCGCTACTTCAAACCGGAGTTTCTCAATCGATTGGATGATCTTGTTGTATTCCACATGTTGGAAAAGGCCGATCTCAATCAGATTGTGGATCTGGAGGTTTCCAAGCTGGTGAAACGTTTGCGCGAAAAAGACATCGCCCTTACCCTCGCCATGGACGCTCGGGAGTTGCTTTCCGAAAAAGGCTTCGACCCGAACTATGGTGCGCGGCCTATGCGGCGGGCGGTGGAGCGTTATCTTGAGGATCCGCTGGCAGAGGCGCTGCTTCGTGGGACGGTCAAAACCGGCGACATGGTTCGCGTTACCAGGAAGGATGGCGGAGAAGAGCTCATCTTTGATACTTCTCGGCCTGATGGGGAACCACAGCCGGATGCGGAAACCGTGAACGCTGAGTGAACCACAGTCGATTCCTATGCGATTCACGGCCAACGCGGACTACGAGGAGACGAACACCCGGGCGCTGCACCTGACCGCAGGGCAGGAGGTGACCAGTGGTCCCGCCGATCGGACTTGGCCCGGCTGGATCTGGGCGAGCGACTCGGATGGCAGAAATGGTTATGTACCTGCGGAAATCTTGGAGCCACTGGGAGAGGACCGCTGGGCGGCGCTCGAGAATTTTAATCCCACGGTTTTAAAGGTTCGCCGTGGCGACAAGATCACCTCGCTGCGCCAGATCCATGGCTGGCATTGGTGCCGGAATGAAAATAAAGAGGAAGGCTGGGTGGCTGATTACCTGATGCGGGCGGAGCCTGTCGCGTGATTTTTTGCTTAATCCGCACTTGGAGGACTTTGCCTGTTGAAGGTTTGCCGCCGGTTGTGCTTCCATTACGCATGCCAGCTCTTCTTGTTCTCGCCGCCGGTATGGGCAGCCGCTACGGCGGACTAAAACAAATCGATCCGATGGGTCCGAATGGGGAGACGGTTCTCGATTACTCCGTTTTTGATGCCGTCCGAGCGGGCTTCAACCGGGTGATCTTCGTCATACGCGAGGATTTCGCGGACGCCTTCAAGCAAGGGATCGGCTCCCGTTTTGCAGATCGAATCCAAGTGGATTACGCTTTCCAGAAACTGGATGATCTCCCCGAGCCTTTCACGCCGCCGCTTGGTAGAACCAAGCCCTGGGGGACTTCCCATGCAATCCGCGCCGCTAGACATGTGGTCAAAGCTCCTTTCGCGGTCATCAACGCCGACGACTTTTACGGCCGGGAAGCCTACGTCCGTGCGTTTGAATTTTTGAAAAACAACAGCAGCGGGCAGTGCGGTTTGGTCGCCTATCCTCTGGTCAACACGCTCTCCGATCACGGCCAGGTCAATCGGGGAATCTGCGAGGTATCGGAAGATGAAACCCTCCTTAGCGTCGAGGAATACGTGAAAATTGGCTGGGACGGGAACAGCGGAATCACTGGTCAGGCGCTGGATGGGACCCGCCGGGAGATCGCCGAAGATGCGCCTGTGTCGATGAATTTCTGGGCGTTTACCCCCAGCTTCATGAGAGATATTGAGGACGAATTCATTGATTTCCTAGCAGCTCACGGGGACGAGGAGACTAGCGAATGCTACATTCCGACTGTGGTTGATGCCCGTATCAGAAAGCAGAAGACGGTGTGCAAGGTGCTGGGAACTGACGCCTCATGGTTTGGGGTGACTTACCCCAATGACAAACCCAATGTGGTGGAGGCTATTGCGGCACTCATAGCCGCAGGGGAATATCCCAGTGATCTTGTGGGGTGAAGGCATCCGGCGTGAGTCGTAGTAGCGATCCACGCCCGGGTGGTAGCACATGCCCCAAAGAGTTTCCCTCGGTTTTTCGTGGCGATTTGCTACTTCCCGCCCGGAATAGCAAACGCAACACGAACTACGTCAGAACATGGAGATGTTGCAGGGGCTTAAATAACCGAAATTGGATCTGCCAAGAAAAACCGAGGGCGCCGGATCCCTTGAATTCCGGCGCCCTCGGGCCCTGGGGGGCTATGTGCTATCCCTTACACAACAGTAGAGTAGCACCGCGATACCGGAACTCAATGCTGTTATAGGGTGTTTTTTACTCGTGCTCCGCGAGATGAATCCCAAAGAAATCACTCATGACCGAGCGGTAAACCTCGTGCTTGAAAGAAGGAAGCCAGTCGAGATCGAACTCCTCCGGAAGGATCCAGCGGTACGCGGAAAATTCCTGGGGCGACTGATTCACATCAATATCGGGAGCACCTGGGACAAGTTGGCAGAGAAAATAGGTCTGCTCCTGGCCGTGGTTGCCGTGCTTTTTAACTTTCTTCGACCGGACCTCCTCCGGATACAAGTAACGGTAGCCACCACGTTTGCTGACCACTTCGTAATGATGTTTCTCCAGACCGATTTCCTCTCGGACTTCCCGGTAAAGCGCGTCTTTCAGGTTTTCTCCCGCGTCAACTCCACCCTGAGGAAATTGCCAAGCACCCGGAACCGCCGATCTCTCGCAAATCAAGAGATTTCCTTCCGCGTTGGTCATCAGCGCAGCAACATTTTGACGGTATCGAACCATGGCCACCCGTAGCGCATGAGGGGACAAGATTCAATACTTAAGTTTTGCGTATTATTCTCAGCGCTGGCCAAGCCGGAGCTCCGGTGGCAACAATGTTCATTATGAAAAAGCCTGTATTGCTGGTTCTCGGTTCGCTTGTCTTGGCCTCGTCCGTATTGTCCCAGGATGAGCCTCCGTCGTCCCCGGTCCCGACACAGCCGGAGGCCCAAGCGGACGAGAGAGGAAGGGAAGGTTTTTGGCAGGCAAAGCTAGGGGGCGGCGAATATGTGGTCGCCCTCGATCGGATCGTCTCGGTGAGTCGTCACGAGTATGTGCTGGATGGGGCCGTGATTGTCGATGAGGTGACGGTTGATACCTTGGGTGGGGCGTTGACGCGGTTTTATTTTATCACGCCCATTACCTCGGCTGTGCCGGGGACGGCGGCGGGGCAGGTGGCGGGTATTGTGACGGAAAAGGCGATGAATCTGGTCGACGGCGCGGCGAAGACCGCAGGTAGTAATTTGCAGAACATGGTGGTGAAGAAGTATCCGGTAACCACCCACGCGCGGACGATCGAATACCGGCTGCTTACCAAGGAGCAGTTGGACACATTGTTCGAGAGCGCACGGACGGCATGGCAGGAGGGAAAAGGTCGGGTTTTCACGGCCAAATAGTTTCGGAGCTAGTCAATCCAAGTCCGGCCGCGCATCGTTTCCGGCAATGACAGGTCAGGAAATAAGAGAGGTGCTCGATCGGGCGAGGGTGCTTCCCAGCAAGCAGCTCGGGCAGAATTTTCTGATCGACGCGAACATGTCGCGTTGGATCGTATCGCAGTTGGAACTCGATCCCGAAGACTCAGTGGTGGAGGTGGGGCCCGGCACCGGTTCGCTCACTGAGCATGTGGTGGGGAAGGCAAAGCGGGTGATCCTGATCGAGTTTGACGGGCGGTTGGCAGGAGCGCTGAAAGAGCGTTACAAGGACAGGGATGACGTGGAGGTGCATCACGCGGACGGCGCGAAGTTCGACCGGCGGATGTTGTTCAAGCATCGGCCGGTGAAGTTTCTCGGAAATCTTCCATACTCATCGGGAGGTGCGATTTTAAAAAATCTGCTGAGCCGCCCGCATCCGTTTTCGCGCGCGGTGATCATGCTGCAGAAGGAGGTGATCGATCGGTTGGGAGCCCAGCCCGGTAGCAAGGACTACGGAATACTCAGCCTGCGGATGCAGGTGAACTGGAATATTCAGTCTCTGCGAACGGTCCCGCCGGAGGCGTTTTTTCCGAGGCCCGGCATCGACTCATCGGTTGCGGTGCTGACACCGCGGGAGGACAAGGACGCGCCGACCTTCGACGCGAGGCTTTTCGACGAACTGGTGAGGCGCGGCTTCGCGCAGCGGCGCAAGCAGATCAAGAAGCAGCTGCCGGAGTCGCCGCCTTGGGAGGAGGTATCCACGGCGTTGGGCGTTTCACCGACCACGCGTGGCGAGGAGCTGAATCTGGCGCAGTGGATCGAGCTGACCCGCGCCTATGACCCGCACCCGCTCAAGGACAATCCACAGAAGTGTGACGAGCTGTTCGACGTTGTGGACGAAAACGATCTGCCACTGAGGACCGCGAAACGCGCCGACGTGCACGCGAACCATCTGCTTCATCGGGCGATGCATGTCTTCGTCTTCAACAAACACGGGGACCTGTACCTTCAGAAGCGCTCGCTGCGGAAGGATTGCAATGCAGGCCTCTGGGACTCTAGCGTCTCCGGGCATCTCAATGCCGGGGAGGATTATGAGACTGCCGCGATGCGTGAGCTTGGCGAGGAGATCGGCATGCATGAGGTGAAGCCGGAGGATCTGGAGCACGTGCTGGCGGTCACCCCTTCGGAGCTAACGAATTGGGAGCACATCCATCTGTTTGCCACGAAGTACGCGGGCGCCGTGAATTTTCCCGCTGCGGAAATCGATTCGATGATGCCGTTTGCGCTGAGTGAGATTGACGCGTGGACGAAATCGAAGCCGGACGACTTCTCACCGGCCTTCCTTCAGATATTCGATGGCTTCAAGAGACTGCGCTAACTACTGCTTTTCCAGTAGTTCGTCCAGCATTCGCAGCACGACGCCCATCGAGATCCCAAGCGACTCCGCCGAGATGATGCCGATATTGTCTCCGGAGGTGTGCCACCAGGATGTGGACGCGAAGTCACCAATGAGATCGATGGTTGGAATGCCGACGAGATTCAAGGGCAGGTGATCGTCCATGATCGGACTTGGGGCGGTTCCGAAGTGGTTGGAGGCACCGTCCCTTTTAGCTGCCTCGAACATGAGCGCTGCCAGATCGGGTGGCGAATCGGAAGGGATACGGATCGATAAGTTTTCATGGCCGATCATGTCCAGAAGGATTCCGAAGCGCGGTTTGTCCTCGCGGCTGCGCCAGGCGTTGGCGTAGAAGCGGCTGCCGTAGAGGCCATCGAGGGCGGTCATGTCCTCGGCAAAGGCTTCCTCGCCATCGAACAGCACCAGCTCAAGCTGCCGCGCCTGATGCGGCTTTTCCCGCCCGAGGTATTCACCTAGTTTGACGACAGCGGCACAAGCGGATGCGGCGTCATCGGCACCGAGAAACTTCCGCTCCTTGTAATATTTCGAATCGATGTGAGCGCAAAGCAGTCCGGCGACGCGGCGTTTCCATGGATCGTGTCCGTCTGCTTTGAAGCGGGCACGAAGGTTTGCGAACTTCACCAAGCCGATCGGCGTGCTTCGCTCGAACTCCTGCAGTTCCACCACCCAGCCGGCGGCTTCAAGCTGGTGTCTCATATGGGCCCGCACCTTGTCGAGAGCCTCGCTACCGGGTGGGCGCGGGCCGTAGGCGAGGATTTCCTCTGTTAGAGCGTGGGCTTGGGCACCGAGTTCTGGAGATGAACTGTTTTTCTTCCAGAAGGCGAGGCCGAGCGCCACGGCTACGAGCAGCAGGATGATGAGAATCCACTTGGTTTTCACAGGTGGAGACTGTGGCGGGACGAAAGCGGATGACAAGTCCGGGGTGCCGCATCCCTGTGCCGTTTACTGGGGAACATCGACCCAGCAGCCCTGCTCGTGGGATTTGATCGAGAGTTCCGCGAGCTGCACTCCTTTGGCTCCTTCTCGGAGGGTCCAGGGAAACGGGGAGTCGTTGGCGACGTGCTTGAGAAAGAGCTCCCACTGGATCTTGAAGGCGTTGTCGAAGTTCAGTTGGTCCGGCACTTCGGTCCAGTTGGCGTAATAGTCGATAGGAGAATCGATATCCGGATTCCAGATCGGACGCGGGGTGACGGATTGATGCTGGGCCCAACATTTCCGCAGACCGACGATGGCCGAGCCCTCGGTGCCATCCACCTGCATGGTGAGAAGATCATCGCGGCGGACGCGAACGTTCCACGAGGAGTTGAACTGACAGGTGACGCCGGTTTCAGTTTCAAAAAGTGCATAGGCGGAGTCGTCGGCGGTGCACTGATAAGGCTTGTCTGCTTCATCGAAGCGCTCGGGAATGTGGGTGGCGGCTTTGCAGAAGACGCGGGTAACGTTGCCGAAGAGGTTGTCGATCACGTAGCGCCAGTGGCAGTGCATGTCCACAATCATGCCGCCACCGTCTTCACTGCGGTAGTTCCACGAGGGGCGCTGTATGGGCTGGCCCTCGTGCTCGCCGGTGAAGACCCAATAGCCAAACTCGCCGCGGACGGAGAGGATTTTGCCAAAGAAGCCCTGTTCTTTGAGAAGTTGAAATTTGCGGATTCCGGGCAGCCAGAGTTTGTCCTGGACGGTCCCGTTTTTCACACCTGCCTTCTCGGCAACCTCTGCGATGCGGAGGGCTTCGGAATAGAGGACGGCGGTGGGTTTTTCGCAGTAGATGTGTTTACCGGCTACGATGGCGCGCTCAAGGAAAGGGATGCGGTGCGGTGTGCCGGAGGCATCGAAGAAGATTTCGTTGTACGGATCTGCGAGGGCGGCATCGAGATCAGTGGTGTGGCGATCGACCGCATGTTGCTTGGCGAGATCTGCGAGCTTGTTCTCATTCCTGCCGGTGAGGATTGGGTCCGGGACGAGACGCGAACCGTCTGGAAGAAGCACGCCGCCTTGATCGCGGATGGCCAAGATGGAGCGGACGAGGTGTTGGTTGGTGCCCATGCGTCCGGTGACGCCGTTCAAGATGATGCCGATTTTTTTCATGCTATGGAGTGAAGTGTGCAGAGTGTAGGGAAGAGTCAGATCAGAGGTTCTCGGTGGAACGTAGGATCTGCTGGAGGAAATCGTGCTGATTCATCGCCCAGTATTTCCGGGAGAAGATCTCGACTTCGATGAGGCCGGAGAAGCCTGTGGCTCGAATCATTTTGAGGATGCGGGGCGTGGCGTTGACACCCTCGCCAGGGAGTCCCCGGTCTAAGAGCGGGTGGTCGAAGTCCGGCTTGAACTCGCAGATGTGAAAGGCGAAGAGGTGGCCGCTTGCGAAGCAGGTTTGTATCTCAGCCTCCAGATTGCTTTCCCACCAGACGTGAAAGGTATCCACGGCGATTCCGACGAGCGGGTGATTGATCCGCCGGGCGAGGAGATTGGCCTCCCGGAGTGAAGTGACGGCGGAGCGATCGCCGGCATACATCGGGTGGAGGGGCTCGATCGCGAGGCGGATGTTCGCTGCCTCGGCGGCAGGCACAAGGGCGCGGATGCCGTCTTCGATCTGGAGGAGGTTCTCGTCCGGCGACTGGCCGATGGTCGCGCCGCAGACGAGGACAATCATCGGCAGACCGAGGGCTTCCGCCTCCTTCAGCGCGGCGAGATTTGCTTCGATGGCTGCCGCACGGTCGGCTGCGGCTTTTGCGGTGAAGAAGCCGCCGCGGACGAGGGAAACGGGAGTGAGGCCCGCGTCGGTGAGTTGGGAACGGACCTTTTTAAGATCCTGTCTTGCGATCGTTTCGCGCCAGATTGAGATGCCGCCAATGCCCGCGCGCGCATAGTTTTCAATGCATTCGTGGATGGACCACGGCTGGTTGGTGAAGGTGTGGATGGCGAGCTGATTGGCGAGCATGGAAGAATTGATGGATGGCTAGGTCGATTCGCCGGGGACGAGTCTGCCTTTGACTCGGAGGATGGGAGCCGCCTCCCGATGCTCGATGATTTCGGATTCAAGGCGGGCGGCTGCGGCTTGGCCGAGTTCGCTGACGGGCATGCTGACGGTGGTGAGCAAGGGTCGTGAAAGCTTGCGAACCGGTGAATCATCGAAACCTGTCACGGCGATCTGCTCTGGCACGGAG
This sequence comes from Akkermansiaceae bacterium, assembly GCA_041748235.1. Taxonomy (GTDB): domain Bacteria; phylum Verrucomicrobiota; class Verrucomicrobiia; order Verrucomicrobiales; family Akkermansiaceae; genus Luteolibacter. Next base: position 20,823 of record JBGTDO010000121.1, on the reverse strand, counting down.
AAGCCAAGGCGGTCCAACTCTGTTAGGACGACGGTGCCGACGATGTCATTGACCCAGATGAGGGCGTTGTAGCTCTGAGCCAGCGGAACGATGTTTTGAGACGTGATCGAAGCGATGTCCTCCAACTGAAGCACGTCCTTTTCAGGATCGAACGCGATCCCATTTTTCTCGCAGGCGGAGGCAAGTCCGGAGAGACGCTCCTCGCCGATCTGGCCAAGCCCATTGATGGAAATGAAAGCGGGCTTCAGGCCGGGGCGCGAAGGGATGAGGTGGTCGAGCAGATCGGCCATGCCCTGTGCATTCTCCGAGGCGACACAAGGGAGTCCGGGGATATCGCGGTTGAGAATAACGAATGGTGTCCCGAACTCCCTCATCTGCTTGAGTGTGGCGGGGGAGGGGCGGTTGAAGGCAAAGATGAAGCCGCTAATATCTCCGCCTTTTTTGTGAGGATATGGTTCGAAATCCGGCGATTGCGTTTCACAGAGAAGATTGATGCCGCAGAGTTTGAATCCATTTCGGACGCCCTCGATCAGAGCGGCAAAATCATAGAAGAGCGTGCGCTCTGCCTCCCGGTGGCGCGGCAGGACGAGCTTGATATTGAGGATCGCACGGCCCCGGTGGCGGCGGATGCTGCGCTTTTTGTAGCCGAGTTCTTCAGCCGTTCGGTTGATTTTTTCCGCCAGATCGGAGGTGACGAGCCGGGACTGGTTAAGTGCGCGGGAAACGGTGGCCGTGGAAATATCCAGAGTCCGGGCGATATCGGTGATTGTGGCCATGCCGGTTTTTGGAAGCTGCTGCGTCGATTTTCAAAGCTGATAACCGAGCCGCGCCGCACAATCGACGAGGATTTCTTTTTCCCACTCCGGTCGTTTTGCCGACTTTGGATGGGTGAGCGGAGAGGGGCAGCGGCCGATGAGGTTCTGAAAGATTGCGCAAGTGTGTTTGTAGGCGGGCACCGGAGCACGGAAGGCGATGTTTCCGAGGTATTGGATCGCGTCTGTCAGGATGGCGTAGCGTTCGTCGCCTTCCAGCCAATACTTGTCGCGGAGCGCGAAAAGCTCCGGGCAGAAGGCGGCCAGGCCGAGGAGGTAATCGGAACCATATTCAGTCATATCGATCGCGAGATCGTTGCCTGTGAAGATCTTAAAATCGGGGCGAAGTTCGTCGCGGATCTCCAAGCGGCGGAGCTCCTCGCCGCGATCAAGCGACGAATGCTTGATGCCTTTGAGGGCAGGAATCTGTATCAGCCCGCGGATAGTTTCCTCGTCGTAAATCATGCCGTTTGGGGCGAACATGGCTCCAAGCTCAAAGCCGAACACGGAATCATAGCCCTCACAGACGGTGGCGTAGAGATCGATGATTTTCGCAGGCTCCCATAAGTGGAAGCGGGTTGTTTGGAAGAGGATGGGTGTGCCGCCGTGGGCCACGATCTCGTCCATCTGGCTGCGGTAGAGGCTCACTAGGTCACCTTCAAGACCTTCGACAAAGGCACCTGAAACGAAGTCCCGTCGGCCCTTGATGGTTTCCCTAGTAAGCTCAAGGATCAGGCGGCGCTCCGAGGGCTCCAGATAGTTCGCGTAGCCGGTGTCCATGTTCACCGCGCAGCCGAGTCCGGCATCGGTGGTGCGTGCGACCGCCTCTTGAAACGAGTCCCGGGCGATCGATCCGTCTGGATTGAAAGGAAGCAAGCAGGCGGCGTAGCCGGTGACCATCCGTTTGGGTTTCTTCGCTGCGTGGCGGGAGGCAAGTGACATGGTGCAAAGTTTGTTTGCAAATCTTTTTGAGCAATCACAAAAGCCGTTTCTGGGAGAAACCGTGCGCTTCCCCTCTCAGTCCACCATAGAATCAGCAACCACTGCTGTCGGAGAACGGCGGCGTGTCTGGCTCAAGGACCGATCTTGGAATCTCAGACTTGATTAGTTAAGAAATGCGAAATATCGTGCGCTCTTTAGCATCGCATGAGCCATCGGACCCCGAAAATCCCCGGGAGAAAAAAAACTCTCGGGAACTGTAAACGCCCGCATCCGTCTTTGCAGGCGGGGCTTCGGGCGGTCAACCGGCATGCGCATGAGAGGACGAACCGCCGACTGAACCGACGCGGGCAGAACATCTGGGCTGCGATCGCGATGGAAGATCTTGAGGACGATGCCTCGGTTGGCTTCGCGAAACGGCTTGTCCGCTGCGTCGTCGCATTGCTGCTGCTGCCGCTGTGCTGGGTGACGACATGGGCGTTCCTCTCGCAGTTTTCGCGCGCGACGCTTGAGCAAGGCTTCTGGCAGAGTATGCAGTTCTGGTACTTCACGACCGGGGCGATGGTGATGCTCGGCTGGTTCTGGTCACGGTTCGGCGAACGCTATTTTCTGTACCTTTACGTGCTGGGGCATGAGCTGACGCACGCCGCCTTTGTGAAATGTTTTCGCGGCAAGGTGCTGGACATTCACTGGAGCTGCGAGGGTGGCTACGTCACCACGGACAAGACGAACTGGTTGATCGCACTCTCCCCGTATTTTGTTCCTTTCTGGAGCACGCTGCTGGTGGCGGGTTATATGGCGGCGGGATTTTTCGTGGAGGTGACTCCGTTGGGAAATCAGATTTTCTACGGAGCAATGGGCGCGACCTGGGCGTTTCATCTCGCTTGGACGCTGTGGATGATCCCGCGCGATCAGCCGGATCTGAAAGACAACGGGACCTTCCTTTCGCTGGTCCTAATCTATTTTGGAAACCTTGTCGTCCTCGTTGCGCTGCTGTGCTTGGCAGCTCCCGCGCCGCTGGAGCGCCTGCGGGATTTCGTCTACGCATGGTTCGGCACCGCTGCGACTTGGGCCGATGTGGTGATCCGCTGGGCGAGGCCCTACGTGGAGGCCCTTCCGAGTTTGTTGTAGCTCGATTGTTGGATTGTTTTTCTGCTGGGAGAGGGAAAGCTTGCGGAGTGATCGATCTCGATGCCAATGCCACGACCGCCCTCCTGCCGGAGGTGGTGGAGGCGATGCTGCCATGGCTGACCGCCAAACACGCCAATCCCTCCGGTAGCTACAAGAGCGCGAGGCTGGCGCGTAAGGCCATCGATCAGGCGCGGCAGCAGGTGGCGGAGCTGATAGGGGCGGAGCCTGAGGAAGTTGTTTTCACCGGCTCCGGGACTGAGAGCGTGAACACGGCTTTGCACTCACTCGATCTGCTTGCAGGGGAGGGGGCGGCACAGGTTTCCGCAATCGAGCACAGCGCGGTGCTCCGCTTCGTCGAGAGTCGGCAGCGGGAGGTGGTCAGGGCGGGTGTGGATGCGGGCGGTCTCCTTGCTCTCGATCCATTTTCCGCCGTCTGCAAAAACGCCGCTTATATAAGTGTGATGGCGGCGAACAACGAGACAGGTGTCATCCAGCCGCTCCGGGAGGTAGTCGAAGCCGCCCGTCGTCACGGGCTGCCGGTTCACACGGATGCCATCCAGGCAGCTGGGAAAATACCGCTCAATGTCCGCCAGTTGGGTGTGGATTTGCTGTCCATTTCCGCGCACAAGTTCCATGGGCCGAAGGGCGTGGGTGCGCTTTACGTGCGCAAGGGCCTGCAGTTCGCCCCCTTTCTCTTTGGCGGAGGACAGGAAAGGGGCCGCCGCAGTGGCACAGAGAACACTGCTTCGATCGTGGCCATGGGGGCGGCGGCGAGCGCTGCCAAGCAAGCTTTGGAGCACGGGGTGCCTGAGCGCTTGTGCGAAATGAGAGATGTCTTTGAGCAAATCCTCTTGAGCGAGGTGTCTGGCTGCGTGCGGAACGGCGATCCCGAGTTCCGCTTGCCGAACACCTCTCACCTTTCCTTCGACGCTTGCGACTCCGCTGGTCTTCTGATTCTGCTCGATGAGGCGGGCATTGCCTGTTCCGCCGGCTCCGCCTGTATGACCGGCAAGCAAAAGCCGTCCCACGTGCAGCTCGCCATGGGCATACCTGAAGGGCGCGCCAAGACCAGCCTGCGCTTCAGTTTCTCCCGCATCAACCATGTGGATGACGCACCTGCGGCTGCTGCGGCGGTGAAGAAGGCGGTCGAAAAATTGCGCCGGGTGCAGGGCAGTGGCGTGGGCCCGGTGACAATCTACACAGGTTGATTGGCCCGGACTTTACGGGAAAACGGACAAACGAGAAATCTGTGTACACCCGCTCGGAGGGTGATACACGCTATCAAGGATCATTTCGGCGAGCGCCCCGAGCAGGCAGCTCCGCTTTGCTGCAAGCGCTCCAGCCATTTCTCGAGAACTGTCTGTTGATCCAAGCGTCGGCCAGCGCCGTGCCGCCTGATCACCGCAGGACTTTCGGCTTGCAAGGCTGTTTCGTTCAAGCTATGAGAGTTCCAACGAACAAACTCTGTCACGCGGAGAGTGGGTCCCAAGCCCACTCTTTTGCGTCTCCAGACGACTCATTTCACGCAGTTTCACTCAGGTGGGGCTCATAGCTAGTAACATCATCCGCCAAACGTCCGTCCAAGAGCCATGACCAACGACATCGTCGCACTCATCGAATATTACGAAAAAGAAAAAGGTATCGACCGTGACAAAATCGTGGCTGCCCTCGAGTTTTCCTTCGTTTCCGCCTATCGGAAAATGGTTCCAGGTGCCGACGCCATCGAGACTTTGCGCGCCCAGGTGGATACGAAAAAAGGTGAGACCAAGATTTTTGCATCTCTTGCCGTCGTGGCGGATGACGACCATCAGGACAAGTTCAACGAGGTGCCCCTGAGCATTGCCAAGAAAAAGAATGCTGAAATTGAGGTAGGTGGCACGCTTGAGTTCAATGTTACGCCGAAAGACTTCGGCCGCATCGCCGTTCAGACTGCGAAGCAAACGATGATGCAGCGCCTCCGCCAGGCGGAGAAGGAAATGATTTACGAGGAGTTCAAGGACCGGGCGGGTGACATCGTCTCCGGCACCGTCCGCCGGTTCGAGCGCAATGATGTGATGATCGATCTCGGCAAGTTCGAGGGTATCATGCCGAACCGCGAGCGCGTGCAGGGCGAAGATTACAACATAGGCGACCGTATCCGTTGTTATGTGCTGGCAGTGGAAAACGAAGGCCGCGGTCCTGAGATCATCCTCTCCCGCAGCCATCCGAATTTCGTCCGCCGCCTTTTCGAAGCCGAGGTAAATGAGATTTCCGACCACACGGTTGAGATCCGGGCGATCGCTCGTGAATCCGGTTTCCGCACCAAGGTCGCCGTCTGGAGCAACGATCCAAAAGTCGATCCGGTCGGAGCCTGCGTTGGCATGCGCGGAGCACGCGTTAAGAATATCGTCCGCGAGCTCAACAACGAGAAAGTTGACATCATCCGCTGGAGCGAGGATCCCGCCGAGCTGGTCCGCGAGGCACTCAAGCCAGCCGAACTCATTTCCATAAACGTCGATCAGAAGGAGAAAGTGGTCCTCGTCACCGTCAGCGAGGAAGATCTCAGCAAAGCCATCGGCCGCAAGGGGCAGAACGCCCGCCTCTCTTCCCGCCTGATGGGCTGGGACGTCCAGGTCCGCAAGGATGAGACCAAGGAAGAGCAGTTTAAGGAGAAAATCGGTGGCGTCGCTCACTCTCTCGGCGAACTGCTTGGCATCGCCGATGACCTTGCAGCAAGGCTGACCCTTTTTGGTGGCGTAAGTGCCGACATGATCATCGATATGCCGAAAGAATTTCTCACCGCTTCCCTCGACATCACGGAAGACGCCGCAAACTCCATCCTCTCCCGCGCCCGCGAGATCGTCTCCGGCATCCCGTCCGCCAGCGGGCCTGCAGAAGATGAGGATTCTGCAGAGCTTGAATCTGAAACCGAATCCGATCCTGCGATGGAGGAGGAGACACCAGCGATCGAAGAGGCCGAGCCTGCAACCGATGCCAAAGTGATCGAGCTACCAAGCGAACCTGAGGGCGTCAACGCCGCCGTCCGGGACTGAAACCAACCATAGATTTTAATTTGCCTACTACTAATTTTCCAGAAAGCCGGATGCCACAAAATAGCGATAAACTTCCTGAGAATCCGAAGAAGGTCCTCGATCTAATCGACGAGACCAAGAAGCCCTCGCGCAGACAGCGTCAGAAGCTCGAGGCCGAGCCTGTGCCTCCGGTGCCAAGCAAGGTTGAAGCAGCGAAGGCCAACGCTCTCGATTTATTTGCGGATGAGAAGAAGCCCAAGGTGCGCAAGACCGCTCCTGCAGGGAAGAACGTGATCGGCAGCATCTCTAAGATCCGGGAAAAGGAAAACGAAGATCCGAACATGGTCAAAGCGCCCGAGGTTGTCGCCCCGGCGGCTGAAGCCCCGGCATCACCCGAACCGGCAGAGGAGCCTGAATCGGATGATCCAATGCTGATCGTCATCAAGCCACCGATCCTGGTCCCCGATCTCGCCGCACGCCTTGGCTTGAAACCGTTCAACGTGATGGCGGACCTGATCAAGCTCGGCGTCTTCCCAGCTCCCAACCAACCTCTGGAGCCGGACATCGCGGCAAAAGTCTGCGAGATCCATGGCTTCACCTTTGAGCGTGAAAAGCGCGACAAGGAAAAGGGCGTTCATAAGACCGAAGAAGTCATCATCGAGCCCGAAGCACCCGCGGTTGAACCGGAAAGTCTCCTTCAGAATCGCCCGCCGATCGTCACAATCATGGGCCACGTCGACCACGGCAAGACCTCGATTTTGGACTACTACCGCAAGAGCAAGGTGGTCAGCGGCGAAGCTGGCGGCATCACCCAGCACATCGGCGCATATCAGGTTGAGCACAATAATCAGACAATCACGTTCCTCGATACTCCCGGCCACGCCATTTTCTCCGATATGCGTGAGCGCGGTGCGACGATCACCGACATTGCCATCATCGTGGTTGCTGCCAATGACGGGATCATGCCGCAGACGCTTGAAGCCATCAAACACGCTCAGAAGGCTCAGAAGACGATCATCGTCGCGATCAACAAGTGCGACTTGCCATCAGCCAACGTGGAGCGGGTGAAATCCCAGCTCGCTGAAAACGGTCTCCAGACCACCGACTACGGTGGCGATACCGAGTTTGCCGCCATCTCCGCTCTTAAGGGAGAAGGCATGGACGACCTCCTCGAACTCATCGTCCTCCAAGCAGAGGTTCTGGAGCTTCGCGCCAATCCAAAAGCGATCGCCCGCGCTGGCGTCATTGAGGCCCGCGTGGTCCCAGGCCGTGGCACCACCGCTACTGTTATTGTCGAATCAGGAACCCTGAAAATCGGCACCCCTTTCATCTGCGGCCCATACGCAGGGAAAGTTCGTTCGCTGATTAATGACCTCGGCGAGAACGTGAAGTTCGCGCTCCCAGGAACGCCGGTCGAGGTCATCGGCTTCGAGGAGCTTCCGAACGTAGGTGATCACCTCACCGAGATGAAGACCGAGCGCGAGGCAAAGTCGCTTTCATCGGAGCGCCAGGAGGAACTCCGCCTGCGTCGCCTTAAGCCACAGCACCGGAACCGGATGGAGGACCTGTTCTCCATGGTTAACGACGGCGGTGGCAAGACCCAGCTCAAGATCATCCTAAAGTGCGACGTCCAAGGCTCCGTCGAAGCGATCAAGAAGGCCATCCTCGCGATCGAGTCGGAGAAGGTCGACTGCCAGTTTATCACCGCCGCAGCCGGTCCGGTCACTGAGTCCGATATCGCCTACGCTGCTTCGTCCGATGCGATCATTATGGGCTTCAACGTCAAGGTGGAGGCAAAAGCCGTCAAAGCAGCCAAGGCAGCCGCAGTGGAGATCAAGCTCTACTCGATCGTTTACGAACTGATCGATCAGGTTCGCGAAGCAATGCTCGGTCTGCTGGAGCCGCTCACCCGCGAGTCCGTCATCGGCCACGCCGAGTGCCGCCAGGTCTTCAAGGTCAACAAAGGCAAGGCTGCTGGTTCTTTCGTCACCGACGGCAAGATCCATCGCAAGGCCCACGCCCGCGTCATCCGCGGTGGTATCCCTGTCTTCGATGGGAAGATGTCCACGCTCCGCCGGTTCCACGAGGAAGTCGAAGAGGTCCGCACCAATTTCGAATGCGGCATTCGCCTCGGTGAGTTCAACGAATATCAGGAAGGCGACATCATCGAGTGCTACAAGCTTGAGAAAGTCGCGCAAACGCTGTAACTTTTAGTGTCGAGTGATCAGTGGACAGTGATCAGGGGAGGAACTCTCCGCATCACTGATCTCACTGATGACTGCTCACTTTCCCCATCTCACTTTTGCTATGTCCCGCCGTATTGATCGAGTCAATGAACTGCTTCGCCGTGAAATCAGCACGGTCATCCAACATGATTACGAGTGGCAGGGGAAACTTGTCACGGTTAGTGCTGTCGAGGTGACACAGGACCTGAAAGAGGGTAAGGTATGGGTTGGAGTGATTGGAGGTTCGGCGGAACCAATCATCGAGAAGCTCAACCGCGCCCACGGAGCGATTCAAGCTGCGGTGATGAAGCGGGTGGTGCTGAAATCCACACCGGTTCTTCGCTTTCATCACGACAACTCCGCCATCCGCGGCGTCGAGATCGTCAATCTCCTAGAAGAGGTGGACAAGCTCCCGAAAGCGCCTGAGATCGATCCGGAAGAGGAGCGCTAAGATCTTTTCTCTTGGCCTGCTGCAGCTTTGCTGTAGCTCTCCGTGAAGCAGCCTGCTGCCACGGCGGAGGATAAGGATTCCTTGGCCCTGTTCTTGCCACTGCCGTCCGGCTCGCAGCAGGGCTGCGATTGCCGAAAGCGGCAACAGGCTGCCGCAATCCAAGGCCGCACGGCGGCTGTCCGATCACTTCAATGTGATGGCAACTGGGCAGTGGTCGGAGCCGGTGACGTGCGGCAGGATCGTCGCCTCCTGCAGACGGTCCACGAAGTTGTTAGAAACTCCGAAGTAGTCAATTCTCCAGCCGATATTCCGTTGCCGTGCCCCGGAGCGGTAGGACCACCAGGAATACGCGCTAGTTTGTTCGGGATAGAAGTGGCGGAAGCTGTCTGTAAAGCCGCTTTCCAACAGGGCTGTGAAGCTTGCCCGCTCCTCATCTGAAAAGCCGGCTGACTTTCGGTTTGTCCTCGGGTTGGCGAGGTCGATCTCCTTGTGCGCCACATTCAGGTCACCACAGAAGATGACCGGCTTGGTCAGCGCCAGGTGGTTGAGGTGAAGGCGAAAGGCCATGTCCCATTGCAAGCGATAAGGGAGGCGGCGGAGGCCGTCCTGCGCGTTCGGAGTATAGACATTCACCAGATAAAAATCCGGATACTCAAGCGTAATGACGCGCCCCTCACCGTCGTGCTCGTCATGCCCCAGCCCGTAATGGCAGCCCAGGGGAGCTTCTTTGGTGAAGATCGCGGTGCCGGAGTAGCCCGGCTTTCCGGCGGAGTTCCAAAAGGATTTGTAGGTGCCGAATTCTAGCGGAAGTTCCACCTGCTCCTCGCGGGCTTTGACTTCCTGCAGACACAGGATGTCGGGACTCTCGGTTGAGAGGAATTCGCCCATGCCTTTGTTGATTACGGCCCGGATGCCGTTGACGTTCCAAGAGATCAGTTTCATTTCAGGGATTCGTTAGATGATGAGCATGCAGTCGCCGTAGGAGTAGAAGCGGTATTTCTCCTCAACCGCCTGCCGGTAGGCTTCGAGCACAAGCTCCCTGCCCGCGAAGGCGGAGACGAGCATGATGAGAGTCGACTGTGGAAGGTGAAAATTGGTGAGCAGAGCGTCGACTGCCATGAAGCGGTGAGGAGGATGGATGAAAATGTCAGTGGTTCCCCTGTGGTTCTCCGGTCTGATCCTGCCACCGGTTTCTTCCTCTGCCAGTGACTCAAGGACACGGGTGACTGTCGTGCCGACCGCGATCAAGCGACCCGCCTCATTGATCCGTTGCGCGGTTTCTCGTTGTACGGAATACTTTTCAGCGTGCATCACGTGATCGCCAATGTGATCGACGGAGACCGGGCGGAAGGTGCCGACGCCGACGTGGAGCGTGATGAAGTCATGCTGGATCCGCTCCAGCATTTCTGGCGTGAAGTGAAGCCCGGCCGTCGGAGCAGCGATCGCTCCTTCCTCTTTGGCAAAGACTGTTTGGTAACGCTCCTGATCCATTTCCTCGTCATCGCGGCCCATGTAGTGGGGCAGGGCGAGGTGCCCGTGCTGGTGGAGATCCAGCGCGCTCTGCCACTCGATCAAGCGATCCCCATTCTCAAAAACTTCCACGACGGTTCCAGTAATTCCGCCGATCACGAGGGTTTTCCCCAGCTTCATCCTCTTCCCGGGCTTGGCGAGGCAGCGCCAGAGAATGGGGGAAAGCTGATCTAGGCAGAGTAACTCGATGCGCCCGTCGTCTGAAAAAAGCCGCGCGGGGATCACCCGGGTGTTGTTGAGCACGAGCAGGTCGTCCGGTCGCAGGAAGCTCTCGAAGTCCGCGAACATCCGGTGCTCGATCAGTCCGCTCTCGCGATGAATCACCAGCATCCGGGAAGCCGCACGATCGGGCAGGGGCCGCGAAGCGACGAGCTCCTCGGGGAGGTAAAAATCGTAGTCTTTGGTCAGGAGCGACATGTGGTGGATGAGAGTGCGCTGCGGACAATCTCAGGATCCCCCCAGATGCGGAAGAGATTGTTGGTGTGGGCGTGGTCTGTCTTTTCCGTGGCGATCAGCACGCGCGTGCCGCCTTTGGAAAGATCCCAAGGATCAGTTGGTCCGGCGGGCATCCAGCCTTCGGAAAGGAGTTGCTGAAGGTAATGGTCACGGTTTCTCCCATCGCTGTGAGGGAGGCGGAACTCCGCTGTTGGGGACTCCCCGGCAGGATGCAGGAGCATGCGGGGCTTGGAAAAGGGCGTCCGGTTCCTCGCCCAGCGTCTCGCAGACGGCTGTAAAATTTTTACGAGATTCAGCAACGACACTGACCGGAGGTTGGCGAACTGCGAGTCGATCGGCCGCAGCGGCAGCATCCGGTTCATGACCGATTGGTAGCCCGCTTGGCCCATCGAGCCGTAGTAGATGATCGAGTCTTCATCAGCCCGGACGCTGCCACCACCGTAGATGAAGCCCTCCCAGCGCGCTTCGCCATTGCTGGAGAAGCGATGCGGGTGCTTTCGCAGGAGGATAGCTTCAGCGCGGCCGTAGCCCATCTGTTGCTTGAGGAAGGCCCGCACCGAAGACCTGCGCCAATGCCAGACGAAGGCACCGGGGACGAAGCCAAGCTGAAATCCGGCGTCGTTCAGCCGCCAGCAGAAATCCACATCGTCGCCGGCGGTCCGGAACGCCGGATCGAAGCCGCCGACCACTTGGAACGCCTCCCGCCTCACGGCAATATTGCACCCGGGCAGGTGCTCAGCAGTGGTATCATCCAACAGCACGTGGCTGGGTGCGCCCGGAGCAGCCCGGATCACCGCCTCCTCCAGATTTCTGGCGGGAGGTGGGAGGTTCGGCCCTCCTGCCGCGGCTACCTCTGTCTTGTCAAAAGCTCGGTCCAGCCGCACCAGCCAGTCTCGGTCGGCCTCACAATCATCGTCAGTGAAGGCGAGGATCTCCCCCGTGGCTGCTGCAGCGCCGACATTGCGGGCAGCACTGAGACCGGAGGGGGGGATGGAAATCAGCCGCGCCGCAGGAAACTGGCGCGCTACTAATTCAGCAGTGCCGTCGGTGGAACCATCGTCAACAACGATGGTTTCGTATGGGCCACCGTTGAGAGCTTTCAATGACCGGAGACAGGCACCGATACTACCCACTCCATTGCGCGAACATACGATCACCGAGAACGTGCGGGTGGATTTGGAGGGAGCTTCCGGCGAGAAATTAAGGCAGGCATCGTAGGCTGGCTTCGCTTTTCCGCTTCTATCAGTGATGCCGAAATCCCAATCGTGAATCTCGATCCCAGCGTTCTGCCATAAATCGCTCCAAGAATAGAGGGTCATGCCTGCGGTTTCAATCTCCTGGGAAATCTTCAAAGCCCAGGTTAGAGTTTCAGCCTGTTTTTCAAGCGAGCTGCGGGAGGAATCTTTTCCGAACTCCGACACAACTAGAGGCCGGTCCCCTGCGATGTTCTGCAGGCGGCGGAGATAGTCGGCGAAGGGTTCGGGGCTTTCCAGATAGATATTGAAAGCGGTGAAATCCGCGTTGGCGGGCTCCAGATACTCGGTGGAAGGATAATTTGCGTAGGCGAAAAGGAGGTCGGGGGCGACGCTGCGGCCGAGGGCGATCAGATCCTCCAGAGCCTCCCGCACGGCCACCGGGCCCATCCAGCGGACCATGTCTGCGGGAATCTCATTTCCTACATAGACGCCGGTGAGCGCCGGGTGCTTCGAGTGCGCCCGCAGCCAATCGTAGAGCTTCATCCGGGCCGCTGAAAGCAGTGTTGGCTGGGACAGGAAGTCCTCGTGATACCGCCAGTTTAGGCCCGCAAAAACCTGGAGCCCCGCTTCATGCGCGGCATCCAGAAGCTCCGCCCCGGGCAGGCTGAACAAGCGGAGCGTGTCAAACCCAGCGGCGCGCACCTTGGCAAGATCCTCAGCAAGCGGGGGAGTCTTCTCTTCGGGAAAGGGCCCGTAGGTGATAGCCCGCATCCAGCGCCGCTCGCCGCCCCGCTGGAAGAACTTCCCATCGGTTTGCCAACGTTGGCTGTTAGTGGATTCAGGCACGGGCGGAGCCTAAACGGTGGGAGCCCCCAGGTGGAATGGAAATCGGACTGGATTCCGCAAGCCGACTCAGCGGCTGCCGAAGAAGCCTCTGATCCCGTCGAGGAATCCGGTGAGCTTTCCGAGGTCCGGATTTTTCCCTGCCATCACGTCATCGATCGCGGAATGTAAAGGCCCCGGCAGCTTCGCCTTCGCGAATTCCGCAACGGTGGTGATTGCCTTGGTGGCCATTTCTTCACTCATTCCCAAGCCGACGAGCCGCGCTTTAAGTTCATTAATCATTGGAGAATCTTGCGTTCCTGTCCGCTGGGAGATGAGCGCACCAAAAGCGCTCGCAGTCAAGGAGCAGGTCATAGAGGAAGCATTCCTCCCATGAGTGCGCCCTGCGGGACTCGATAGTGAAGCCTCCTCGCTGTCAAATACGGCGAGCCTGTTGCCCACTCAAATCCCTGTTCAATCGTCTTCTGCGGGAGGTGCGGGCGCTGGAATTTGATATCTAACAGGTTATGGCCGTTTTTAGGTAATCAAAAGTCTTGCGTTGGAGGTATGCGTTGTTAAAACGCGCCCGTGTTTAATCAATTCAGCCGCATTCCACCACCTGAGACGACGGTTGCGGGCCATAGCTCAGTGTTGGAGTTCCGGCACGGTAAGAAACCATTCAGAATAATTTCTCTGCTGCAATTTACTATTTGGAAAAATATGGCTCACATTTCGCTTATCCACGACACGATGCAGTCCTCGCTTCCTCGCTTCCTCGCTTCCTCGCTTCCTCGCTTCCTCGCTTAGGCTTGTTTCTAGTTGTGCTGGCTATGGCGGTCTCGTCAGTTGCCGAGGCAGAACTTTCGTGGGTTTACAGACCGCCGGTTCATGGCAAAGCCCTGTTTGGGGGTGGGTGGAAGGTTGAATACAATCTCGGTCAGGTCAGCGCCTCACCGGAGTTTTCATTTCCGCTGCAGCTGGTCTATTTGAATTCGCGGACAAAGAGGGGGCTCTTTGGCAGCCAGTGGTTTTGTCCTCAGCTTGAGTCGTCGCTTTTGCCGGTCGCGCAAGGGTACATGATGTGGACCACGCCGGGCAATGAACAGATCATGTTCATTGAGGGTGACCGTGCCAACCAGTTCGGGAGCGGTGACGGTCGATGGCAGGCCGAAGTATCAAGGCTGAGGCAGGTCATCCGGGATCAGCAGGGCTGGCAGTATACTTACGCTAAGGGTAGGCTTCTCGAGGTGCGGTCGCCTGGTCTGCGAATACTGGAGTTCAAGTGGGAGCGGCAGTTTTTGCGTGGTGTGCAGCTGCGCGATGGAGCGGGCAAGGCCCGTGTCCCCGTCCTTTCCGCAGCTTATGAGGCGGACGACTGCCTCAGTGCCTTAAAGCTGGTTGAGACCACGCAATCTTTCAAGTATACGCAGCGCGGCTCCAAGGAGCTGCTATCTCTCTGGAAGCCGGTGACTGGTGAGGCGATGAAATTCCGCTATCATCCGGATAGTGATGTACTGCAGGGAATCGGCACGGGAGATGAAGCAGGGGAGGACGACATTGAGGTCATCAAGACTGTATATGTGAAGCCGACCGCCGAGCAGGATCTCGCTCAGGAGGCAGCGGCTAGGAAGAACCCGGAGAATTACTGGATCAGCGAGGACCTGTTCGGCTCATATGTTTATGGTAGAAAAGGTAAGAATAACGAGGAGTGGAATCCATCGGTAGTCACGATTACGGCCACGGACGGCAGTGAGGCCAGAGGGGATTTCTCCGCCCAAGGCGGGATTATGACATCGCGGCAGGGCGGTATGGAGCGCAAGGAGTATTATTACCGTTCTCCCGGCCAGCGTTATAACGGCAAGCTGAGGCGCGTCATTGTCGGGAAAAAAATTGTCGAGGAGTATCGCTATGACCGGCGCACCGGGCTCCTCACCGAGCGCATTGATTCCCGTGGCAAAATTACGTTTTATGATTATGATCCGAGGGATCGTGGAAAAAAGGGTGACTGGGAGCCAAAACCTGTCCGTGTCCGGCAGGGGACAAGGAAGCAGACAGAAGTCATCGCGGAATACGAATACTCTGAAGACGGGCGCCTCACTGCTGCGAAGGACCGTCTGGGGCGGGTTACTCGATACGCTTACAACGCGCGTGGCGATCTGGAAGCGGTTGAGAGCCCGGCAGGGGACCGGCTCTCTTACGAGTACGATGCCCTGGGACGCATGGTTGCCTCTGAAGGTCCGCGCGGACGCTCCGAGGTGATCTATGACGAGTCTGGCAGAGCGGTGTCCTCCGTTTCACCCGATGGCCGGGTGTCCGAGATCAAATACGCTGAAAACGGCCTGCCTACCGCGATCCAGACAAACGGTGCGGTGGCCAAGGAGTTTGTGCGCGGTGCCGCCGACACTCTTGTTGGTGAGAAGGACGCCTTGGGACGTTTTACGGCCATGGAGCGGGACCGCAGGGGGAATCTGCTTTCCTTCACTGCACCAAACGGGGCCGTCACCGCCTATGAGTATGACTCGATGAACCGCCGCAACGCCCAGATCGATGGGAATGGGAACCGCATCCTCTTTGAATACGACACCCGCAGCAATCTGGTCAAGCAGACCAACCCCATCGGCGGCGTGCAACGCTGGGATTATGATGAGGCGACTGGAAGGCAGATCCTCCGCTCAAACGGAATCCAGAACATCAGCCAGACCTATGATGAAGAGGGGCAGCTCGTCTCGCTGGACTACGGCTCCGGCCAGAAGGTGCTCTTGGAATACGATGCGGAAGGGCGCCAGAGCGCGGCCATGACCCCGGAAGCCGCCTTCCGCTACGAGCTCGACAAGGGCGGACGTCTGGAGGCCGTCCAGGCCACGCATGATTCGGAGGACTACCTTTTCCAGTTCCGCTACAATATCCGCGACCAGCGCGAGGCCCTGTTGCTCTCCAGCCGGACCTCGCCCACCGGTCCGTTCGTTCCCTTCCAGCAGACCGATACCGAATACGATCAGCTGGGAAACCTCTCCGCGATCTACTCGAACGGCCTCCCCGTCATCTCCTACACCCACGACAAAACGGGAAGACCGCTTACCAAGACCTTTGGCAGCGCCGGGGCGTCAGGCACCGCCCTCACCGCCACCTTGGAGTATGATTCACTTGGCAGGCTGACTAAGACCGAATGGAACGGCGGCAAGCTCACCTCACCCCTGCTACTGTCCTACAACTGGGATGCTGCGGACCAGCTCTCCAGCCGCTCTTGGAACGGCCAGACACTCGCTTACCAGTATGACGCCGCCGGACAGTTGCTTAGCGTCACAGACGAAGCAGAAGGAACGCTGCTCGAAGCCTACCGCTACGACCTCGCGGGGAACATGCTCGCAAAGCTGGCCCACGGAAAATTCACCGCGATGACCTACAATGCCGCCAACCAGCTCGACACCCTCTACGAGCTTGACTCCTCCAACACCGCCCTTCTGGAGAACCTCCCGAAAGCTAACGAAGATCTTAAAGCCCTCGCGACAAGCGCCACCAAACACCACTACGACATCGCCGGTCGCCTGCTCGGCACCGATCCCGCCAGACCCGCGAGATACGGCTGGCTTGATAAACTCATCGAGAATCCTCTACCCGGCAGCGGCACCGTCATCCACAAATACTGGCCCGACGGCCAGATCGCCTCCATCACGGAGGGGCTGCGTCCCGCTGCCCAAGAAGCCCGGTCTTCAAACGTCCCCGCCAAAGAAACCTTCCTCTGGGACGGCCTCGCCCTCATCAAGCGCAATGATACGATCTACATCATTGAGCCCCACCCCAGCGGCGGCGTCCCCATCGCCTCCCACCCCGTCGGCAGGCCGGATGAAATCACCTACCACCTCAACGACATGCTCGGCACCACCCTCGCCACCGTCAGCAAGTCCGGTATCAAATTCACAAACCTCAGCTCCTTCGGCCTCCCCAAAGCAAGCGTCTCACCATCCGCCGCGTCGGACACACAGTCTCCCGCCCAACCAAAACCCCAGATCACCGAACCAGGGATCTAGACGGACCTCCGCACAAGCACCGTCTTCCACTGATCACTGCTGACTGATCACTTGCTACTTCTCTTCCCTCTCCATAAACAAAACACACAAAATACGAAAATGAAGAAATACGTATTCACCCTTGCCGTCACGGCGCTCATCACAGGCACCTCCTTAGCTGCCATCAACGGCAAGAAGCCCGCCTTCATGGACAAGCAGCAGCTCGCAGCGATGCGGACTGAAGCCAAGACCATGTCCACAGCAGAAATAACCGAAGGCAGCGCTTTCTTCACCGGAAAACCATACATGAATTCTGGAGATAGATATGCGTTCAAGTACCGCAGCTACAGCCCCACCATCGCCCGCTGGACGTCTGATGATCCGAGCGGATTTCCCGATGGGGCGAATGTTAGCTTCTACGCACCCAATGTCTGTAATGAAGTCGATCCCGATGGACTTAAAGCCAGATTATCTTTTGAAAATCAAGTGCATTCGATTAGCCTTAATGCGTATGTTATCGGCGATCACATGACTATATCTACATTATCTTCATGGAAAAACGCGATTGAATCAGCTTGGAACTTTAGTGGCACCGATACTTCAAACCAACAGACCTTGGCGATGAATACGAGCGTGGGATTCAAATTGCACGAGGGTGGATCATATGATCAGAACGCAATTTTACAACAATATGACAATATTATAAGATTTTCGTCCGATCCTAACCATGTGTCAGTGGTGTTAGCAGGGGGCAGAGAGGGAATCTTCGACCTTAACGCGGGGTTGAGCACCATTATTCATGAATTTGGGCACTTTATGTTGGCTCCCGACCGTTACACCGTTTCAACGGTGAATGGACAACGAGTGACAACCCCATGGGACGATTGGGGAGGAACAATTATGGGCGCCGGCGCAATGACCGCCACCAAACTCGATGCTAATTTGGTTCTGAAGAGCCTCGGAGAAAACACACATCTTTTCGAATAGGATGGATATTAGATGTATTTTGTTGCTAGCCTTCTTGGGGGGGGCAGGTTTGTGTAGGTCTCAGACGACGGGTGGTGCCATCGAAGTTCAGGCGGACAAAGATATTCTCTTCAAGATACCTGCAAATTTTCAGAGGGATCTTCTTGAACTGACTGGGACAAAGGCAATTGTCGAAATTTCTTCTGCCGTATTCGTGCAAACTTCCGAATATAAAGTTTATGGGATCAGAGTGGTACTCGAGCATTTTCCCGATTTAAAGAGAGATATTGCCGAAGGTGTCTTGATAGCCGATGTTGCATATGTAATTAGGCCTGGAACAAACCCAAAGATTTATCACCTGACGGAGCCGTTGTCACACTTGCTCAACCCGAATGGGATCGACTTCAAAGTTGGATTTAAACCGCCAGTAGAAAATTAGGCTCTTCCAGCCCACAAAGTATCCCACCCAACGGGAACCCAGATCACCGATCCGTGAATTTAAGCGTATGTCCGCGCAAGCGAAGTCTTCCACCGATCCCGAAACCGCAGATCAACGAGCCAACCAGCCCCACCCGATAATTCTCCCAGGGCTATTCCTTGTCCGCCGAAGCCTTCGGCGAAGGAAAATCCCTAGAAACAAAATAGACAAACAAATACAATGAAAAAATACGTATTCACCCTTGCCGTCACGGCGGTAATCACAGGCACCTCCTTAGCCGCCATCAACGGCAAGAAGCCCGCCTTCATGGACAAGCAGCAGCTCGCAGCCATGCGTGTGGATGCCGGTTCCTGTAGGTTAAAAGAAACCGTAGATCACGCGTTCTTCACGGGGAGGCCTTTCCTGGCTTCTAGTGACGAGTAAGCGTTTTAAATATCATAGATCTGAAGAATTTTAATACGGGAATAGAAAACGCGCTTTGCGAGTAGATGAATCCTTTTTTAAAAGTCCTATTGTTTTCGATTTTAACGGGCTGGGTAACGGTATGGTTATTCAGAGAGAGTCGTCTTGATTTCAAAGTCATATATTTATGTGTTATTAGTATTTTAATATTAATCGTTCTTGCGGCCGTTGAAGGAGATTTTAGTCTTTTTGTTAGTCCTTACGAGTGGTTCGCTTGGAGAATGATTTTTATCATTATAATGACGGCTTCGGCTTTGGTTTCTCATGTTTTGCTCAATGCGTCCCTTAAAAGTCTCCGATCAAAGACATCATCAGGGATTAAGTAGGATCGCTTCCCACGGGAAATTCACCTCCGCTGCCCCAGCCAATCCTGTCTACAGAGGGCCGCCAAAGAAACCTTCCTCTGGGACGGCCTCGCCCTCATTAAGCGCAACGATACGATCTACACCATTGAGCCCCACCCCAGCGGAGGCGTCCCCATCGCCTCCCACCCCGTCGGCAGGCCGGATGAAATCACCTACCACCTCAACGACATGCTCGGCACCACCCTCGCCACCGTCAGCAAATCCGGCGTCAAATTCACCAACCTCAGCTCCTTCGGCCTCCCCAAAGCCAGCGTCTCACCCACAGCCACCCCGGCCACAGACTCTCCGACCCAACCAAAACCCAGATCACCGAACCAGGGACCTAAACGGATCTTTGCACGAGGACCGTCTTCCACTGATCACTGCTGACCGACTTGTCCGCCATAGCCTCTCGGCGACGGAGGATCACTTGCCACTTCTCCTCCCTCTCCATACAAATAAAATAAACAAAATACAAAATGAGAAAATACGTATTCACACTCGCCGTCACGGCGGTAATCACAGGCACCTCCTTAGCCGCCATCAACGGCAAGAAGCCCGCGTTTATGGACAAGGATCAGCTCGCAGCGATGCGTGCGGAAGCCGGTTCCACCAAGATGAAGGAAACTTCAGCTCGCGCCTTTTTCACGGGGAGGCCCTATTTGGCTTCTACTGACGAATATGCGTTTAAATACCGGAGCTACAGCCCGCAAATTGCGCGTTGGTCTTCGGAGGATCCGAGCGGATTCCCTGATGGCGCAAACGCTAGCTTTTATGCTCCAATTCCAACCACTCAGTTCGACTTTTGTGGTCTAAATGCTAGTGATTTCC
Source organism: Akkermansiaceae bacterium (assembly GCA_041748235.1). Taxonomy (GTDB): domain Bacteria; phylum Verrucomicrobiota; class Verrucomicrobiia; order Verrucomicrobiales; family Akkermansiaceae; genus Luteolibacter. Next base: position 1,201 of record JBGTDO010000121.1, on the reverse strand, counting down.
AGCTTGTCGCTGCCGTTATCTCTGGATGGGATTCGCTTGGATTCGAATTCTCAAAAAGGTTGGGCGATCATTCAATTAATCAAATGGAAGACCGGGATGCTATGGCGGACGAAATCAGGGCCTTACATACTTCGTCTAAGTTTTCCGACATGTTTAACAAAGGATATTTTTCTGGAAAACATAAGGCGGGGCTAGCAACAGGAACTGAAGTAGTGAATTATAGGGGGCTGACTGATTTGGGATATTCATATGGGCGAGTTTCTTTCGACTACACACTATCGCTTTCAGGAACAAACTCCTTTGACGTTGATTTCACGTTCGACGATATCTACGATTTCGCTCCCGATTCGGCAAATCCAGCAATCGCTGCCTTCAATAGGTTGCAGCAAGCAGGAGTAGCAACAATATATACCTCATCCGGAAGTTTTAACAAATTCTATGAATAGGTTTGATTTCGTGCTATGCTTATTTATGGCAATTAACATCATTTCTTGTGCAAGCCCTGCGACCGGTATTGAAAAGGCTGCAGAGCTTTCCGAAAAGATTTTTCTTGGTCAGATCACAAGTTCAGATATTCGAGAGATCTGCGTTGTTAAAAGTAATCAAAAAAGCGTGTTTCCTCTGCCCGTTCTAAATGAAGTAGAGAATGGTGTTTTTATACGTGAACCGGCGTTTATTGAAGAATTTGTTACCTTGCTCAAGAATACGGACCAAAAAAACGATCCTCTTGTCAGTGGTTATATAAGTTCATTCCATATTTATGTGATTCTAGTGAGTGGTGAGGCCTCATACTTACACGGAGCAGTTGGGGGTAACGGTTTTATTGTTCAGCCAATGTATATTTCTGACTCTATATCCGCCAAACGAAATGGATTATATAATCTATTTGCTGCAAACTTGAGTAAGCGAATTGAGTAAAGTGTTATGGTCAAGGTGGTTGCCCGCTTGTTCTTTCTCTTCTTTGGAGTTTCGGCCGCTAGGAAGGAGCAGCGCTGCGGAGTATCAAGCTGGACCGCGAGGCCAGCTACTTTTGAATAATCGCGAAGTATCCCCTTAAATCGTAAGCGGGGTCCGAAGCGCCTTTCGTGGCTTGTTGCTCCAACCGTTTCATAGGGTGTCATAGTTTGCAGATCTATGTCACCTATGAAGTCAGGCTGCCTTTCTCTCCGGCTTCCCGCTGCGGGCTTTGAACCAGCTGGCA
>JBGTDO010000120.1:0-41926 GCA_041748235.1 Akkermansiaceae bacterium | reverse complement strand
GGCCCGGCGCTCGCTCGCTTCCAGACGACGGCACGCGTGTGCCACCGCTTCGCGTTTGCGGGCCGGGCCTACCATTTTCCCTCCGCGATCTCCTTTAAAATGGCCATGTCCAAAGCCTGGTCGGCCACCAGCCTCTTCAGCCGGGTGTTCTCCTTGTCCAGATCCTTGAGTCGCTTGCGCGCATCCTTTTTCATGCATCCATACTGGCTTTTCCAACGCTGGGAGGTCGCCACGCTTACCGAACTGGTCCGGCTGGCTTCCTCGACGGTCTTGCCGCCAGCCAAGGCCTCTTCGGCGGCTCGCAGCTTCTTGATAATCTCCTCGGGTGTATGTCGTTTCCTTTTCATGAGAATCGAAGGCGCTCACGCGCCGCGACTCTCATAACTCATGGACCAGTTCTTGGGGAGCATTCCAGTCTCGGTTGACCTAAAAATGACATGTTCGCCGTCTGTCATTACCCAAACGTAATGATTTTCCCCTTCAATGTTCACCTTCGTCTCGTCGCAGTGAATGCATGGTGCGGCAAGAAGATGGCTCATGATTCTCTTTTCTGTAGGGACGTGCAACAAGGCAAGCTGGGTTGTGAAAAAGCTCGAAGTCGCGGCATGGATCTCCAGTCCGAATAACTCGTTGATTGAGCTAGCGATAGTACGAAGGGATAAGCGTAGCACGACTCTCTGATAGGCGACATAAGCAATCAAACCGTCTCCATATTTCCTTCCGTGATAGGCATCGCAAACCCTTTTTGGTCTGGACATCAAATCACATCGCTTGCAGTAAACCTTCGGTCCAACGTAGAGTGTTATGGACTTTTTTACACCGTTCTTTGCGAAGACGAGATCTGCTACGATCGCTTTACCAAGTTGGTTGCCTCTGATCCGAATATCCGGACTCTTGCAGTTTGGGCACTTGCGCCTTGGTGCAACAACAACGGTTCTCGTAGGCTTGAGAAGGTTTGTCCTTCGTCTCTTTGGGATTGTGTATTCCTGAGATTTATTACTAATCTTTTTGATAAAAGCGACTCGTTTCTCGCTGTATCGCGCATGACCTAGCAGGAGAATGTTTGCGAAATTCTGATGCAGCTGTTCCCCAACGTCTGTCGCTTGCTTTTTTGGCTGATCGGCAAGCTCTAGCGAGATGTCGGTCTCCAGCAATTTTGCGATCTCGGACAGCCTGTCGGTGATGAGCCGTAAGCCATGGCAGTCCTTTAGATTATATTCAAGCAGCTGCTTCTTTAGCTCGGGATCGCGGCTCCACTCCCACCGCTGACGCCAAACCAGACTCTTAAGTCCGGAATTGAGCTCCGATGGCCACTGGGCTCCAATATGAGTTGCGATTTCTTTGAGGCCGTTTCCATAGGTGGGAAAGTAGATGTTCCCATAGATTGCGGAGAGCACGTTTACGAAACGTCCGCTGAGATCTCCGAGGTTGCCACCGGATCGTTGTGCAAGGACTTCGCATGCCCTGAGATCGTACTGCCCGTAGTGAAAGATAGGAGCATCCGGGTGGCGCTGGATAACTTGAAGAAATTCGTCCCAGAGTTTAGATTCATCCTCCGGGGTATTCGCCCAAAACGAATACGGTGTTGCCACTCCTTTTGAGACCACGAGTAGACCCGCGAGATAATAGAATTTCCGGTCGGAAACACCTTCGATATCGAGGAAGATTTGGGTATCTGAACGAATGACTTCCGGAACCCGGCCGACGTAGGTTTTTCCGGTTCGGAGCGCCAGAGCCTGCAGCTCTGGTTTGTGGACAGTCGGCTTTGGTCGTTTTACTCTGCTCTTACGGGGGCGGAATTGATAGGAAAGCTGAGTGATCGTGAAGATTCCCTTTCTCTGATATTGAACCTGTCTCTTAGGCGTTAGCCCGCTGAGAAGAGTCAGGTTTTCGTCGCCAACTGCAGTTTCCCTGCAGGTGTTTTGAAAACGGCACTCGGAGCAGTGTCTGTTGATGATCACCGGGGGCGCGTCACTGGATTTGTCGAGTTTCCAAGCTTCGATACTGGCTGCTATTTTCTCTACGGCGAGATACTGAGATTCGAGATTGATTCGATGGATCTTGCCATCGAGTGTAAAAATGAAGCCCAAAGTTGGAGCTGTGCCTCGCTGACTTGCGAGAACGCTTGATTCGAACGCAAGCCGGATTTTCTCGGAGGGGACGATTTTGTAGCGTGGGCTGGCGATGATCACTTCGAATGTGTTCGTCGCTTGGGTCCTTTTCTTGTTGTCTGGAATGAGCGCATCCGCAGACCCGTGTCGTAAATTGTGTTCTATGCAGGCATTGAGCATTACGAAGGATCCCGCTTTCAGCAAGGCCGGTTCGTATTGAACAGTTTGTGGAAATCGGCGGCGAAGCAGGACTTCGAGCTCCTTCTTGCACCTGCGTCGAGTCTCCTCCATCATTGCTGAATATGGATTGTCGCCGATGCTTTTAGCACCTTGGATCAAGAGGTATGCTTTCCGCTCGCAATTGTGAAAGGCAGCGGCCATTTCGGAAGTTATGGCATTTTTTTCCATGGCTCACTATACATCCCAACAGCGCACAAACCACCTATGATGAACGGTGGGCACCTGATGATAGATGATTCAATGGTAGTGGGCTTGATCTCTCTCTAGGTGCGAGGGGGTAACCTGTGCCTCGGATTCCGTCGGTTCGAGCGCCCATTGGCGGACTAAGACCACATTGGCCGAAATCCTGCCTGCTCAAACGAATTCTTCGATGGCTTGTCTTTGCTGTTCGGGCGTATCAAGACCAAGGGGGCGACTACTTAAGCTGATTGGGAGGGAAGCAGGCGTCTTTTCCTTAATCCGAAGCAAATGGGCACGAGCTCCAAGATTCGGATCGCAAGCTCCTGAGCGAGATCAAGCTACTGCGCTCATTCCCGCGTGCCGGTGCGGCGTGGGTCGAATAGCGGCTTTTTTGGATTGGCTCGTTCCGGTCGAATAACTACAGGCATGCGGAGTGCCGACCCGTAGACCCTCATAGCGCGCGAGTAGCATACAACTAAGCGCATGAAATTGATCTCCAGATCCAACGCGGCGAGACCCGCTGTCTGGAGATGGCTGTCCTTAGTTTGGTAACTCCATTTCACACGGAAAACACACGAATAACGTCCAGCATATTCCCCTCATCAGAACTGTAATTCCCGCTAAATTCCCTTTAGGCGTGGGGCTTTACTCGCCGGAACCCCATGAGACACAGGGGATTGCCCCCCTTAGTCTTTCGGTTTGTAACTTGCTTATTCTTAGTCATCAGGTGGAGGCGAGGGGAGTCGAACCCCTGTCCGGAACGCCATCTACACAGGCTTCTACACGTTTAGCGGATCATCTGGTGTTTCGGAAAAGCTGGGCCGACCCGCCGCGTTGCCTTTCCTAAGAACCTGTTTGGTCTCAATCGGGTGCCCGGTTCCCCGGCTCCCGATCCAGTCTGCTAAGTTTCGCCTCCTCCCCTAACAGACATCAGGGATTTGACGTTGCTGTCAATTAAGCAGCAAGTGCGAGCTCGTTAGAGTCTGCATTTATTTGTTTTGAACGGCTTTTTTAAGAGGCCAGCCGATCAACCTCTACGTGCAGCCAGCGCTTCAAACATTCCGTCGAAACCAGAACGCCCCCAATCGCCATGCGACATTGAGAGTATCTGCAGCCGGAGGTTATTCAAAGAAAATTCTCTCTACCGTCTAGTCTAGCGCTAGTCGAGGCGAGTGACGTGGACTTGACTGTATCTGGGCACGGCGTTGTCCATGCGGATGACGCGCGTTTCGTGCAACTCGTCCCGAAGCTTGGCGGAAGCAGCGGGCAGTAGGGGGGCGGTTTTTCTAAAAAAGAGACGGAGCCGGACGATCAATACACGGGCGGGGCCGAAAAAATGTTCGAATAAGATCGAATATCTGCGAGATACTTTCTCTTAAGGCCGTAGTGGGAAGACATGATTCACAAATGAGAAAGAGCCCGACAGTTGATCAACGGAGGAGGCGTGGTAATGCTGTCGGAGCGGCCATTGCGGTGCTTGCTGGTGGTTTGGGTGTGGCTATTGGAGAGACCGACGAGTTGGCTCAGGAGTTCGAGAAGGAAATCGAGCCGATTTTCGTCAACTACTGCTACGACTGCCATGGCGACGGCTTGGACAAGGGCGAGTTCTCGTTCGAAGAATATGGATCGATTGAGAAAATGGTGGCGAACCGGGAGATTTGGAAGCGGGTGCGGGATCACATCGATTTCCGGCTGATGCCGCCGCCTGACGAGTTCGCTCCGGCAGATCACGAGCGGGAAAGACTGATTTTGTGGATCGATCAGGCAATTTTCCCTGTGGATCCGAACAATCCCGACCCCGGGCATGTGAACTTGCGGCGCCTGAATCGACCCGAGTACCAGAACACGGTTAAGGACCTGCTGGACGTGGATGTGGACGTGGAGGTGATGGGGCTGCTTCCGGCTGACGACTCCGGCTACGGATTCGACAATATCGCCGATGTGCTCACGCTCTCGCCCCCCCACCTGGAGCGGTACCACGAGGCGGCGCGGATGGCTCTGGACGAGGCAGTAGATATCTCGCCACCGAAGTTCCTCGAGCTGGTGATCAGCGGTCGGCAGATGAATGGAGAGGGCACTGAGCGTGAGAATGGCAGACTCTTCAGCTCGAACGGCGAGGCGAAGTCTAAGCTACAGCTGAGGAGATCCGGAACCTATAGGATCAAAACCTACGCCGGGGCCGATCAGGGCGGGAGCGAACCAGCAAAGATGGAGATGAGACTCAACGGAGAGGTTCTCAAGGAGTTCGCAGTGGAGAACCCGAAGGGCGCGCCAGAAGAATTCGTGGTGGAGCGGCACTTAGAGGGAGGTGAGGAGCTTGTTTTGGCCGTCCGATTCACCAATGATCACTACGATGAATCGGCTCCGGAAGGGAAACGCGACCGCAATCTTTACGTGGATTCGGTGATTTTGGAGGGACCTCTGGACGGCTCCCCTGTGCCGAAGAAGAGGACTCACCGGATGATCTTCGGGGAGCGGGACGAGGGGCTTTCAGATGAGGCGTATATGTGGGAGGTCTTGGAGCGTTTCGCCGTCCGGGCCTTCCGCAGGCCGGTTCACGAGGGCGAGATCGAGCGCTATCAGTTCTTCCTGAAGACCGCCCGGGAGCTGGGGGAGAGTGTCGAATATGCGATCCGGCTTAGTTTGGAGGCTATGCTGATTTCTCCTTCGTTCCTCTTCCGGGAAGAGCCGACGGAAGGCGAGGGGAAAGGCGGCAAGATCTTGATCGACGAATTTGCACTGGCCTCTCGTCTTTCCTATTTCCTCTGGTCAACGATGCCGGATGCGAGGCTTCTGGAGCTGGCACGCATGGGCGAGCTGAGGGCAAACCTAGGAAAGGAGATCAAGCGCATGCTCACCTCCGGCAAGTCGGAGGCATTGGTTGAAAATTTTGTGGGGCAATGGCTCCAGCTGCGGGACATGGACGCGGTAGTGCCGGACCGCCGGAAGTTCCCGGAATTCGACCGCCAGCTCGCTGACGACATGCGCCGGGAGACCGAGGAATTGGTGAAGCATGTGATCAAGGAAAATCAGCCGGTCCACACCTTGCTTGATGCGGACTTCACCTTCATCAACGAACGCTTGGCGAAGCATTACCGAATCGAAGGCGTGAAGGGCAGCGGTTTCAGACGGGTTTCTTTGCAAAATAATCCGCGCCGGGGACTCCTCGGTCACGGATCGGTTCTCACGTTGACCTCCTTTCCCATGCGCACTTCTCCGGTTCTGCGCGGCAAGTATGTTTTGGAAAATATCCTGAATACCCCTCCGCCACCGCCACCGCCAAACATCGATGGTTTGGAAACGGATCCGGAGGACACCCGGCAAACTAGCCTGCGCGAGCAACTGGTGCGCCATCGCAGCGATCCAAACTGCTCCTCATGCCACGCTCTTATGGATCCGATCGGCTTCGGTCTGGAGAATTTCGACGCGATCGGCCGCTGGAGGACCGAAGACCGCGGGATGCCTCTGGAGGTCGCCGACAAGCTGGTGACGGGTCAGTCATTCACGACGGGCGAGGAACTCCGCACCATCATCGCCAACGACTACCGGGATGAATTTTATCGCTCGATAGCGACAAAATTGCTAACTTACGCAATCGGCCGGGGTTTGGACTACTACGACCGGCCTGCCGTCGATAAGATTGTTTTCAAAGCCAAGGAGAACGACGCACGTTTTGTATCATTGGTAGAAGCGATCGTAGATTCCGTCCCGTTCCAATACCGCAGAAAGTGATCATCCTGCAACCCCACAAGCTATGAACAACCGACGCATTTTCCTGAAAGGCCTTGCCACCACCTTAGCGCTCCCAAGCTTGCACAGTGTCCATGCAGCCACTGCCGCCAAGGCCGCCGCCGCCGCTCCACTGCGCATGGCCTTTGTTTACATCCCCAACGGAGTGAACGTGGAGCGTTGGTTTCCAAAGGAAGATGAAAATATCTCGGAAACGCTCACGCCGCTCGGCGGACTGCGCGACCATTACTCGATCCTGCGTAATCTCGATCACGACAAGGCCAACAACAACGGCGACGGCCCAGGAGATCACGCCCGCGCCAACGCGACCTTCCTCACCGGCTGCCAGGCCCGCAAAACCGCCGGTTCAAAAATCCGCAACGGCGTTTCGGTGGACCAGATCGCGGCCCAGCAGATCGGTCACAAGACCCGCCTGCCATCTCTTGAACTCTCGACCGATCCTCCGCGCCGCTCCGGAAACTGCGATTCCGGCTATTCCTGCGCCTATCAATACAACCTCGCCTGGAGCAACGAAACCACTCCCACTCCAGCCGAGCGCGATCCCCGCTTGGTGTTCGAGAAACTCTTCGGCTCCGGGAATCCCGAGCAGGACAAGAAGCGCCGGGCCCAGCAGAAGAGCATCCTCGATTTCGTGATGGATGACGCCAAGCGTTTCAACACCCGCCTCGATTCCGAGGATCGTGGCAAAATGGAGGAGTACCTCACTGCCGTGCGCGACATTGAGGCCCGGATCGCGAACGCCGAAAAATTTCGGATCGAAGTTCCCGAGGGCCAGCGCCCGAACGGTGTGCCGGAGACCTATCAAGAGCACATCCGCATGATGTACGACATGATGGCTCTCGCGTTCCAAACGGACAGCACCCGCATCGCATCCTTTTTGCTAGCCCATGACGGCTCCGGCCGCAGTTTCCCGGAGATTGGTGCTCCAAACGGCCACCACCAGATTTCCCACCACCAGTCGAAGGCCGAGAACCTGGATCAGATCGCGAGAATCGATGAGTTTTACGTCGCGCAATTCGCGTGGTTCCTGGAGAAACTCCGGAACATTCCGGAAGGCGAAGGCAACCTTCTCGACAACTCGATGATCGTTTACGGCGGCGGCATCCGCGATGGCGACCGCCACGATCACGCCGATCTTCCTTTGCTCCTCGCAGGTCACGGCGGAAGCACCCTCAAGCAGGGTCGCCAGATCAAGGCCACCGAAGGAACGCCGATGACGAATCTCTATCTCTCGATGCTGGATCGCATGGGCGTGGAAGCAGAGCGCATTGGCGACTCAAACGGCAAGTTTGAGAGCATTTCCTAGGTGTCGCCTCCGTTCTCGCCGTCTCCTCCGCTTCCTGCGTGGAAGCTGAAGGTCGATAGAGCGGCTGGGGCGGTTTCATGCCTCTTCCACCCACGGAGAGGACGGAGGTGGATCTGGGGAAGCGTCACCGCCGGAGGCCCTTGGACTGCTGCGGTGATCCGCAGCTCTCACGTCGCGCCCCGCTCCAGAGTCATCCTCTGAACAACCCCACCCGCTGGTCCCAGCCGTAATAGGAAAGCTGGGAATAGGAAGCCCAGCAGTCCTAAAGCCTGCGGCGGCTCAAGGTCAAAGAGGAGCGAAAACGTTTCGCCCCTCCCGGACAGAACGCTTGCACTTTTCGTTTGGACGGGCCTCCTTTGGCGATGCACCCCCCCGGGAAATTTCACGCTCTTCTTGCCACCGCGAGGATCGCCAACGTGCCAAGTGTGCTCAGTAACATCGGCGTTGGCGTGCTGCTCGGCAGCGGCCTGCAGGGTGGCCCGCTGCGATGGCCGTGGTGGCTGCTGCTGGCGGGCGTGATGTTCTACATTGCCGGGAATTTTTTCAACGACTGGATGGACCGGCACTGGGACCGGCACTACCGGCCGGAGAGGGCGCTGCCGCGCGCGCTGTTCACGCCAAATAGCTACCTGCTGACCGCGCTTATGCTGTCGCTCGCTGCCCTGAGCTTGACCGCGATCTACGGGCTTCAGCCCTTGATCATCGCGCTTGTTTTGGTGGGTCTGATCATTCTTTACACCAGAATCCACAAGACGACCCCACAAGCGGTGATTCCGATGGGGATGTGTCGCGGGACCCTCCCGGTGCTGGGCTATCTGGCGGTGCAGCCGGAGCTGACCTTGACGATGTGGATTCCCGCCCTCGCCCTGATGCTCTACGTGATTGCGCTGTCATGCAGCGCTCGTGGTGAATCCCGCGGAGATCTTGCCACTGGGGAGAAACTTCCCGCCCGGATGCTCCTGATTTTCTCCGGCATCTTGGCAGCGGTTTACCCAATGATGCAGAATCCGGCCCTCGGCTGGATCGGGCTCATTGCCTTTCTGGCGTGGATGGCCCTGAGCCTGACGAAATACCGCCATCCTATTCCCGCCCACGTCTCCGCCCTGCTGGCTGGCATTCCGCTGGTGGATTGGGCGTTCCTTTTTCCGCTGGCCTTGATCCGGGTGCTGGAGGGCGTGGTGCCGATCGACGGACCCGTCTTCTACACCGGCCTGCTGTTGTCGCCGGCTTGTTTCGTGACCGGCCGGGTCCTGCAACGCGTTGCCCCCGCGACCTGATCTGGACTTGATGTTTGCTCTTCACGGCGTTTCTTTCGGAAACAAATTTTCATGAACCACATCAAGGAGAAGCAAGAACGACTGTTGGAGAATCTGGAGCTTTTTCAGGATTGGACGGAACGCTACGAGTATGTGATCGGTTTGGGGAAGCAGCTCGAGCCGATCCCCGAGGAATCCCGGGACTCCCAGCATCTGATCAAGGGCTGCCAGTCCCAGGTCTGGCTCGACGCGAAGCTCGATGACGGCGGCCGCGTCTTCTATTACGCCGATTCCGACTCCCTCATCACCAAGGGCATGATCGCCCTGTTCATCGAGGTGCTGAATGGCGAGACTCCCGATGCAATCCTCACCGCCGACATGGGCTTCGTGGACCGCACCGGTCTGAAAGCGCACCTCGCGCCCACCCGCGCCAACGCCCTCAACCTCATGGCCACCCAGATGAAGCAGCGCGCGCTCGCCTTCGCGCAGTGATCTAAGCGTGGCGGCGGATTCCATCAGCCATGCCAACTCAATTTTCATCTGCCGATCGGTTAGTCTATGGGGAGGGGGCATGGCGGATGCAATCCGCCGCCACGTCATCTGCGGTTGAATTCCTCTTCATCCCCACCCATTAGTGTGATTCACACGTCCGAAGCTCGGCGCATTGCCGTTGACCTTTGGGTATCTAAAAATAGAAGCTGCGGAAATGTTTATCGATCACATCAGAATTCTAGCAAAAGCGGGCGACGGCGGCGATGGTGCCGTTTCGTGGCGGCGTGAGAAATTTGTCCCCCGCGGCGGCCCCGATGGCGGCGATGGTGGCAATGGCGGCAAGGTCACGCTTGTCGTCGACAACTCCACCGACACCCTCCGCCAGTATCACTACGATCCCAAGCTCATCGCCGAGGACGGCCGCCCCGGTGGCCAGCACAAGAAGACCGGCAAAAGCGGCAAAAACGTCATCGGAAAGGTCCCTCCCGGCACCGTCGTCTACCGCACCGATGCCGCGACCGTGAACGAAGCCGTTGATCTGGAGCGCAGCGAAGAGGGCATCGATCTCGATCCCATCGCCGATCTCGTCGAGGAAGGTCAGAGCATCGTCCTGTGCGAGGGCGGCATCGGCGGCTTTGGAAACTTCAAGTTCCGCACTGCCACCAACCAGACCCCGACGGAGCACACCCTCGGCACTCCCGGCCAACAGGGCGTTTATTACCTTGAGCTGCGCCGAATCGCCGATGCCGGCCTCGTCGGCTTTCCGAACGCCGGGAAATCCACCCTCCTCGGGAAAATCTCCGCTGCCAAGCCCAAGGTCGGCTCCTATCCTTTCACCACCCTTCAGCCAATGATCGGCGTGGTCGAGTTCGGAGGCTTCCGCCGCTGCACCGTCGCCGACATCCCGGGGCTGATCGAAGGTGCTCATGAGAACCGCGGCCTCGGTCACGAGTTCCTGCGCCACATCACCCGCTGCCGCGTCCTCCTCTTCGTCCTCGATATGGCCGGTAGCGAAGGCCGCGATCCGATCAGCGATCTGGAAATCCTGCGCAAGGAAATCAAAGAATACGATGAAGACCTCTCCAAATTCCCGTGGAAGGTTATCGCCAACAAAATGGATCTCGAAGGCGCCGAGCAAAACCTTGCCGACTTCAAGACCCGTTTCCCCAAGGTCGAGGTTATTGCCATTTCCGCCGAGAAGGAGCAAGGACTGGACGATCTCAAGGTGATGCTGGATGCAGAGGTCTCGCACCGCGCCAAGCAATGAACCCACCCCCCGTCTTTCCTGTCTTCGTTTACGGCACCCTCAGGAAAGGCGGCTCAAACAATTTTCGCATGGCCGCCGCCGAACTCGTGGGGCAGGGAACGATCAGCGGGAAAATGTACCGGATCTCATGGTACCCCGCCCTCGTCTGCGGCGGCGAGGGCAAGGTCAGGGGCGAACTCTACTTGGTGCCGGAAGAGGACCTGCAGGCGCTTGATGAATTCGAGGGCCCCGACTACCGCCGCACCGAGGTCCCGGTCCGGATGGAGTCCGGAGAGGAAAAAACCGCTTGGGTGTGGCAGTGGACTGGCGATCTGGCAGACGCCGATCCGATTGGAGGCGAGGACTGGCTCGCCTACGAGCCGAACCCCAGCTGAGCAGCGTGCAAAGGAAGCGGCCGTGAAATCCAAAAGCATCCCTCCGGACGTCCTCCTGACAGCCTACGCCAACGGCATCTTCCCCATGGCGGAGGAGGGGGAGCTCGTCTGGGTCTCGCCAACCCTCCGCGGCATCATCCCGCTCGACGAGCGCTTCAAGATCCCCCACGGCCTCAAAAAGGCGCTCAAGAAAAAGCCCTTTGACGTCCGTTTCGACACAGCCTTCCGCGAGGTTATGCTCGGCTGCGCCGATCGTAAGGAAACCTGGATCAACGACGCGATCATCGAGAGCTACTGCACCCTCTTCGATGCCGGCCACGCCCGCTCCGTCGAGTGCTGGGATGAGCAGGGCCTTCAAGGCGGCCTATACGGGGTCGCCCTCGGCACCGCCTTCTTCGGCGAAAGCATGTTCTCCCGCAAAACCGACGCCTCAAAAATCGCCCTCGTCGCCCTCGTCCAGGACCTCCGCCAAAAAGGCTTCACCCTCCTCGATACCCAGTGGCTCACCCCCCACCTCGGCACCCTCGGCGGCATCGAGATCCCCAGAGCCGCCTACCTCCGCCTGCTCCGGGAAGCCGTCGAAGATGTGGTGGAGTGACGTGGCGGCGGATTGCATCCGCCATGTCCCAGCACATCAGCCCTCTATTGCTCGGAAGGTGCTTCCCGGAACTTAAACCAAACACCTTGGTATTGAGTCGTGCCTGATGAGTCTTGGAAGACTTGGAGGCTGACTCGCTTGTAGCCCTCTCGCTGATATTTCGTCGCCAGCGAGTAAAAACCTCCTTCGTCCCTGCCTGTTCTAACTTGGTAAGCTCTCGCATCAGCGGGCTTCTTCCTTATGGCATATCGGTATAGTGAAACACCTTCTTCTTCTCTTCCCTCAGCTCTGTGGATCCACCCTTTGGAATTATCGTGCCGTTCAATCGGTAGCCATCTTTTGTCCTAGCCACGCTATCCAAAGCTCCCGATCATTGTTATGTCATGAACAGTCCCACCCTCTCTCCCGATGTTCCGTCTTCCCGTCAGCCTTCGGTGACTGGGGTTTGCTTGGAGGACTTTGATGCGTACATTGAGGAAGCGATGGTTTCCTGGCATTGCCCGGGGGTGGCTGTGGCGGTGATCAAGGGGGATGAGATTCTGCATCAGAAGGCTTATGGTTTTCTGGATGTGGAACAGCGGCTTCCGATGACGGTGGATACGCGATTCGCGCTTGCCTCGGTGACGAAATCATTCACCGCCATGAGTGTGGCGCTGCTGGTGGATGAGGGGAAACTGGAATGGGACAAGCCGGTGAAGGAATACATGCCGGAGTTCATTCTGGACGATCCGTATGTCACCCAGCACGTGACGGTGCGCGACATGCTCAGCCATCGGACCGGGATGCCGAGACATGACTTCGCGGCGTGGCGGTTGGAGGCCACGCGCGCCGACTTCATCAAGCGGATGAGGTATTTCAAGTTCAGCGCGACGTTCCGGGAAAAGTTTCAATACAACAACCTGATGTACTGCGCGGCCGCCTATCTGGTGGAGAAGGTCGCGGGGCAACGCTGGGAGGATTTCGTGCAGGAGCGGATCTTCGCTCCGCTTGGAATGGAGGCTTCGAACTTTTCTCCGGAATTCCCGCAACCCGGGCTGATGAACGCCAAGGGCTACCGGGTGGACCGCGATGAAGAGGGGGGAGCTACGGGCTTGATCCAGACGCCATTTGGGAAACACACAGAGGTCTCTCCGGGAGCGGCTGGGGCGCTGTTCTCGACGCTGGCGGATCTGACGAACTGGCTCAAGGTCCACGTGGAGGCCGGGCGGTTCGGAGACAAGCAAGTGGTTTCCCCTCACAATCTCAAGCAGATGCATCTGCCGCACATGGTTGTGCCCGGCGGTGGCATCCATGAATCGCTGCACGGCACCACGATCTCGACGTATGGCATGGGCTGGTTCGCCGAGCCCTACCGTGGCCACACCTTGATTCATCACGGGGGGAATGTGGAGGGGCACAGTCTGAAGATCGGCTTCATCCCGGAGGAAAAGATCGGGGTGGTCGCGCTGACGAACGTGGCCTGGGCGCCACTGCGGGACGTGCTGCTTTACGAGGGGATCGACCGCGCGCTAGATCTGCCGGGGCGGGACTGGAACAGGCGGTATCATCAAATGTTCGATCCGTTCATTGTCGCTCAGGAGAAGGGCAAGCAGACGGCGGCGGCGGAGCGTCTCGAAGAGGCACCGGCCACTCATCCTATGGAGGCCTATGCAGGAATCTTCGAGGCCGATGGATATCCGGACTTTGAGGTGAAACATGAGAACGGCGCGCTGCAAGCGAGCACGGTCGGGAGCTTGGCGCTATCCACTTTGAGGCACTATCATTACAATATCTTTGAGTGGCATCTAGCGGATTTTGACCTGTGGATGAAGGTGCGCTTCGAGATCAACGACAATGGTGAAATCGATTCGATCTCGATCCCGATCGAGACGGCTGTCGCCAACGTGGTTTTCAAACGCAAGGGAGTGGAGTTGTCGAAGGAAGTCCTTGCTGCGCTAGCAGGGGATTACGAGCCGCCGGTCGAGGGCCTGACGATCACCATCAGCGTCAAAGAGGGAAAGGTGTATTATGTGCAGACGGGTGGGACGCCGAAAGAGATCAAGCCCTACAAGGTGACGGAGGATGTCATCTCTTTCAAGCTGGACCGGAACCGCCTAGAGTTCGTGCGTGAGAACGAGGTGATCACGCGTCTGATTTCAAAGACGCCGTTCTCAACGTTGGAGTCGCCACGGAAGGATCTTCGCGATATCTGAGGAGCAGGGGCGTCTCCGCCGCTGGAACTTCATCATCATCGGCCCGCTAAGTTTGATCCTAACACTAGCTTGAGAGGGGAGAAGTAGAGGCGGCCGCGTTCGGGTGCGCGGTGTGCCGGAGGAGAAGTTCGGTCACGATACCGCTCGATTTTCATTCCCAGAGTGCGCATGATGACGTCATGCAGGACTCTTCCAACACCCTTTCTTACGAATGTCCCAACTGCCACAAGACGCTTGAGATCCAGGGGGAGGTTGTGGGCGAGAAAGTTGACTGTCCGAAGTGCGACCACCCATTTGTCGCTGAGGCGCCGCGGGCACAGCCAGTTACAGGGCAGTCCGACAAGGGAACGGCAACAACCGGCAGAGCGCGGGAGGACGCTCCGCGGAAGGAAGACGACGAGCAGCCTCTCGAGCAGCGAGGAGATGTCGTTTCTCCGGCGAATGATGAGAAGGTGGTTCGCGTGATTCATCCAACAGTTTTCCGCCGCCATATTTTCGGAACCATCGGCTGCGGTTTCCTAGCTCTGGTCGGCGCGGTGCTACTCATCATGGGGCTGGCCGGTATGCCGCTGATCGAGCTTGTGGGCCTGCCGCTCACCATCATCGGGGGATTGCTTCTGCTCATCGGCGGCTTTTTTATCGTGAAATGGTACATCCTCAGTCGGGTCACCTCCTTGACGCTCACCAGCGATCGCATCATTTACACATTCGGTATCATTCATCGCAGGACTTCCGAAATGCGTCATGATGACGTGCTGAACATGAAGATGGAGCAGAACTTGCTTGAGCGCATCCTTCACTTCGGGGACATCGCCATCTCCAGCGCAGGTCAGGATGGAATGGAGATTGTCATCAACGACATCCCCCGTCCGAACGAGGTGGCGGAATTTATTCGGAAACGGCAGTGATGGTGGATCTCCGGCGAATCGAGCAGCGGGGGAGGACAGGAGAAAAGCTAGCAGATGCGGCAGCAGGCGGTCACGATTGGGAGCGGGAGCAAGGAGTGGCTGCATTCTGCTGCCAGTTATGAATTGGGGATTAGGAGGTGTTGCTGGGCAGCGGAACGCAGCCCCTCCTTGGCGTAAGAAACGGTGGCTTAGCGCAAGAGGGAGGCGATGGCCTTAGAAGGTGTTTCGGGATCAACTGCGACGCGTAACGCCTCGACGTTGCGTCCGGCGGCGCTTGTCTGCGGGTAGCGTTCCACGGGCACATCAAGGTAGAAGGTGGCCCCGAGCCAGCAAGCGATGAGGCCCGAAGTGAGGGTGATAAAATTGCGAGTTTTCATGGTTTCTGATGTTGTGCGGCTTGTTAGCTGCGCCTGATTGTAATTCAGGTTTCCAGGTAGTTTCATTAGTTGCAGCTTCCGGGCCAGCCGGGGGTTTATGGGGTGACTCGGTGCGGGGATGAGGCTGTAAGCTATTTAAAATCAAGGGATGGGAGCGGGGTGGGTGGGTTGCGCCTTGGTGAATGCGCATTGTCAATGCGGGCTCAGAACTGTTCAAAACGCGGTAAAATCGACTATTTGCAAGCTTGACAGGTCTAGGTTGGGGTCGGGAGGCAAGGAGGAGCTGCGTTCCGCTGCCCTTTTTGTATTGCATGGGTGGCTGGGCAGCGGAACGCAGCCCCTCCTTGAGGCTCGACCAATGGATCGGAGGAGGTAGGGTGGATGATGCGTTTTTTCAGCGAAATCGCGGAGACCACCACTACGCGAAACCATCTGCCTCATTGGCAACAGGAAGGGGCTACCTACTTCGTGACATGGCGTCTGAAAGACTCGATCCCGCAGGCGCTGATGGAGGAATGGAACCGGGAACGAGCCGGATGGATGAAACTGAACCCTCCCCCATGGACCGATGAGCGGGAGGCGGAATTCCACCGCAGGTTCTCTACGCGTATCGACCGCATGATGGACGAAGGTCACGGGGAATGCTTCCTGCGGAACGCGGACTGCCGGGACGTGCTTATGGAATCTCTGAGGATGTTCGAGGGGGAGCGTTTCCTCATGCACTCCTGGGTGGCTATGCCGAACCATGTCCACGCTCTTTTTTCTCTGCCTGAAGGCGGGAAGCTGGAAACAGTCGTGGGAGGATGGAAAGGTAATACGGCCAAGGGGATGAACGCGGTTCTGGGTCGGAAGGGCGCGTTATGGCAGAAGGATTATTTCGACAGGATGGTGCGCGACTGGGATCACATGTTCAACGTCGCGAGGTATATCAGGAGAAATCCGGTGAAGGCGGGGATACGTGAAGGGCATTACAGGTTGTACGAGGCGGATTGGGTGAAGCGGATGCTGGGATGAAGCGCAAGGAGGGGCTGCGTTCCGCTGCCTTGGGTGAGGATGTAGCTGGGGTTGCTGGGCAGCAGGATGCAGCCCCTCCTTGTGTGGGCTTCAGCCACTGGAGCGGACGCGCTTGGCTTTGTGGAATCAGGTAGAGCCAGATTCGTTCGGAGAATTGACCCCCTGCCGCGTTGAAGTATGCTTGAACGAACCCAAAGTCCCTTTATGCGAGTTGCTTCAAAACCTACCGAGATATTCCAGCGCGCGGTCAAGGAGGGGGAGCGGCGCTTGGACCAGTCGTTGCTGGAGCTGGTCTCGAATGGGTTCATTGGGGCCGGTTGACGCTTAGCCACATCGCGCAAGCCGAGGGCGAGGAGGAATCGGGTGGATGAGCGGGATTGCATTCCCGGGCACGCGGCGAAGCGCGGGAATCAGCCGCGGGTGACACGGACGACGCGATTGCGGGCGACGGCGAAGTTGAGCCGCTGGGGATTGAAGTCCCGGGTGGAGGGGAGGGGGACGCCGTCACGTTCGATGACGCGGTGGGGGAGTCCGGCGCGATCGGCGGCCGCTTGGGCTGCTGGAAGGGGAAGGCCGATGAAGCTCTCGGGGTGATAAGGATCCGGCGATGGAAGTGGTGCCGGACCGTATGGTGGAGGTGGCGACACAGCAACGCAGGCGCTCAGCAAAAGGGGCATGAGGAAGAGAAACAGGATTTTCATCCCATAATATCCACGATCAGGGGTGTGCAGCAAATAAATTGGGCTGGCGGATTCTATTCCGTCATCGGCGGCCCGCCGAGTGATGGTAATTGCCGATTACTCAGAAGTGCGTGTCCAAAAGGTTTCGGCCAACCAAAACCAGCCAGCGAAATTTAGGATCTCGCGGCATGCGGGCAGCGAGAGTTCAGGAAGAGCCTGTCTTCCTATTTGACCACATATTTTCGTGACCAAAAAGTGGAAGTGGTAAGGGGCTCTGGGGAAGTGCGGGAAGCCTTCATCCGCGCTTTTTACAGCGACGGTCGCTGCCCAGAGGTTTCCCCTGCGGATGATTCCGTGGTGCGGAGCGGAGGGTTCGGAAGGAGTGACGTTGAGGCCCTACCGTCCAGCGGAGCCCTCGTTTTCTTGTCTTTTTCAAAAAAGCTGCTAGCTGTCTCAATCTATGGACCCATCCTCCTCCCAACCGCCAGCTTACCCATCAGTCCCACCAACCGGCCCGTCACCGACTGGTCCACCTCCGAAGAAAGGCATGGGTACAGGTGCCAAGGTCGGGATCGGTTGCGCAATCATCGTCGCCCTGCTCGTGATCCTCATGATTATCGCGAGCATCATGTTTGGCGATGAGTTGAAAAGTTTTGCGGAGGAGGCTCAGACCAATCCCACCCGCGCGACGGCGACGATGATGGTTTCCGCGAGCCGCGGAGGCATGGAGCTTGTTGCAGAGGACGATGTCAACAAGCGTTACACGGTCAAGGACGCGGATAGCGGAGAGCTGACGACGATTTTTTGGAACGAGGAAACGGGAGGTCCTGAGGTGGTCAAAGGAGACTTTTCCGCGATCCCCTCCGGTACTCCGGGTGTTGACCCTGCGGCTGGGAACGAAGTGGTGCCTGAAGCCGTGGCACCCGAATAGTCATGCGCTGGTCAGTTTGCGCCATGAGTTGACGGAAGCCGCTGCGGGACCGAGGATTCGCGGCGGCATGTTCAACATCGTTCTTCTTGAACCGGAGATTCCACACAACGCGGGGGCGGCCGGAAGGCTGGCGCTGGCAACGGGCGCTGCGCTGCATTTGATCAAGCCGCTGGGGTTTTCACTGGAAGACAAGTATGTGAAGCGAACGGGCTTGGACTACTGGCAGGATGTGGATCTGCATGTCTGGGAGGATTTCGCGGAGTTCCGTGCGGCGCTGCCGGAGGCGGGGATGTGGTTTCTTTCGACCAAGGCGCAGAGATCACCGTGGCAGGCGGAGTTTTCGCCGGGGGACTGTTTGGTCTTCGGCAGGGAGACGAAAGGACTGCCGGAGGATTTAATCATGGCGGCTGGCGACCGGGCGTTGAAGATTCCGATGCGGCCGGAGAGCACTCGTAGTCTCAATCTTTCCACTGCGGTGGCGATCGTGCTTTACGAGGCGGTGCGGCAGCAATCTCCGGACTGGAGCTGAGGTATCAGTCCGCGGCCTGAATGGCCGCAGAGCAATTGATTTCACGGAGCACCTTTTGGTGAGTTCGACTTCCCGTCCCTTGCGAGGGAGGTGAGGTCGCGATTGTCCTAAGCGGCAATGTCTTCAGTTTCGAACCGATCCATCTACTCGATGTCTTTACGGGTGGAAAAGCCGTTCTGTCCAAACCTGAAGCGTTCAAACACGGGGGAGCTTGCACGGACGGAGCCGCAGAAACTCCTGTGGACGGTGGAAGTCCGGGGTGCTACCGCCCAGCTTGTGCACGCTGTGAAAGGTCTGCACCGGCGAGTTGAGGATGAAGGCGGCGTTGGCCCTGCTTTCCAGGCCGAAGTTGATTGTGTCCTTTAAAAAGGCGATGGGAATGACCATGGCCGCTATCCAGGCATTTGGCGTATCGGCGTCGGAATGCGTGGTGATGTGCTGCTCGAAATCCGGCACCTCCTCTGCGAGGCTGCGTGGGGAGGAGAACATCGCGGCCCACCAAGCGCCGTTGGCCGCAAGGTTCAGCTCGAGGTATCGCCCGCTTGCGGTATCGGTGAGGAAAAGCTCCGCCACATCGTGGAGCCACAACCGGGGAGTAAAGGTGAGGGGCGGGGCCTCCGGTGCACAGCTTGCTGGAGCTCCGCGGGTGGCGAGAAACCATAGATGAGTCGGATCGATAGCGAGACTGTATCCTTGTGGCGGTGCCAGAGGGGATCCGAACCAATCGGAATCCACTCCAAGAAGGGGGAGGTCAAGCTCGCCCCACGCCAGCGGAGTTTCGGAAACGAATAGCTGCATGCCTTGGTTTCACAGGGAAATCTAGCGAAAGCGAGACTCATCCACAAGTTAGTAACAAAATGGGAGTATTCGGATAATTTCATGGCCTTTCAGCGAGTAATTTGCTTCTCTTGTTCGAATTCGAAAACCCATGGCACGTTCCCGTTCAGGCTATTACAACGCAATCGAGTATATCGGACCGCGGCCTCAAAAGCCGAAAAAGCCCAATCTCTTTGGCGGCTGGGTGATCGTTGCAATCGCCCTTGGCGCGGCTTTCTGGTTCGGCAAGCCGTATGTTGGCGATCTGATGGCAGCTGAAAAGGGAGGCAGCGAGGTCGAGGCGGAGCGGGTCATCACGGGGCTTCGCTCATCGGGAACGTCCGGTGGACGGCTGGCTGCGGAAGCCCTGCGGTATTCTTCCTACCCAGTCACTTACGATCCAGCTTATTACAAGATCGCTTTTCCCAATGGCGATGTCCCTAGCAGAAAAGGTGTCGCGGCTGATCTAGTCATCCGCTGCTACCGGAAGATAGGCGTCGATCTTCAGGAGAAGCTCAATGAGGACATGGAATCCAGCTTCCGGGAGTATCCCCAGCTCTGGAGCGCTACCGGTCCGGACACGAACATCGACCACCGGCGGGTGCCAAATCTCCTGCGCTTCTTCGAGCACAAGGGAGAGAGCATGGGCACCGGCGGCGAGAAAAACGATTATCGTCCCGGCGACCTTGTTGTTTGGGCTCTGGGGAACGGAACTCTAGGAAATGCGGACGTCCACATCGGTATTGTCGTGCCTGGTCCGGGATTGAGCGCTGAGCCTTGGGTGGTCCATCATCCACCAGGTGGGAGAGTAAAATGGGAGAACGCCCTTTTCGATTACCAGATCATCGGGCATTTCCGTTATCCGGCGGAGTAGTTTCCCTGCGTGGGAGGATTGAGTGGGATTGCAGTTGGATTGCAGTCGGTTGTATGTTTTTTTCGCCGGGTAAGGTATTTTAATGATGTCCACTTGGCGCCCGCTTGTGAAAACCCCGTTGTGGAAACGGTGCCTTCCCGGCTGGCTGCATGCTCCGGCTGTCCTCGCTTTTCAACTGACCATCGTGGGGACGATCATCAGCCTTGGCGTGCTGTTCTTTTATTTTTCCGCTTCATCGAAGTTCGACATGGTGGAGGTTGCGAAGCTTCCGAGGGGAAATGTGATCCTCGACCGCGATGGCAAGGAGATCGAGGGGCCAGGCGGGGGAGGTAGAAGGATGGTCAAGCGGGACGAGATTCCAGATTTCATGGTGAAAGCCTTGGCGGCGCGGGAAGATGCGCGTTTTTTCGAACACGGCGGGGTGGATGTCCGAGGCTTGGTTCGGGCGACGGTGCGGAACATGAAGGACCGCGATTTTACTCAGGGGGCCTCGACTCTCACGATGCAGCTGGCGCGGAATACTTATGAAATGCGGGCGAAGTCGCTGCATCGGAAGGCACTGGAGATCGCGCTCACCCTGCGGATTGAGTCGCGATATTCGAAAGATGAGATCCTGACGAATTATCTGAACCGCATTTACTTCGGCTCCGGTGCCTACGGGGTCGAGCAAGCTGCGCGGACCTACTTCGGCAAGACCACCTCGCAACTTCATCCGGGCGAAGCCGCGATGATCGTCGGGATCATCCGTGGTCCGCATATTTTTTCGCCGCTGCGGAACATGGTGGCGGCGAAGGAGCAGCGCGATCAGACGCTTGCACGGATGGTTGATGCCGGCTTTATCACACCGGAGCGGGCGGCGGCGGTCAAAGAGCTGGAGATCCGGGTAGATGAGGATGAGGAGGAGGACAACCAGCGCACCTACGCGCTGCGCGCCGTGCGCCGGGAACTGGAGAAGGTCATGGAGGTGGAGAATATTCTACTCAGCGGCCTAACCGTTTACACCACCCTTGACGCTGGGTGGCAGGAGCGGTTGGAGAAGGAACTGACGCGGGCGGTGGTCGATCTGGAGCATGAAAAAAACTGGCAGCACCCGCGTCACGTCAGTCACGAGGTGGGCACTGCCGCTGATTACCTGCAATATGCAGCCGTGACCACGGAGATGAAAACGGGGGCGGTCCTCGCGCTGATCGGGGGTCGGGATTTCTCCCACTCCGGCTACGACCGCACCCGCTCAAGACGCGATCTCGGCCCGGCTTTCGAGCCATTCGTCGCAGCCGCCGCCGCCGAGCGCGGACGACTTGTTCTGCCGGGGAGGCCGGTTCAAACAGGGCGTCAGATTGGCCCGGCGGAGGTGGAGCGGCTGGCGAAACGCTGCGGCCTATCAGGTCCTTTTTTGGGAACCGAGGATCTGTTTCGCGGCGCTGTCGCGGCCACCCCGATGGAGATGTCGATCGGGCTCGCTACGCTCGGCAACAAGGGCAAGAGGCCCAAGCCCTATTTCATCAAGCGGATTGAAAACTCCGAGGGGAAAACGATTTACGAGGCAAAGCCGCAAACGGTGCCGGCCTTGGGGGAGGAGGCGGCGACGGAGGCGCTCTCAGTTCTGAAAAGCAGCGCGGGGACCCGCTGTTACACCGGTGCCACCGGCTCCGAGAGGGATGCCTGGACCCTGCGCCTCGGGCCGAGCGGCGCAACCGCGATATGGATTGGTTTCGACGAGCCGCGGCCGATCGCGAGCGACGCCCGGCTGCGGGCGTTGCTAAACGAGTTCGTCCAACGGTTGGGAAACTGAGCCGGCTCACTCGCCGACCGGGATGAAGACGAGTTTCCCGGCTTTGGTATCCGGGACGATCAGCTCCTGCTTCTTTTCATCAAGGATCAAGTCGGCGGCTGATTCGAGCGTGGCAAGCAATCGTTTCTCTCCGGTCTCCGCCTTGATGTGCCAGACCCGGCCGGTCCAGACTTCTGATAGGTAGAGGTTGCCCTTGTCGTCGTGGACAACTCCATCGCCGCTGCGGTGGTCGCTGCTGATCGTGCGCCAGCTGCCGTTCTTCCATCCCAAAAGATTTCCGCGGAAAAACTCGGGGACGAGGATCGTTCCGTCCTTGAGGACGTCCACGCCGTTGGGGTTCGGCATCTCCGGACAATTGTCGATTACGGTGGAAACTTTCCCGTCCATCGTGATCCGGTAGACGCGGCCCAGCTGCGCGATGTTCTTTGCCTCCTCGCTGTCGAGTGGCCAGAAATTCTTTTCCGCATCAGTCATTCCACTACGGTCTCCCATTTCCGTGACGAGGAGGCTCTTTCCACCGGGCTCAATGGCGATGTCGTTGAGGAAGATGGGTGGTTCGGGAAAGGCCTCGGGGCCGGCGAAGATGGTCTTGTTGCCATGGGCATCGATCGACCACATGGTGTCAAAGTCGGTGGTGATCAGGCGGTCGTTGATGAAGACAATACCTTTCGGATCATCGAGGCCGCCGGTGAGGGTGGTGATCTTGTCGCCATCGACAACGACGATGCTGCCGTCGCCGTCGCCCTGCTCACGGGTTTCGCCCATGAGGGTTACGTAGAGCTTTCCACCGAAGCCATAGACGGAGCTTTCCGGCTTCAAGCCGACGTCGAGGCTGCGGAAGGATGGCTCTTCTGCCGCTGCTGAACTCCAGGAAAAAGATACAACGGATGCAAGGAGGAGGCAGGAGCGTGAGAGGGAGTTTTGAATCTTCATAGGTGGGAGAGTGCGATGCTGGCCAGTCAGCCGCTGTGGTTACAGCACAAACCGCCACACCTGTTAGATTGGGGCGATACTTGAAAGCCGCAGCACTGGCGCTCCAAGCTCATCGGATTTCTCCAAATCCAGGACCATGGTCACGGTCCAGTTATTGAGATCGTCGTGATCGATGAGGGTCTGCTGGATTGCCCATGTTTTGGTCGCAGGGTCAGGCTCGATGTGGGTGTGCTTCTGGTTCCGGGCTTCCGGATCCAGACGGAGGGGTCCGTGGGATTGGTGGTATTCGTCCATCAGTGTCGCGAGGCCGGGGATGTTCAACTCGCTCTCGACAAGGGCGAGCGCCTGCTCGTAGCGGCCTTGGGAAAGGTATTTGATGAAATCAAGCACGGCGCTGCGGACGGCGCGGGTGAGAGCGGTTTTGTTGCGGGTGAACGGGACTGCCTTGCGCTCGGCTGGAGTCTTCTCGCTCTCCGGAACATATTCGGGATTCCGCAGTTTCTCCCATTCATCGATCAGCGAGGAATCGACATTGCGGAGCATGAGCTCGAAAAAGGTCTCTACTTCATCCAGTTCCGGCGTTTTGAGATTCGGCGGAACGGTTTGCGCGAGGATCTTGTAGACTTCGGAAAGGTGGCGCAGCAGCACGGCTTCACTGCGCTCAAGGCCGTAGGTCTTGATGTAGTCTTCGAAGGAGCTGTAGTCCTCAAACATCTCGCGGGCGATGGATTTCGGGCGGACGGAGGCCTCCTTTGCCCATGGATTTTTGAGCACGAATTCGTTGTACGTGGTGTAGATGAATTCTTTGCCGGGCTTCGGGTGCTCCACTTGTTCGAGCCGGTCCATGCGCTGCTCGTATTCGATTCCCTCCGCTTTCATTTCTGCGACGAGCTTGTCCTTTGCCTTGTCGACTTGCTTACGGATGACGGCGGCGGGATCTTCGACGATGGCTTCGGCGATGGAAATGACGTTGAGGGGGTAGGCGGGGTCGTTAGGATCGAGCTGAGGAATGGCCTCGATCAGATAGGTGGCGAGCGCTTGGTTCAGAGTGAAGTCGTCCTGGAGCTCGATGTTGAGAGCGATCTTCGCGGGCGTGAGGCGCTCGGCGGGAGGTATGACTTTCAGGATGTTTCCTTCGACGAGGCCGCGGAAGAGTTCGAAGGCGCGCTTGCGGAGCGCGGCTTTTTTGGAGGGGGTTTCGTGGGAGTCGCGGATGATGCGGCGGAGTTCTTCGCAACCGTCCTCGTGGGTGCGGCTGAGGACGTTTAGCAACATGCCGTGGCGCATCAGGAAGCTGGAGCTGAGCTTTTCAGAGGGGGAATCGATGAGCTTTCGGAAGGTGTTCTCGTCCCACATGACGAAGCCTTTCTCCGGCGGCTTCTTCTTCATGGCTTTCGATTTCCCGCCCTTGGCCGCTGCCTTGGCATCGGCTTTGAGGTTGTCGATTACGTGCTCGGGCGCCTGGGCCACGACGTAGCCGATGTTATCGAAACCGCGTCGCCCGGCCCGCCCCGCGATCTGTTTGAAATCGCGAACCGCGAGGGTTTTGGTGGACTGGCCCCCGTATTTGAAAAGCTGTGTGAAGACGACGGTGCGTATCGGCACGTTTACCCCGACGCCGAGGGTGTCAGTGCCGCAGATGACTTTCAGCAGGCCCTTCTGCGCGAGCTTTTCGACGAGCGTTCGGTACTTTGGCAGCAGCCCGGCGTGGTGAATGCCGAGGCCGTGGCGGAGGAGCTTTTTGATCTCCTTGCCGTAAGGGCTGCGGAAGTCCGCATCGATGAGCAGCTCGGCGATGCCGTCCTTTTCTTCCTTCGAGCAGAAGTTCCGGCTCATCAGATTTTGTGCGGTGTTGGCGCAGGAGAGCTGGGAAAAATGGACGAGGTAAACTGGGGCGCGGTCGGCTGTGACGAGCTCTTCGATCTTATCCTCAAGCGCGGTGGTGGAGTAATCGAACTCGAGCGGCACGGGACGATCCTCGGATTTTACCAGAACCGTAGTAGCTCCGGTGAGGTCAGTGATGGTTTTCTGAAAAAACTCCGTGTCGCCGATCGTGGCAGACATCAGCAGGAAACGAGCGCGGGGCAGGGTGAGCAGCGGGACCTGCCAGGCGACTCCACGCTCGTGGTCCGAGTAGTAGTGGAACTCGTCCATGATCACGTCATCGACCGCGGCGGCGGCGCCTTCGCGCAGAGCGAGATTCGCAAGGATCTCCGCGGTGCAGCAGATGACAGGGGCGGAGGCGTTGACGGTGGCGTCGCCGGTGATCATTCCGACGTTCTCCGGTCCGAAGGTATTGCAGAGGGAGAGGAACTTCTCGTTGGCGAGTGCCTTGATCGGGACGGTGTAGTAGGAGCGGCGGCCCTGGCAGAGGGATTTGAACTGGAGGGCGAGGGCGACGAGCGATTTCCCGGAGCCGGTGGGGGTATTGAGGATGACGTTGTTGCCGGCGAAGAGCTCAAGAATCGCTTCCTCCTGGTGATCGTAGGGAGTGGTGCCGGTAGCTTCGAGGTAGCTGAGAAAATGATCGAGTATCTCGTCGGAGGAGCGGGGGTCGGTGAGCTGGCTGGGATCGAGAAGAGGCATCTGCGGCGAGTGTGGGGGAGAATGGCGGGACAGCAAAGGAGGAAGAGACCGCACGGGTGTAAGTGGGGAGGCGAGGCGGTTTTTCGGCTTCGAGCAAAAACAGAACCGGAAAAAAAGTTTTTATGCTCCATCCCGGACAACTTCTGACCGCACCGCTTTTCTACATTGGTGCTGATGAATGAAACCGTGTCACCCGCGCGCACCCTCGATATTTTTCAATTGCGGACTGCCATCGCCACTGCAAAAGAACGATTTGCCCGGCTCATGCAACGGCATCGGCAGCTCGATGGCTATATGGTTCTGTCGATGCCCCCCAGCCAAGCCAGTATCAACAGTGATTTCGTGACGATGCTCACCGAATTGCCGGACCTGTTCCACGAAAACCCCTCGAAGATCGAGGCGGTGGCTCTCTGCTCCGATGAGACGAGCAAGCAGGATCGACACATACGCGAATACCTTGATAACATTGCGCTCGATCTCACCGTGGAAGGGACTTGTCGGATCGAAACCCGTTTCAATCACCTCGACTATGGACTGATCGAGAGACTCAAGGAGGACGATCTGGTGGATCAAGAACTCACCCCGCGAACACGTGCATCGATTCGGATCGTTCTCGGGACGATATCCAGCTTGGCCGGGCCCCCGCCGAGAGCAGGTGAAAAATGATCGGTAAGTAAGTTCGGAAAATCCGACGCATCTAACAATTAAATCTTGTGTAAATAAATAAACTCATAAATATCCGTCCTAAATCCTATGTCCTACTACTGCAAATATTGCGGCGTCAGCCGCCCAAGCGTTTCCGTGCTCACCTCCAGCTCTTGCCACCGTCATCCCGATGGTGCGAACAAGGGTAAGCACACCCTCTACGAAGGAAGCACGAAATCCCGCTACACCTGCCGCCACTGCGGCACCGACCGCCCTAGCATCACCGTCCTCACCTCTTCGTCCTGCCACCGCCACCCAAATGGCGCGAACAAGGGTAAGCACGAGCCGGCTGTGTAAGGGAGCATTGGGTAGGAATTCACAAGACTCAAACAACTATTACTTATTATGGCATTCAATCCCTTTGAACACCAGGATGTCGCTTCAATACCGACTCACCGAGTCGTCACGTGGAATCAAGGATTGGAAGCCGAGGAAGGGCGGCTGCTGCTTCCTCCCATCCAACGGTCCTTGGTTTGGAGAAACTCTCAGATCGTCAATTACTGGGATAGCTTGCTCCGAGGCTACCCAGCCGGACTAATGTTGGTTCACCGGCGAGCCGGTCACGCGAGGACTTTCGATGGCCAAACCCGGGAAATGAGCGCCGGTGATTTCCAGCTCTTCGATGGCCAACAGCGCCTCAGCTCATTGCTGTTGGGCCATGGCGTGGGGAAACTTGCCGGAAAATTGCGATTGTGGGTCGATCTGAAAGAACAACCAGCCCCTGCATCCGGACTCCGTTTCCAGCTCCGCATCAGTAGCAGTGGGCAGCCGTTTGGATACCGAGCTCCATTCCCGAATGAGAAGCCTTCCTTTGGGGAGCGGAGGAAAATGATTGAGATGTGGACTAAAGACCACGGTGACGGTGACAGGTTCGACTCGGCCTCCGCCTTCGGGTGGAGGGGGGGCGAATATATTATTGGGGCCGGGTTCGCTGTGCCCTTCGATGAAGTGATAAAAATGGTCGGTTCAGATGACCTCGACGTTGCCAAGCAGCAGCTGCTTGCGACTGACCCTGGCCTTGCCGAAAACCACGTCATGGATTTCTTGGTGGCACTGGATAAGGCGCTGAAGCAGCCGATCCTATTCCAGCGGCTTGATGAGCGTGTGCTGGCTGAAGACTCGGAATATTTACGGTTCTTCAGCCGCCTCGGTCAGGGCGGAACTCCTCTGAGCCAGGACGAAATGACTTACTCGATCATCAAACATCACTATCCATATGTCCATGACAGGATGAACGATATCATGGAGGGCCAAGCAGGCCGCTTGGCCAGCGAGGTCCATTTGGTTCTCGGAGCAACTCGCGTGGCCAAAGTCAAATCGGCTTGGAGGCCTGACAACCCTTGGGAGCACTACAGCCGACCCATACCCGCCTTGGTTTCCCGGCTCAAACAGCTCCCAGAAGTCGAGGAAGCATTCTCCGCGTTGATCCCCGCATCCGGAACCGGCGGCTTGAGGAAGTCGCTCGAGGAAATTCGGGAGCGCCTCGTCTATGACCCCGAGTGCAACCCGAATGGGCTCCCGGTGATGTTACTGGCCAGGATGCCGCATGAACTGGTCGATGTGCTTTTGCTGCTAGCCGATGTGCCGAAGGAAGGTGATCGTGATCTTCTGGCCGCATTCGCCCTCCACTGGCTGCTTTTCGTTGCCGACAGTACCAAGGCCGCGGATCACGTATTTAGCAAATATATCAAAAACCCGCCACAGGATCTCGCCAGTGCCTTGCCCGCTTGGGTCGAACAATTCGAGAAAGGTGCGATTGCTCGCCCGTTTCCGATGCCCATTCAGTTTGATGGCCTCGAAAGGGAACTCAATCATCTAGATCACGGGGTATTACGAGATTGGGCCGAGCGCTTCGCGATTCTTAATGTTGATCAAGAGCGTCCAACTGGTCTTGCAATGCAGATGCTCTCCGGACATCCCGAATTGAAAAAGAGAGCACTCCTCTGGCTCCAGCGGAAGCAGCTGTCAGAGTCCTATTCCTATTTTGATCCCACTTCAGATCGAGATGAGGATTTACCCATTGATCTCGACCACAGGATTCCCAGCTCGGTTTTCGGGTTCGATTGGCGCACCCGCAATAACAGGTTGTCTTTTGAGGATAAAAATAACTTCTACGAGTTTCGAGGATCAGTCGGGAACTCGCTTGGCAATCTTGGATGGCTTGACGCATCAAGGAATCGCAGCAAGGGCGCTGGCGAGCACGAGGCTGATGACCTTGTTTCAGATGTGGAGCCTTGGAATCGGCTCATCAAGAAACCTAGATGGGATCTAGACGATGTAGCCACCTTCCAGCTCTTGATTGATGAGCAGACAATCCGACTTAGCCGGAGACTGATTGAAGAAGGAGGCATTTATCGCCTGAGGCAAGGATCATGCTCGGGTTGAATTTCTGCCCCAACCCTTTGGGGCGTAGGACAGGAATACTCCCTCAGGAGCGTTCCCACTTTGTCACTTATGGATGAGGACCTCGAACACCTCCTCCTCCGACAATTCAAGGAGCGGCTTTCTGCGCTTGAGGCGTTGCTGGCGGAGACGGATTTGCGGGTGGCGGGGTGGCTTTTGCGGTTCTATTCGATGGCAGATGCGTTGCTGGGGGTGCAGGCGGAGAGGGAGGGGAGACCGGAGTTTCGGGCACTGATCCGGCGGGGGACCAGCAGGACTTTTTCGCTCGCGAGCAACGAGCGCTGGGAGGAGGAGACGGGCCGATGTTGGAGGCGTTCTTCCATGCCCGCGCGCTGTTGGCTGCGTGGATGGAATGCGGACGGAGAATCGACGGGTTGCACGTTCGCTTGTCAGCCGTGAGTGTTTGCTGGTTTGCCGTTTCTACGGGATCGATCCGAGTTGATGCGCGAGGAGAAGGGTTGCGGAATTTTTCGATCCCGGACAGATTTTGTCCGTGATTACGGATGAGAATGTCGATTCGAGTAGGAGCCACTGCTGTTCGAAAACCTCCCGAACCCACCATTTCCCAAAATGCCGAAAACACACCACCTATTGGCAGTAAAGTCCCACCTCCGCAGCGGACGCCGCGTCACAGCGGAGGCCATGGCTGCCAATATGGAATGCAGTGAACGCACTGTGCGTAGGTGTGTGGAGCATTTGCGCGACGTGGAAGGCTGGCCGGTGGAATCGGGGAAGTTGGGATATTGGCTGCGAGAGCCTTCGGTCGCGGAGACGCGGATCTCCTCGCATGCGGAGATCGCGGCGGTGGCGCTGGCGCTGGAGGCGCTGCAAGTGCTGGGGAGTACGGAGATAGGAATGGCGGTGAGGAAGGAGTTGCTGTGCGTGTGCCGAAATTCCGACGATCTCGGTGGAATGCGTTGGGAGTTGCTCAAAGGTAGGATCGACTGGCGGCCGACATCGGACGAATCAGCGGAGTATTTCGACATACAGGGCCGGTTGACGTTGGCAATTCTCCAAAGTCGACCGGTGCGGATCGAATACCGGAGGCTGGAGGAAGATCATGCGTTCTCCGTTGAGGTGTATCCGCACCGTTTGCTACAACGGGACGGCTGCTGGTACTTGGCGGCCACGGACCTCGAGCGGGGAGGGCAGAAGGTGTATGCACTGCCACGGGTATCGGAGGTCACGCCGAAGGCCGCGCCCGAGGGATTCATGGCTCCGGAGTTTGTCGATCACTACCGGCACGCATTCGGGATTTGGACGCCCTACGAAACGAATGGGCCGCTGCATGAGGTGTGCGTGGCGATCACCGGTTACTGGGCTCGCATCGCATTAGAGCGGCGGTGGCATCCAAGTCAAACAATCGAAGAACTGGAGCCGGATCTGGTGCGGGTGCATTTTCGCTTAAGCGAGTTGGTGGAGGTGAAAAGCTGGACACTTCGGTTCGGAGGCGCGGCTGCGGTGGTCGCACCGGAGCAGCTGCGCGAGATGGTGCGGGAGGAGGTCGCTCAAATGGCTGAAACATATCTAACAAAAAAATCAAATAATTAGCTCTCCCTTTGGAAATCGTACGCTGTGCCTGCTGGACATTGAGACAACCGGATTCTCCACCGACTATCATGAGATCACCGAGATTGCGGTGATCCGGGTGAATGATCGATTTGAGATTGAGGATGAAATCAGCCGGTTGGTGCGAATATCGGGATTGGTGCCGTGGAGAATTACCGAGATAACCGGCATCACCGATAACTTGCTGGTGAGGGAGGGGCAGCCCCTACCATGCGTCCTAGACGAGATCTGGGGATTCGTGGCGGAACAGGAGGTTTTCGCTCACAACGCGACTTTTGATCGGCGGTTTCTCGATGCATTTGCTCAACGGACGCGCAGGTCCTTCCGGTTCCCGCTGGAGTGCTCAATTCCAGTATTTAAGAAACTGCTCCCCGGCAGAAAGGGTTATGGTCTGCCGGTGCTAGCGGAGGCGATGCAGGTGAACGGAGGCGGGGCGCACAGAGCGTTGGCTGATTGCCGCGTGTTGCTGGAGTGTCTGCGAAGGGCTCATTTGGGAGCTGTGGTGGATAGTGCAACATCTCTGTGTGACCCGGCTTGATGAAACGCGGCGCTATCTCATCGCCAGCTTTGCTGGTGGAGCCTGTTCGGTGAATTCTACGCTGGGATCATGAGCATCAGCGGCGAGTGTGGAGGAGACGAGTTTTACGTGCGCAAAAGGCGGGGAGGGAGCAAAACACGTTTCCGGAAGTCGTTCGCCGAAGTGGGGGAGTTAGTGCTTGCTGGGGAGGCGGAGGACCTTGAGGCCGGGAATGGTGTCGAAGTGCGGGTCCCGATGCACGAGGATGAGACCTGCCGCGTCCGCGACTCCGGCGATGAGAGCGTCAGCTAGAGGCAGGCGGGCTGGTGCGGCGTTTCGGAAGCGGATCGCCGCAAGGCAAGATTCAGCGTTCACGGGAAGAAGGGTGGTGAGGCTTGTGGTGTATTGCAGGAATGCGTGATTGCGCGCTTTTTCCTCGGACACCAGTTCGCGCAGCCGCATATCGAGCTCCACCCACGAAGGAGCCGCTAGAGCAACGGCACCGGCACCTTTTGCAAGCAGGCTATTTACTTCGTCGGCACCCGGTTCATCCAGATAATGGGCGAGGATGGCGGAGGTATCGAGTAGATGAGTCATTCGAGATGGCTGGAGCGGTTCGATTCGTCAGCCGATCGCTCGGCGAGCAAGGCGGTATTTGGGTTCGCTCCGGCCTTGAGAAACCGCTTGCCAGCACCTCGCAAACCGGCCGCGATGACGGATGGTTCTGGCAGAACAATGCAGCGTATTTCATCGCTCTTCGACGAGAGCTTCCACTCAATCCTAGACCCGCTCTTAAGGCCTATACGGTTTGCGATGGTCGCCGGGATAGTGATCTGATTTTTGCCGGTAACTGTAGTAATCATGGGATACTTGTATTCCATGAGCAACCAACAATCAAGGATGTACTGCGCTTCCTTGAAGCTCTGGTATGCCTTCTTCATTTCTTCTGGCTGTCGTCGCGGGAGACCTTTAGGCGTTCCACATGCACTTGATTGAGAAGATGGTGGCTGAATCTTCTGAGAAGACGGGGGATCGTAGAGTGGAGCTGGCGGTGGAGAGGCGGAAGTTTTTGAAGCGGCGGTGGCGCGGCGTGGCGGAGGACGGGGTGGAGTTTGGCTTCGATCTGGAGAGCCGATTGGTGGATGGCTGCGTGATTTTTCAGGAGGGGGCAAAGGATTACGTGGTCAGGCAGCTGCCGGAGGTGGTTTACGAGGTGCCGTTCCACAATGCGGCGCATGGGGCGCTGGTGGGGTGGAAGGTGGGAAATTTGCATCTTCCGGCACAGGTGCTGGAGTCGGCATTGCGCGTGCTTCATGACGAGGCGATGAAGCAGCTGCTGGAGAGGGAGGAATGGGATTTTACGGAGCCGGAGGTAGTGTTCACGCCGATGAAGGCGGTGGCACATGCCTGACCTAACAGCGGGATGAAGGACGCGTGGATGTGGTTGCTGCAGGCGAATGATACGGCGTATCCCTCGGGGAGCTACGCGCACTCGTATGGACTGGAGGAGCTGGTGAGGGCGGGGGTCGTTAGAGATGCGGAGGGTTTGGAAAGGTTTTTGGAAAAGCAGGTGGTGCCGAATGTACTTATTTTTGAGCTGCCATTTTTTGCGAAGGCGCATGCGGCGGCGGCGGCGGGTGATGGGGCTGCTTTGGTGGGGTTGGATTTGGAGCTGGATGCGTGGAGGATCGCGATGGAGCTGCGGGACGCGAGCCGTCGGGTGGGTTCGCAACGGCTGGATCTGCTGTGCCAGCTAGATGGCTCGGAGCTGGTGAGGGGGCATCGGGCGGTGTGCCCGCGCAGTCATCATCTGGTGGTGACGGCGCTGGAGCTGCGGGGTGTGCCGTTGGGACAGGCGGCGCGAGCTTTTGCCTTCCAGGCGGTGGTGGCGGGGACGGCGGCTTCGATGAAGTTGATCCGGATCGGGCAGACGGCTTGCCAGGGGATCGCATACCGCGTGCTGGGGCGGCTGGGGGAAGAGATTGATGCGGCGGTGGAGCGGGAGGTGGATGGTTTTTTTAATCCGTTGCTGGAGATCGCGTCTTTGAAACATGCTTCCGCTCATGAACGACTTTTCATCTCCTAATAGCAAGAAGCGGCCATTCCGGCTGGGTGTCGGCGGGCCCGTGGGCTCTGGGAAAACGATGTGCGTGCTGCGGCTGAGCGAGTGGCTGAAGGACGAGGTATCGCTGGCGGTGATCACGAACGATATTTACACGCGGGAGGACGCGGAGTTTCTTCTGCGGGCAAACGTGCTGCCGGCGGATCGGGTGATTGGTGTCGAGACCGGCGGCTGTCCGCACACGGCGATCCGCGATGACACGAGTATGAACATGGCGGCGGTGGTGGATCTGGAAAAGCGGCATCCGGATCTGAAGCTGATTCTGATTGAGAGCGGTGGGGACAATCTCTCGGCGACGTTTTCCCCGGAGCTGGTGGACGCGTATATTTATGTGATCGATGTTGCGGAGGGGGACAAGATCCCGCGCAAGGGTGGGCCGGCGATCCGGACAAGCGATCTGCTGCTGGTGAACAAGATCGAGTTGGCTCCGTATGTTGGTGCTGATCTGGATGTGATGGCGCGGGACGCGAAGATGCAGCGCGGGGAGAGACCGGTGATTTTTGCTGATCTAAAATCGGAGAAGGGCAAGGACGAGCTGCTGGGGTGGTTGAAGCACGACTATTTGTTTGTCTGATGGAGCTGACGGGAAATTCGGTCAGCGGTCATTTGCTGCTGCGCTGTGAGGTGCGGGAGGACGGGGTGCCGTATCTGGCGGAGCAGGACTTCCGTGCGCCGGTGCACCTCAGCAAAGCGCATGTGGATGGCGGTTCGCTGGTGGTAACGGTGGTGAACCCGACGGCGGGCTTCTTCGACGGCGATAGGCTGGTAAGTGAAATATCTGTGGGGGAGGGGGCGAGGCTGGTGATGAGCACGCCGAGCTCTTCGCGTGTGTTCCGCACGCGCTCGGCGGGGCCGGCGGTGAATGAGCAGAAATTTTCCGTGGCAGCGGGGGGATTTCTGGAGTGGATCCCGGAGTCTTTCATTCCTCACGCGGGGGCGAATTACGAGCAACGAACTTCGATCGATCTGGAGGAAGGGGGAGGACTGTTGTTTATCGATTGGATATCGCCGGGGCGCGTTGCGAGGGGTGAGATCTTCGCATACGAGCGATTGCGGTGGGAGCTTGACATTAGGATCGGGGGGCGGCTGGTGGCACGGGAGCGTTATGAGATGAAAGGCGGTGGGCCAGAGGGAATCACCGCCATGTTTGAGGCCGGGCATTACGTATCGGTGTATGTGGCGGGAAAGATGTTAGGATCCTGGCCGACGGCGGAGGTGGACGCACTGGGGGGAGAGGATGTTTACATGGGTCACGGGCTGTTAGAGGGCGGCGGCGTGATGGTGCTGCGGGCGCTTTGTCGCGACAGCCTGGCGGCCCGGCGGGTGGTGGAGAAACTGAGGGTCCTGCTTTACGAAAAGGCGGGAATGAAGCTGCCGGGGCTGGGTCGGATTTTCCTGTAGTGGCTTCCCGGAATTGCCCGAAAGCCGTTCTGGACAGGGGCGAAAGGTGCTTCTAGGGTGCGCGGACACCCCAGAAACAACCATGAGAAATTCATTACTAGAAAGTGCCGCACGGATGGGCTTGATTGCCATCACCGCCTCCAGCTTCGCAGTCGCCCAAGACGCCTCAAAAGAGAAAGAGGCTCCTAAGGAAAAAGAAACTCCTGTCAAGGCCGATGCCGCCCCAGCCAAAGACGAAGACAAAGCCAAAGAGGCCGCAGTTGAGGCCGAGGCCGAGGCCGCTCCAGCCGCGCCAGTCAATCCGGCTGAAGCGAAAAGCGATGCCTCCTATGCACTTGGCTATCGGACGGGCGGAAGCTTCGCGCAGGAGTTCGGTCGTTTCGGAGTGACTCTTGACGACCTAGATATCGACACTTTCATCAAGGGCTTCACCACCGCCGCCAAGAGCGAGAAGCCGGAGATTGAAGAAGCCCGCCTGCAAGCCGCAATGACGGCGCTTGGCGAGACTCTCCAGCAGCGGGAGAAAGAGGCGGCCGAAGCCAACCTCGAAGCCGGTAAGAAGTTTCTGGAGGAAAACGCGAAGCGTGAGGGCGTTGTCACACTTCCGAGCGGTCTCCAGTATGAAGTGCTTGAGAAGGGCGGCGAAGAGAAATATGTGGCACCCAAAGAAGGCGAGGAGAGCAACAAGCAGTTCATGGTGAACTACAAGGGGACCTTGGTCGATGGTACGGAGTTTGATGCTTCACCTGAAGGTTCGCCTGTGCCGATGACGCTGCAGGTGATCGAGGGCTTCAAGGAGGCTCTCACCACGATGCCGGTCGGCGCGAAGTGGAAGCTCTTTATCCCGAGCGAGCTTGCGTATGGGGCTGAGCGCCGCAGCGCTGAGATCGAACCTAACAGTACTTTGATTTTCGAGCTCGAACTTGAGGAGATCAAAGACGCGCCGGCAGCTCCGGAAGGTGCCTTCCCGATGCCACAACCATCCGGCCAGTAGGCGGACAGGCGTTAGTATCTTCTGATTTTAGAGCCTCCGGTGGATTTTCCCACCGGGGGCTTTCTGTTTCGAAAAACAAGCTGTTAAAATACGGATCGGTTGATTACCGTGCCTTGCGAAGGGCCCTATCGGTATATGAAAAAGTCTACGAAGCAGCTTCTCTCTGTTGGATTTCACCTCCTCGTGCTCACGGGGATGGTGCTCACCTACGACGCCTCCAAGGCGATGGCGACGAAGCTGGGCTACCTAAAATCTCCGGACGCAGTCAAAAGTATGGTGGTCGATTTCCGCGATCAGGATCACAGTGGCCCTGGAATTGAGATCGATCCGGAGCTCAAGAAGCTCGTGGATGTGAACGAGAAAGGCTACGCATTCCGCCGGGATTTGCCTTTTCCGGCGGATCTCAAGGTCAGCGTGTGGGACATCCATGAGTTCAAAAAGGTAAGATACGCTGGTAAATCGCCTTTCGGTGAGGGAAATGCCACTTTGTCATATCGGACGGACGAGGTGACCGAATACCACAAGGTCGGAGGTGCTTTGCGCCTGACGCTTAAGGAAAAAGTAATGGAGCGGACGCTCTCGCCTGCGGAGGTGGCCGCCAAAGTCAAACTTGAGGAAGCGGCGAAGGAGGGAGGCGCGCCGATTCTCGAAAACAATGACCGGGTGGAGGATCGGATGCGTGGAAAGGTGGTGGATTTCAAATATAACGGGCAGGAGTGGAAGTCCGTGCGCTCCCCCGAATTTGCGACGATGGCCTGGGGCAAGGATCTTGAGACGGAAATCTCGAAAACATTTGTGGAGAACGGGCTCGGTCCACGGCCGCGATGGTTCGGAAGCAAACGTCTCAAGGCAGGTGATCCGATGAAGCTCTCCGGCCCGACCTTGAACCTCGTTTTCGACGGAGTCGCCGGGGGATCGGTGGACATGGTTTTCACCGGGATTGAGGGTGTTCACGGTCATCCCTGCGCAGTTTTTGATGTATCAGGGAATCTTCAGTTAAGCGATGTGGCCGGACCAACGGGTGAAACCATCAAGGCGCAGATGACGATCGAGAGCGGCAAAGTGTGGCTTTCCCTACTCTATCCGGTGCTGTTGCGGTCCGAGTTGAACACGATCCAAAGCGCTGAATCGCGCGAGGGTGGAAAGCTGGTGATGCAGTTGCAGGGGGAGGTGGAGATAATCACGATCCGGGACTGGGAGGCGATCACGGCGGCTCCTGCGGATGTTTCGTTGAAATGACCCTTTAGCATACGGCAGGGGATGGAATACAAACGGCGGGCCGAAGCCCGCCGTCTCTATTTGAAGAATTCTTGGAAGCAGCCTAGACGTTGAGAATCTTCGGAACGACCGGTGCGCGGAGGCGGTGAGGCTCAGGAAGGTCTGAGCCGAGCAGCGGGCGGCAGTAGTTCAGGAAGTCCTGGGTTACGCCGTTGCCTGCTTCGTTGATGAAGTTGTCGGGCATGTGGCGCGTTTTCCCTGCGACTTTTTTGATGTCGACGAGTTCGTAATCGACGCTGTAGTCGAGCACCGGGCGCTTGATCGCGACAGAGCCGTCGACGTTGTCCCACATGGCGAACTGGACAGCTTTCTCGCCGACTTCGCGTGCCTCGCGTGCGTCACGATCGGATTGGATGCCCATGAAGGAGCGCTGGAGGTAGCCGAAGGTGTCGGAGCGGACGCGCTTGATTTTCAGGCCGTCACGGATGGTGTCTGCAAGGAGGTCGCCGAGAGCGCCAGTGCCGGAGAGCTGGACGTTGCCGTGGGAATCGCGCTCTTCCTTGCCGAGCAGCTTGACGATCATGGGAGTGCCATCGGCGTCTGAGATGCCTTCGGAAACGGCGATGGTGCAGAGGCCGTGCTTGGAGTAGACGCGGTCGACATCGGCGAGGAGTTGCTCGGTGTTGAAGTGGCGCTCCGGCACGTAGACGAGGTGCGGGCCATCATCGACGTATTTTTGCGCGAGCGCGGCGGAGGCAGTGAGGAAGCCGGCGTGGCGGCCCATGATGCAGCCGATGTAAACGCCGCGAAGAGCGCGGTTGTCGAGGTTCACGCCCATGAAGGCCTGGGCGACGAAACGTGCGGCCGAGCCGAAGCCGGGGCAGTGGTCGTTTTCCATGAGATCGTTGTCGATCGTTTTGGGGATGTGAATGGCGCGCAGCTCGTAATTGGCGGCCTCGGCTTGCTCGTTGACGATGCGGACGGTGTCGGAGGAGTCATTGCCGCCGACGTAGAAGAAGTAGCGGATGCCATGGGCCTGCATGACCTTGAACATGCGGGCGCAGTATTCTTCATCGGGTTTGTCGCGGGTGGAAAGGAGGCCGGAGGACGGGGTGCCGGCGACCTGCTCGAGGTTGTGGGTGGTCTCGCGAGTGAGATCGACAAATTCCTCGTTGATGATGCCACTGACGCCGTGGACGGCTCCGTAGATGGAGGTGACCTGTGAAAATTTGCGGGCTTCGAGGGCGACGCCGACGACGCTCTGATTGATGACCGGGGTGGGGCCGCCTCCTTGGGCGACAAGAACTTTTCCTTCAAGACGGTTGCTCATAGCGGCGGGAGGTTTGCGGTTCTTGCGTTTGCTGTCCAGCGTTGTTCTCAGTGAGTGGAGGGTGTTTAGTGGGTGCATGGAGCCCTGCCCGTTTTTACCAATGCCTGACGGAGAGGTCAGTCCGGAGATAACACGGCGGCACGGCGCGCATCGGGGCAGTGCGTTTTATCTCGATGCGCTGAAGTATGCGCAGGGCCTGTGGCTGGAGGGAAAACCGGCGCAGGCGATCCTCCAGCTGAACAAGGCACTTTCCGCCGACCTGCCAGACAACGACCTTATCTTGGAAATATGGCCGTGGCCCTACGCGGCGCTGGAGTGGATCCTGGAGCGCGCTTCGGACGGATCTGCGGGGTTTCTAGGCAATCCGGTCCGCCACTTCCAGCACCTCGCCACGCGGATGAGCGGCCCGCGGCGGGAAGTCCGCATCGCACGCGCTTGGAAATGCTTCCGGATCGCCCAACGTGTGTTAGAGGGAAAAGGCGGTTTTGCCCTTGATGGCAGGCAGATCGCGAGGGAGGGCATCTTCATTCCCCCGGGCAGGGAACGGTGGAACGGCAGGTAAAAGAGGCGGAGGCTTTGGCGAATAGAAATAGATCTTGCCGGAGGCGGCATGTGACGATGGAGTGCCTGAGGTTTCAACCCACTTAAAGCATGTCAGACCAAACCCCAGATTCACACAGGAACGCCACCGGCTGGTGGGGTCAGCTCCTGCCTTACCAGCGTTTCGTTTTCATCGTGGCCACTCTGGCTTGGCTTTTCGATTGCCTTGACCAGCAGCTCTTCAACCTCGCCCGCAGCCCTGCCATGGCCGATTTGCTCGAGCCCGGACAGGATCCCAAGTATTACGGCGGGCTCGCCACCTCAATCTTTGTCATCGGCTGGGCCACCGGCGGAATGATCTTCGGCTCCCTCGGCGACCGCTACGGCCGCGCCAAGATGCTCGCGACGACGGTCGCCCTCTATTCAATAGCCACGGGCCTCTCTGCGCTTTCGACCGGCTTCACGGACTTCGCAATCTACCGGTTCATCACCGGACTCGGCGTCGGCGGCGTGTTCGGCCTTTCCGTTGCCCTGGTGGCGGACACCCTGCCAAACCACATCCGCCCACGCGCCCTGGGCGTGCTGCAATCGTTCTCCGCAGTCGGAAATGTCACCGCCGGATTGATCGGGCTGACGATCGCGATGGGGGACTTCGGCCCTGGGTATTGGAAATGGCTGTTTGTGATCGGCGCGGCTCCGGCGCTGCTGGTCGCCTCTATCCAGATAAAGCTCAAGGAGCCGGAAACATGGATCGCCGCCCGTGACAAGGCGCGGGCCGAGGGGCGGAAGTCCGGTTCCTACCGGGAGCTCTTCAGCCACCCCGTATGGCGGCGGCATGCGCTGCTAGGTATGCTGCTTTCCTGCGCGGGTGTCGTCGGCCTGTGGGGAATTGGCGTTTTCTCCAGCGACATGGTGGGCGATATCATCGCGCGCAACCTCAGGGACGCCGGCGGCTCTGCGGCGGAGGTGACGAAGGGCAAGCAGATGTGGATGTCCATCAACCTGCTCTGCTTCAATGTCGGCGCGTTCGGCGGCATGATGGCCTTCACTCGTTTCACGGAGAAGTTCGGCCGGAAAAAAGCCTTCGCGTTCTTTTACTTCGGCGCGCTGATCGTCACGGTTTTCGTTTTTCAAACGCTCAACACCCGCCACGACATCGTGTGGATGGCTCCGCTGATGGGCTTCTTCCAGCTCTCCGTGTTTGCCGGGTTCTCCATCTACCTGCCGGAGCTTTTCCCCACACACCTGCGCTCCACCGGCGTCTCCTTCTGCTACAACGTCGGCCGCTACCTCGCCGCCACCGGCCCGTTCACGCTCGGCGTCATGGCGGCCGGCCTCGCGAAAAAGGCGGAGTCCTCCGCCGTCGCCGCGCTGGGTAGCGATGCCACCGCCGCCGTCGTCGAGTCCGCAAGGATGACCGCGAAGATCGATGCCTTCCGCGACTCCGCCTCCATCATGTGCGTCATCTTCCTCCTCGGCATCGCCGTCCTGCCGCTGCTCCCCGAAACGAAGGGCAAGCCGCTGCCGGAGGCGTAAGGGCGTAAAATCACCGCGTCGCGGTGGGCGAGGGGAAGACGATAACTCGCGAGCCGTGGGCTCTCGAAGCGCTTGCGCGGGGTTTCCACGCGGTTGCGTGAGCCTCCCACGCAAACTCTTTTCTAGCGGAATGCGGCGCGCAAATTCGCCATGCTTTCCGCCGCGAGGGTGTCGGGGCTGACGTTGGTGTCGAAGACCTCGACGGAGACCCATTTATCGTAGCCGCCGTTGATGAGCTCGGCGGCGACGGCAGGGAAATCGATCTCGCCCATGCCGGGTCCGCGGAGGTTGGGGTCGTTGGCGTGGAAATGTGCGGTCCAAGGCAGGGAATCGCGCACGATATCCGGAATGGGTTTGGAGTCAGCTGCCATGGCTTTGACATCCAGATGAAGGCGCACGTTCGGAGAGTCGATTTTTTCGAGGAGGACGATGGTTTCCGCAGCCGTGTTGATGAAGTTCGTTTCAGAAGGGCCAAGGAATTCAAAAGCCACGGTGACATCTGCGGCGGCCAAGTGCGGGGAAAGGCGCTGGAAGAAATCGATGACGTTGGATTCCGCTTCGGCAAGCGACCACGAGGGATGGAGAGAGCGCTGCTGAGGGCTGCCCCAGACCATGATGCTGCCGCCCATTGCGGAGCAGAGTTCTGCGAGGTGGCGGGCGTAGTTGAAGGTGCGCTGCTGGGTGGCGATATCGGGATAGGTAAGGTGATAGCCATCGGTCTTGGCTAGCAACCAGTGGAAGCCAACCATCTCAAGGCCGTGGTCCCGCACGGTCGCGCCCAGCTTTTCCGCATCTGCGGTGGTGAGCATTGAGGGATTGCCCAGGGTAAACGGGGCGATCTCAAGTCCTGTATAGCCATGGCGCGCGGCCTCGGCACATGAGCTGGCAAAGTCTTGGTCTCTGAAAGTTTCGTTGCAGATGGCGAAGCGCATGGTGGATTTTACGCGTATAAGCAGAGGCCTAGAAGCCTTTTGTCCGGAGATTCCGGCAGGCAGAGAAGATAACGGAGGTGGGTGATCCCGCTGCAGCGACTTCCTACTGAAGCGCTGCGACAAGGCCCCTCGGCTCCGGTGATCCGTGGCTACCTGCCGCTCCGGTGCTTTTTGAAGATGGTCAGTGTCACCTCACGTTCGGCCCGGTGATCGAGGCAGGGGAGGGGGTAGCCGGGGGCGAGGGGGCGGCTATCCGTCGGAGGTTTTTGGAAGTGCGTGGGGTGGACGTCGCCTAGTTCCGGGACCCATTTCTTGATGTAGAGGCCGAGGGGATCGTATCGGGCGGTTTGCGTCCAGGGGTTCTGGATGCGGAAGTAAGGCGCGGCATCGGCACCGGTGCCTGCGGACCATTGCCAGCCGCCGTTGTTGGATGCAATTTCACCGTCGGTCAGGTTTTGCATGAACCATGACTCGCCGAGCTTCCAATCGAGGTGCAGGTCTTTGGTGAAAAACATGGCGGTGATCATGCGGAGGCGGTTGTGCATGAAACCTGTTGCCAGCATCTGACGCATCCCGGCATCGACGAGGGGGAAGCCGGTGCGGCCTTGTTTCCACAGCTCGAAGGTGTTCCCGGGTTCGTGCCATGGGAGGCCGCGCCAGTCGGGATTGAACTCCTCATGAAGGACGTTCGGGTGGTGGTGGAGGATTGAGAAGTAGAACTCCCGCCACGCGAGTTCCTTGATGAAGACATCTATGCTGGGGATAGCTGAGGAGCTGGCCTTCGAACGACTTCTGATCGTTTCATGGAACAGGGTGCGGATGGAGATGAGACCAAGGCGCAGATCCTGGGAGAGACGGGAAGTGCCGGAGGCGGAAGGGGTGTCACGCAGATCCTTGTAAACCTGGATCTTGGATGAAACGGCAAGTTTCATGCGGTCGCGTGCGGCTCGTTCGCCCGCCTCGGGTAGGTCGGCGGAGGGGAGCGGAAGGTTCCAGTGGGAGAGGGTGGGGAGGGGCAGGCTTGTGATGTGGCTGGGAGTGTCCAGAGCGGCTGGCTTCGGTAGGGGCGTCGGCTTGGGTAGACTCATCCACTTTCTGGAGTAGGGGGTGAAGACGCGGTAAGGTTTCTCATCAAGAGTCAGAACTTGATCCGGGTGATGCAGAGCGATGTCATCGTGGCCGTGGCACTCGACGCCGATTTCACGACACATGGCGGTAACGGCGTTCTCGGTGGATTTTCCAAACGGATCCGGATCTTTGTTAAAATGGAGAGCGGTGGCGCCGCTGTCTTTGATCAGCTGGCGGAGGGCGGTGACGGCGGCGCCCTGACGAATGATCAGGCGGCCGTTGATCGTGCCGAGGTTGTTGGCCAACGAGCCGAGGGAAGCGCAGAGAAAGTGCTGACGGTTTGGTCCGGTCCAGTGGTGCTTTTTTTTCCAATCGCTGAGGATAT
>JBGTDO010000119.1:0-6281 GCA_041748235.1 Akkermansiaceae bacterium | reverse complement strand
TTGAATTCAGGTTCCTCCAAAATCAGAATGCCGTGCTGGTGGGTGGATGCCAACTGAGCCACTTCCATCCAAGCTGCCCGGAGGCGTCTCAGGTCCCGCGGCTGGAGCGCCACCTGAAAGGCGGACTTTCCCAGCACGGCATCCGGCTTGCTACGTGATAGGTCATTAACTTTTGGATTGAAGGAGAGCTCATCCATGGAATTAAGTTGCGACTTTTAATTGAAAGTCGAGCTTAAGCTTACGCTGAAATGCTGTCGATCACTGGACTGCCCTTTCCCCCGTCCGCTCGGGCAATTACCTTCAGCCGAAAGATGCGCATTGAAATCACCAACCTGACCGCTGGGTATGATGGCCGGAGAATCTTGCGCGATCTAAATCTGACGGTGGAAAATAAAGCGACGGTGACCCTTCTGGGCACGTCGGGAACCGGCAAGTCTACTTTCTTGCGAATCTTGAGCGGATTACCCCCCCGCCAAGGGCAACAGATTACCGGAAACATTCGGATCGACCAAAGGCCTCCGGTGAAGATTCTCGAAGCGGGTGAAGTGGGATTCATGTTCCAAGAACCTGCTCTCCTTCCTCATTTGACGGTCGCCGAGAATATCCGTCTCCCGCTGGAATTACGGAACGCGGATCCTGCCTACGCGGAATACCTCATCGAACGCATAGGTTTGGGCAAAGATCGCGACAGGCTCCCCCGCGAGCTTTCGGGAGGAATGAAGACCAGGGTCGCGCTGGCTCGCACCCTCGCCCCGCAGCCCCGCCTCTTGTTGCTCGATGAACCATTCTCGGCGCTCGATGTGGCGTGGCGTTTCCGTCTCTATCGTGAGCTGGTTGCCCTCCAATCCGAGATCCCTGCGATCACCCTCCTCGTCACGCATGACATTCAGGAGGCCCTCCTTCTTTCCCATCGGATCCTCGTCCTCGGCCATTCGGGCGAATTTATCCGCGACATGGTGATTCGAGATTCAGCCTCCCCAATCTCGACCGCCGATCCGATAGGTGGATTTCAACGCGAGTTTCGTGAATTGCACGACCTCTTCATCAATGAAAAAGATACTTCCTTATCTTAGTGCAGGG
This sequence comes from Akkermansiaceae bacterium, assembly GCA_041748235.1. GTDB lineage: Bacteria > Verrucomicrobiota > Verrucomicrobiia > Verrucomicrobiales > Akkermansiaceae > Luteolibacter. The sequence goes on along the minus strand of JBGTDO010000119.1, from coordinate 5,201 downwards.
CTGGTCCTGATTTCTCTTTGGGAATTGGTGGCCAATCGTCACGCGACCACTCGCCTCTTTATCAGCAGTCCGTCTCGTGTTGTCCGCTACATGAACGAAAACGCTGGCGATCTGCTCACGGCCGCCGGTCGGACGCTGACAGAATCGTTTCTGGGACTTGCCCTCGCGGCCGCGGCCGCCATCACCACGGTGCTCCTCTGCATCGTCCTCCCTCGTTTGCTGCAATGGCTTCTCCCGGTGATGATCCTCTTCCAGGTCATTCCGTTGATCACGATCGCCCCGCTCCTGATCATCATCCTAGGGTCCGGTCTCGCCCCCGTGGTCGTCATGTCTGCGCTCCTCGCGTATTTCCCCATTTTTGTCAATTTTGCCTACAGTGTCCGTCATTTGGACGGCGCGGTGATCGATTTTCTCACGCTCAATCGCGCCACTCTCTGGGACAAAATCCGTCTCGCCTATTTCCCGCTTTCGCTGCCTCACCTCTTCGCCGGCCTTCGCGTCGGCGCTACCTTGGCCGTCATCGGTGCGATCGTCGCAGAATTTTCCGGCATCCCGGTCGGTCTGGGGCGGAATCTCTACATCAGCGCCCTCCGCCTGGAGCCCGAATTGATGATGTCCACCCTCATCCTCACCGGCCTCCTCGGGGGCTTCTTCTATGGCTTGGTCATCGCGATTGAGCGTATCTTCGCTCGATGGTATACGCCAGGTCTGGGTATTTGACTGTCGCATGCCTACAAACTCAGAACCGAGCTTCTGGAACAGTGACCAGGTGAAAGCCGTCTTTCGCGCGGACGAACCCGAGGAGACAACGCTGCATCCCCACCTTGCCCGCATTATCCAGCGTCTCGCTCCGCGGCGCTTGCTTGACTATGGCTGTGGCGATGGCGCCCTCCTATCCGTGCTCGATCCATCCATCGAAATCGGGCTCTACGACCCCAACCTTGAAAGTGCCCGTGTGGCCGGGAAAAAATCACACGCCGCAGTCACGCACCTCTACGAGCGCGCCGATGCCATCCCCGCAGGATCGTATGACGTCGCCGTCCTTTCGTTCGTGCTCATCTGCCTTCCCGATGAAGCCGCCTTCCGGCAGGTGCTGGAAAACATCCAGCGCGGCCTCCGCGCAGGCGGCACGCTGCTCATCGTGGAAGGCCATCCTTGCTTCCGCGATCGCCCCTTTGCCGGACACTACGTCGCCTACTCGCCCGCACGCCCCTTCGATTACAACGACCGGCACCACCTATTCCCCATCTGCCTGCGCAGCGCCACCGAGGAAGTCCAGTTCTTCGACTACCACTGGCGCATCTCCGACATCGTCAACACTGTCCTTCAATCTGGCTTTCAGCTTTCCGCCCTTGAGGAAATCAGCGATGGCGACTACGGCGCCCGCACAGCAAATCCCTTTTTTCCGCCGTACCTCACCCTCCTCGCCAAGAAACTATCATTATGAAAAAGATCCTTCTCCTTATTGCCGGCATCGCCATTCTGGCGGTCGCTGGATTCCTCGGTAAACAATACCTCTTTCCCGCCGGCACCAAGGACTCCACACCCTCCGCGAGTGTCCGGCTCAATTGGATTCCTTCCTGCTCTTTCAGCGGGGAAGTCTTGGGCGCTCGTGATTTTGCCAAAGGCAACGGCATCAAGCTCAACTTGGAAGCTGGCGGGCCCGCCGTAGACCCCATCAAGCTCGTCCAGTCCGGCACGAATACCTTCGGCGTCGCCGGAGCCGACCTCGTTCTCGTCGCCAATGACAAAGGGGCCGATTTTGTCATCATCGGACTGTCGACCTTTGATTCCCCGGGGGTGTGGCTTGCCAAAGAGGAAAAAGGCATAAAGACCATCGACGACGTGCGCGGTAAACGCATCGGCGAACTGCCCGGCGGAAACATGCAATATCTCTACGAAGTCTTTCTAAAAAAGACCGGATTGAAACGCGGCCGAGACTTCATCCCTGTTCCCATTCCGTTTGACCTGAAGACCTTCATTACCCAGGACGATTGCGACCTTCGGCCTGTGTTTGTTTACGACGAGACGTCGGACCTCACTCTCCAAGGCATCAAATACACGCTCATCGAACCAAAGAAGCTCGGCATCCAGTTCAAGGGGCTTTGCTATTTCTGCAAGCGCGACACCGTCAATCAGCAACCGGAAATGGTCCAGCGCTTCATTAACACCATGGCCCAGGGCTGGGAGGCCGCACTCGCCCAGCCGGCCACCGCCATCGACGCTCTCAAGGAGTTCGACAAATCGATCAACGCAAGAAAGGAACTGACCGGCCTCAAGACCGGCATCCCTTACTTTGCAGGTTACGAAGGGAAGGTCCTCAGCACGGATCGGCCGTCCTGGCAGGCCATGATCGACGTGATGCTTGAGCTTGGCTTCCTCAAATCCAAACCCGACATCGATCGCGTCCTCCAGATGCAGTTCGTCGATAAGTTCCACCAGCAAAAATAAAGATGTTTCCATGGACGCGCTGAATGAGGAGACCCTGCGAGAGGCCGCGGAAAAGTTGGGTGCCGCCGCCGGTTGTCGCGTTCGCGCCATGGACGTTTTCTATTTCTTTCAGGATCCGAGTCAGTCGGCAGAGTATCGCGCCGCTTCGTTCTCTTTCGGCGACCCGACTTATCTGCAACCAGATGGTTTATTGGACCAATTCCTTCGAGAATACGGCACCGCCGGCTTCGCCCTTGATGCGGAACAACGCGGGGAACCCTTGAGCGGAAAAACATCACACCCGGGCAAGCGCGCGCGCCACCCCGCCCGGCAGATTTACCGTCGCAGCGGCGATCTGACGTGGCCGAAATCGGGGTTTAAACGGGCCACCTTGGAGGAACTGATCTCATTCCTGACAGACCATCGGTTCGGCCGCTTCTGTTTCCTCACCACCGTCCACCACCCCGTCGGGACGATCAATGTGCACTTCTCCACCTTTGTCGTTCTGGATGAAACCATTTCGGGCGACAAAAAACTAAAAGTCGCCTGGGAGATCCTTTGGCTGATGCTCAGCAAATTTGGGGCTCTCATCACCGAGGAGCTTTACACCCAGGCTGTCCGCTATCGCGAGGAAAGGGCCGCCGCACGGGAACAGACGCTCCAAGTCAAGCACCTCGTCCAAAACAACGGCATTCAACAATCCGTTGCGCTCCTAAAAATGGCCTTGGACGACCAGCACTGGGAAGAAGCACAAACGCGATTGCGAGAACTCGCACATCAACAGGTAATTTGCGATTTCGCCATCGATATCCTCTTCAACGCGGATCAGGGCCCGCACCATCTTCTCCTGAACAGGAAGAAGATTGCGAAATACACCAGCCTCCTCAGACTCCTGCACGAGGCATTCCGGGATCCTTCGCGGTTGATGGTTCTGGGCTTGGACGACGTAGAGGATCACGCGGCTAATTTCATCCCGTTGGTGGAGCTCGTTCCCACCTTTATGTTACTCTTGAATTTATGGGATAATGCCCGGCGATGCCAGGAATTACACCCCGGAGCGGACCCTTTCACAATCACCGCACGACGATCCGAAAGCAGCATCAACCTCGTCTTCGCCAACAATGGAGAACTGTCCGGCCACGAAGCGGACGCTCTGCAAGGGAACCCTGTGGCCAGTCCGGGCGACGGGCGCGGCTTCAACGACATTCAACATTCTTTGTCGAGATTACCTCGAGTCACACTTCTTCCTCCCAAGGCCGCCCATGGCCGCACCGAAATAGCCCTCCAAATCGCACGCCCATGAAAAGGATCCTTCTCATCGATGACGACGGTTTTTTTGCCAACCAGTGCATTGTTATCCTGGAACGAATTGGGTTTCAAGTGAAGTGGATTTCCCGTCCCGAGGAGGTCCTGCGCATGGACAATCTGCACAGGGATTATGACGCCGCACTGGTCGACTATCAATTCGACAACTCCCAACTTACGGGCGAAGACCTCGGTGATCTCTTACCCCGCAATTGGGACTTGTTGCCCCGCATCTTATTGACGGCGTTTTTGAGGGATCCCCTCATTGAGAAGGCTGGGCGCCCCAGTTGGGATGGTCTGATGGAGAAAAAGTCGCCGGGGGAGACTGGTTACGAACTCCCGGCCTTTTACAAAAGCAAGATCGAAGAGGCCCTCGCCCACGCGCAAAAGCGAATCGCCCAAGACTATTCGTATAGTGAAGAAAGGTATCGTGAACTGGAACTGCGCTTGGACGCACTCGAGTGGGCGTGTCAAGAAAGAATTGTCAGTCAGAAATGGAAACACCCGCAGAACTTCAACTGTAAGGACTTGGCGTGGACAGCCTGCCTTTATCATTCCGACCCGCTTCGAGGAGAGCTTACCACTGAAGAGGTTACCTTGCTCAAGACCCTGCAATCCAAGGGAAAGGTCACACCCGCGATTAAGAACGAGTGGCTACAACGCCAGGTCAAGATGACCACCGAAAACAATTGGCCTCCATATTTTCGGATTCGAGAAAAGTCGCCGAAAATATCGTCGTGGGATCTCGGAAGGCTCGCGATGGAGGGATTCACAACGCGCCAATTGCTCCTTGATTTTCCCGACCGGTGGCCGCTGACACGGATTCATTATGATGCGGTTGCGAACGTAGTGAAAGAGTTCGGCTTACGCGCCCCACCCCTCTAAGCTGTCACGGAATAGATAGGCACAAATTGACAGGCCTTTCCCGGACCTGATGTGGTTGATTCGGCAATGGCCCTCACGTCAGTGTCAGAAAATGGCAGAACGCGAGGGCCAAACACCAAGACGATGTGACTGAGAACGGACAACGCGTTGTGTGTGCGCGACGAGCGAGAGCATCCGCGCTGGCTCGAGACGATCTTTTGCGAGACAGCGCCCTTCACTTAGGTAGCGCGACCTTCATTGCAATTCTATAGGATGCTGTTTTTCGCGCTTTGCACTTTTTCACGCTTCACGAAGTCTGAAACGGGCTCCAAAGGGGCTGTTAGATCATCTGCCGGAATTTATTTCCGGTTGGCGGAGATAGCCTGCCGCAGGCAGCCCGAAGGGCGGAGCGAAGCGACGGCAAATGGAGAATCTCCGAACGGAGTTTCGCCAGCAGGGGCTGTCGGAGCAGCAGGCGCACGATCAGGCGTGGGAGATCGTGCGGACGAGATATATTCTCCTGGAGCCGGAAGAAACGGACACCAGCACCAGTGGCTGAATGCGCGCAATCATCGCATCCGGGCGGAGGATCGAGTTGGACA
>JBGTDO010000118.1:0-20249 GCA_041748235.1 Akkermansiaceae bacterium | reverse complement strand
AGTCTCCGTTCAAGTCTCCGTTCAAGTCTCCGTTCAAGTCTCCGTTCAAGTCTCCGTTCAAGTCTCCGTTCAAGTCCTCGTTCAAGTCCCCCAGTGTTGCCTTCAGTCTCCGTCCCGGCCTCCGATCATCTAAAACTTGCTCCTTAAATTCATGAGCTCCAAATCGAAAATCGACTCTATTTTCCGCGCTAACCCTCCAATTGAGAAAGAACCGAGGTTATCCCTGGAGGATCAATGGCGAGAATTTCTTACAAAGGCAAAATCGAAGGGATACGAGTTGGATCAGGGTTACCGCCTTGCTGAGAAATTCGCCATCGCGACGAAACTCAAATACCCTACGAAATCAACCTTCCAAAAATACTGGGGGAACATCAAAACGTCACCTACTGGGAATATTGTTCTTCCACCAGAAAAGATCCAGGCAGCGTCTCCAGCTGGCAGCGTCCTGATCAAAAACATTTTGAGGTGCGATACTGATCTTAACAATTTGCTCTTAAAAGAAGTTTCCCCAATGACCGCTCTTGTGCGGGTCACAGGTTTACTTCGTGACCCTGCGCAGCTGCTGGAGTTCCTCAAGCTGCTGCACGAGAGAGCTAGCGCGCAGTCGCAGCTGGAAAGGATCACGGCACCAGACAAATGAACTGGTGGACCAGCCGGGACGAGAACAGGTGCGGGTGGTTCGATGGTGAGGTAGAAAGATGTGGTGCCTGAGGTAATCACCTATGCTGGATGCCCTTGGGATTCGGGAGAGTCTGGGAAGGCGGGCTTGGATTCCCATCATGGAATTCAAACATTGCGGCCTCCCGGTCCATCTATCAGCATCGTTGTGATGAGTCACCTTAACCCGTTAGAATGACTACCCGATTCCTTCACACCGCCGATTGGCAACTCGGAAAACCATTCGCCTCCGTTCGCGATGAATCCAAACGCCACCGCCTCCAACAGGCGAGGCTTGGCGTTCTGGATCGACTGGCCACGATTGCCGGGGAAACCGGAGCCCAGTTCGTCCTCGTTGCGGGCGACCTTTTCGACTCCTCCCACGCCACCAAGGCCATTGTCTCCGCGGCCTGCGCGGCCATCGGGAAAATCGGCGTGCCGGTTTTCGTGATCCCCGGAAACCACGACCACGGGGGTCCCGGCAGCATCTGGCAGCAGGAATTCTTCCAGCGGGAAATGCGACAGCTCGCGTCAAACCTCCGCGTGTTACTCGATCCTGAACCCGTTATTTTGGAAAACGCCGTCATTTTCCCCGCGCCTTTGCTCCGGCGTCATGACGCTGGCGATCCCACGACGTGGATCCGGCAGGCCGCTACCGAAACTTCGTTCCCCGCCGATCTTCCAAGAATCGTTCTCGCCCACGGAACCATTCAGGGATTCGGCTCCGTCCAGCAGGACGAGGACGGCTCGTCCCTCACCGCCAACCGGATCGACCTTAACTCCCTCCCTGGCGACGCCCTCGACTACATAGCTCTCGGCGACTGGCACGGCACGAAACAGATCACCCCGAAGGCCTGGTACAGCGGAACCCCAGAGATCGACCGATTCCCCAAAGGTGATGGGAACGATCCAGGGAACTGCCTCTTCGTTACCGCCCGCCGCGGACATGATCCCCAGGTTGAAAAAATTTCTACCGGACAATTTGTTTGGAAGGAAATGACCTACCGTTTTTCCGGCGAAGAAAGTCTCCAAACCTTCCTTTCCCAGCTCGATGAACTTGTCGGCAGTCGCGGTGGCGAGCATCTCGTCTCACTCGTTCTCGAAGGCTCTCTCGGCATCGAAGCATCCGGCGACCTCGAAAGGGCGCTCGAATCCTGGGAAGCGCGCCTCCTCCGCCTCAAACTCGATCACCGTGTCGCCATCGCACCGACGGAGGAGGAAATCGAAGCCCTCACCCGCCGTACGGAGGATCCGCTCATCGCCAGTGTCGCCACACAGCTCGTCGAATCGATGCGAGAGAACTCCGAGGACGCCGCCATTGCCCGCCTCGCCCTCCGCGAACTCCACGCCGCCCTCACCTAACACACTGATCACTGCTCACTGATCACTCGGCACTTCCTCCCATGCGCCTCCTCTCCCTCACCGTCCGCAACTACCGGGTTCACAAGGACCTCACGGTTTCTTTTGATTCATCAAGGAACCTGATCGGTGGCCCCAACGAATGCGGCAAGAGCACCCTTGCCGAAGCCATCCACCGGGCGCTCTTTCTTCGCTCCAAAACCGGCGGCAACCTTCAAAAAGAAATGGTTTCCAGCCGCCACCCCGGTGACCCGGAAGTCGATCTCGAGTTCGATGCCTGCGACAACCGCTGGAGCCTCCAGAAACGCTTCGCCGGCACCAGAGGCACCGCCCGCCTCACCGATGCGGCCGGCAACGTCCATAAAGACGACGAAGCTGAAATCAAACTCGCGGAAATCCTGAAGTGCGATACCAACGGCGGCCGCCTCAGCGCCAGCCAGCTGCCTCTCATGTGGTCCCACCTCTGGGTTTGGCAGGGCAGCTCCGGCACCGATCCCTCCGGCCACACCAGCAATCACAAGGACACCCTTGTCCAGCGGCTCCAACAGGACGGCCTCGCCGCCGTCATGCAGTCCCCCACCGACCAGCGCGTCCGCGAAAAAATCGCCACCGCCTACGACGAACTTTTTACCGCCACAGGAAAACCGAAGGCAGGCTCGAATCCGGAAATAGCCCGCGCCGAACTCGCGGAAGCCGAAACCGCTCTCGAACGCGCCAAAGAAACCGCCGCCCGCCTCGACCAGGCTGCCTCCGACCACCAACGCGCCGAGATGGAAATCGCCGAAGCCGACTCCGTCCTGCCCAACCTTCGCGATCAGAAGACCGCCACCGAAGCCAAGCTCACTGAAGTTGACAAACTCCGCCGCCAGCAGGACGCCCACCAACAGGTTTGGGAAAGCGCAGCAAGTGCTCTCAAGCAGCTAACCGAGCACGACACCACCATCCGAAATCTCCACGAGCAGGCCATCGGTGCCCGTGACGCACTCGTCCCAGCCGATAGGATGGAGGCCACCCTCCTCGCCGAAGAGAAGCGCGCCGCCGAACTCTGCCATGCCGCTGAAGCCTCCCAGCGCGAAAACGGCGACGTCGTCCGCATCACCCGCCTCCAGCATCATCTTGCCGCCGCCTGCATCGCCTCCTTTGAAAAAGTTGCGCATCACCAGCAACTCACGGAGCGCTATCAGGAATCCGCCCGGCTCCGCAGCGAGATCACCCTCCTCCAGGAAACCCTCTCAAAGCTCCCTCCGCTCACGGAAAAAGACCTCACCAACCTCCGCAAACTCGACCGTATTGCCAGCCAAGCCACCGCCAGCCTTGATGCCATGGCCACCGGCATCGAACTGCTGAGCGCCGACGGAGCCGTCACCCTTGACGGCCACGCGTTCGCCCCCGGCGAGTCCCGCACCCTCACCGATGCGGGCGAGCTCGCCATCGGTCCCAACACCCGGCTCCGAATCCGGCCCGGAGGCGGCACATCCCTTGCAGACGCCCGGCTCGCCCAGGATGATGCCCAGAGCAAACTCACCGAAGCACTTGACCGCCACACCCTCCGCGATCTCGATCACGCCACCCAGATCCTCCAGCAACTCCAATCGCTCACCCAAAAAATCTCTCAACTGGAGACCCAGTGGAAAGCCCTCGGCGGAGAATCTCTGGGCACCGATCTCACCGCTGCCAGCAGCGCGCATGAAACCGCAAAAGCCGAGGTCGAGCGCCGCCTTGCAAGCCTCGATCCGGCCCCCGCCCTTCCTGAGAAACTCGAAGACGCCCGCCAGCTTCACGCCACCCTCCAACAAGCGCTCGACCTCGCTGAAGAATCCGAAGCAGCCGCCCGTCACCATTCCTCCAAGCTCCGCCAGCGACTCGAAACCGCTTCTACCAATCTTCAAACCCACCGCGACAAAACCGGCGAGGCCCGGCAATCACTTCGCGATCTCGAAACCCGCCTCCAGGTTCTTCAGGAAAACCACGGCGACACCCCCAACCGCGAAACCGCGCTCAAACAGGCCCGCGCCCACGAACAAGAAGCCGCAGCCCACCTTTCCACCACCCGCCGGCAACTCGCCGCCCTTGCTCCGGATCTTCTCACTGCCGATGCCGAACGCTTCACCCGCGCCATCACCCAGCAGGAAAACCGCCGCCGCGAAGCCGAAGCCCTGCGCCTCATCGCCCGCGACCGACTTACCCTCGACGGCAGCACCGACCCACAAGCCGAACTCGCCATCGCCCAGGCCCGCCACAGCGTCGCCCAAGAATTTCACGGCTCCGAACAACGACGCGCCAAAGCCATCGAGCGGCTTCACCAACTTTTTTCCTCCTCCCGTGAGGCGATTGACCGCTCGATCATCCAGCCCCTCGCCGACCGCGTTTCCGACTACTTGAGATGCATATTCGGCCCGGCAGCCGAAGTCCGCGTCAACCTATCCGAATCCGGCATCGAAGGTTTCGATCTCCTCCGCCCCGGCGACCCCGCCTTTAGCTTCACCACCCTCAGCGGCGGAGCGAGAGAACAGGTCGCCGCCGCCGTCCGCCTCGCCATGGCCGAAATCCTCGGCACCGACCACAACGACACCCTCCCCATCCTCTTCGACGACGCCTTCGCCTACTCCGACCCCCAACGCATCCAGTCCCTCCAACGCATGCTCGACCTAGCCGCCACCCGCGGCCTCCAAATCATCATCCTCACCTGCACCCCGGCCGAATACTCAGCCTTCGGAGCCTCCGGAATCCGCCTCCAATCGTAACCCTGTCTCACGCCATGATTAAGAAACTCAAAACCATTAGCAACATGGGCGTCTTCGACGGCTACCGTTGGCCGTCGGGAAACACCTTGAATGATTTCAAGAGATACAACATTATTTACGGCTCTAATGGTTCAGGAAAGACGACGCTATCGCGTCTGTTTCAGCACATGGCGACGGGTGTATGCGAACCGTTTCCTGATCTGAAGTATTCTCTAGAAACCGAGAGCAGAACGCTAAGGGACACAGATTCTGGAAGCTTCCCAATGCGCGTATTTAATGCTGATTACGTCCGCTCAAACATCGGCGAGATAGAGGGTGAAATGAATCCAATTATCATTATAGGCGAGGATCAGAAAGAGCTTCAAGTCGAGCTTGCAGCCAACACAAATGAGCTTCAGGAGCGACAAGGTAAACTCGCAGGGTTGACTGACAAAATTGCGGATCAGGAGAAGGCCAGAGGCAAGGAGTTCACGAGCATCGCCAGCCAAATCGGTCTAGCCACAAAAGGCCTGACCTCGAGAACATACAGGAAACCACAAGCAGAGACTGCCTACGCGAGTCTTTCAAAGTTCAGGATTTTCAGCGATGTAGAGCTGCAGAGACTCATGCTTACTGCCGAGCAAAAGAAGCTCGACGGCATCGAGCAGATTACGCTGGGTTCGATCGAAGCTGATATCGCCGCTCTCTCAACTGAGTCCGGCAAACTGCTTGCTGTAACGGTGGAAGCAATTGTGATTCCTCGCCTCAAAGAGAATTCTAAAATCTCACAATGGGTTGAAAGCGGTGTTGGCCTTCATAATCCCGGCATCGAGTGTGAATTCTGTGGGAATACTGTCACTGAGAGCCGACTGAAGGCACTTGCCGCACACTTCAACGATGCCGACATGTCTCTGAAGAAGCAATTAGAGGATCTAATATTTGCTTATGAACAGGCGCTTCAATCAATTCAGAGCCTGTCGATGCCATCAAAATTACAATTGTTCGATGAGTTTCAGGAGAATTTCGAAAAGTGCAGGATCTCATTTCTTGACAAGCGGAGAGAGCTGGGACAAACCGCGAATGAAGGCAAGAAGCTGGTCGAGGCCAAAATTGGGAATCGAACAGAAGTGATGATCTTCTGCGTCGAACTTGACACGACCGCACTGGTCAATGCTGTCGCCGCTATTAATCTTGTTCTTGACCAACACAACCAAAAATCTTCAGCGTTTGAGGAAGCGAGAAAATCAGCGATTGCCCACATCGAGCAACACTATTTGAGCACTATCCAAAGCGATATCAATAAATTCGACGCCGATCTACATGAGTTGCGGGTTGATAAAAATAGAGTCATTGATAGCAATACGGATACTGGCCATCTATCCCTTGATGACCTTCGGGCAGAGATCAAGCGAAAGCGTGGCTTAATTGCGAACACCCAGAAAGCAGCCGAAGATTTAACGAGGAAACTGGAGGTCTTCTTAGGTAGGAAAGAGCTTCGCTTTGACCCTGAAGGTGATGGCTACCGAATTTACCGAAAGTCGGTGGCCGCGCAGGGACTGAGCGAAGGGGAGAAGACAGCCATAGCATTCGTCTATTTTTCCGTTCAGCTCGAAGACCAAGATTTTGAAAAGCAAAACGGAGTTATCGTCGTTGATGATCCTATTTCCAGCTTGGATGCGAGCTCGACTTATCAAGCTTTCGCCTTCCTCAAGGAATCCGTGAAGGACGCCAGGCAAGTTTTCTTACTTACCCATAACTTTGATTTCTTGAAGTTGCTGCTAAATTGGATTAAGAACGCGAGAAGCGAAGACCGAGGTTATTTCATGCTGAGAGCAAAAGTCGCTAGAGGCGACGAGCGAAGATCGCAGATCGAGCCGCTGGACAAAGCTTTAGCCAAGAACGGGAGTGAGTATGTTTTTTTGTTTAAACTGGTTCGAGATTATGCATGCGATGGAACCATTGAAAATGCCTACCCCATGCCCAATGTTATCAGGAAGGTCCTTGAGCAATTCTTGGAGTTTATGTGTCCAACCGCAGATAGCACGTACCATAAGCTTCAGAACATATCCTTTGATCCCATCAAGAAGACAGCGTTAAACAAGTATGCGAATGATTTTTCGCATCCAACTGGAAAGGGCCTGGACCCCTCACTCGTGGATGAGACGAGGAATAACGCAGCTCACTTGATTGATCTGATCCGAACCGTTGCGCCGGTCCACTACGAAAATTTGAATAGCAATTAGCGGTCGCGCCGACTCATGATCGAATCGTCTCCCTGTGGTTCACGAATCCTTACGTAGGCACGGGAGATGCGGTTGAGTCGCATCAGCCACTTTTAATAATCCCAATTCCGGCTCTGAATCTCCTTCCCATGCTCCTTCCCACTCTGCTCTCCATCAAATCAACCATCACCACCAAGATCGGTTTCGCATCGCATCAGAACTCCGTGCCGGTGGTTCGGGAACTGGAGGTGGTGAACGACGGAGAAGCCTCGTTAGAGAATCTGGTGTTGGAGCTGTCTTCAGATCCTCCGTTTCTCGAAACGAAGAGCTGGCGAATAGACGCGCTCCGGGAAGGCTCGACGCTTCACATCACGGATCGGGACGTGAAGTTACACGCGGGGTATCTCGCGGATCTGACGGAAAGCGTTTCGGGTGAGGTTCGGCTCCGGCTGTCACAGGATGGGGAGATTCTTGCGGAAGTATCGGAGCCGGTCGAACTTTTGGCGAGGAGCCATTGGGGAGGATGCAGCTCGATGCCGGAACTTCTGCCGGCGTTTTGCATGCCTAACGATCCGGCGATTGATCGCATACTGAAATCAGCTTCCGATGTGTTGAGAAGAGCGGGAAAGCCTGCGGGGATCGATGGCTACGAAAGCAAATCGAGGACCCGGACATGGGAGCTGGCTTCGGCGATTTGGTCGGCTGTGGCAGGCGTCGAGCTCAGCTATGCCCTTCCTCCCGCAAGCTTCGAGCAACGAGGACAAAAAGTCCGCACGCCCGGAGCAATCCTTGAAGGCCGGGTGGCAACCTGCCTGGACACCGCACTACTGTTTGCCGCCACTCTCGAGCAAGCGCGGCTGAATCCGCTGATCGTCCTTACGGAAGGCCATGCTTTTGTTGGTGTTTGGCTTCAGCCGCAGGAATTTTCCCAGCTGATCATCGAGGAGGCCGCAGCGGTTCGGAAGAGAATCGAGCTTCAGGAACTGCTGGTCTTTGAAACCACATTGATCACTCATCAGCCGGTTCCGAGTTTCAGCGAAGCAGTGGAAAATGCGAAGCGGCAGCTCACTGACGAAGATTTTCACATGGTGATCGATGTCCGTAGGGCACGGATGCAGAGAATTCGGCCGCTGGGGCTGCCAGGTTCCCAAGCATCGGACAATACCGGGAGGGATCAGACACCGCCCTCAACGGTGAGCGAGGCTCTGGAGGAAGCGCCTCTGCTTCCCGCTTTCGACGTCGAGATCGAACCGGAGATCAATTCACCTGCCGACAAGATCGCGCTCTGGCAGAGAAAACTGCTCGATCTTACCACCCGGAACCGCCTGTTGCACATCCCGGAGAAAAGCAAAGGTGTGGCGCTCCTATGCCCGGAGCCGGGACTTCTCGAAGACCGGTTGGCGGAAGGCAAAAAAATCCGGGTGGTCGCCGCGCCCGATCTCGAAGCGGGCGGACGCGATGCGGCCCTGCACGCGCAACGTCACCGGGAGGATCTGCTGGAGCAATACGCCAAGGACACTCTGGATCGGAACGAGGTCCTCTCGCCGCTGCCTAAGATAAAACTCGAAGCGGAGCTGATCGATCTCTACCGCAAATCCCGGAGCGATCTCGACGAAGGCGGCGCGAACACTTTGTTCCTGGCGCTGGGTTTCCTCCGCTGGAAGAAATCTGCGGACGATCCGAGAATTTACCGGGCACCACTGATTCTTGTGCCAGTGAAACTGGAACGGAAAAGCGCGCTCAGCGGCGTGACGATGGTGATGCATGAGGACGAACCGCGGTTTAATCTAACACTGCTCGAACTCCTCCGGCAGGATTTCGAACTAACCATTCCCGGCCTGGGCGACAGTCTTCCGATGGATGAAAGCGGAGTGGATGTGGCCAAGGTATGGAACATCGTCCGGCATGCGGTGCGGGATGTTCCGGGATTTGAAGTCAGCAATGAACTGATGCTCGGGACTTTCTCGTTTGCAAAATACCTGATGTGGAAGGACCTCGCGGACCGCAAGGATCAGCTGCTGAAGAACTCCGTCGTGAGACACTTGATCGAACGGAGCGGCGATGGTTTCAATTCTCGTGAGGATTTTCCACGCCCGGACGAACTGGATCGGAAAATTGATCCCTCCAAACTCTTTACTCCCCTCCCCGGCGACTCCTCTCAGCTTGCCGCCGTCGTCGCGTCCGCCGAGGGTTTCGACTTCGTGCTGGATGGCCCTCCCGGCACCGGCAAATCACAAACGATCGCCAACATGATCGCGCACAATCTCGCGCTCGGCAGAAGGGTGCTGTTTGTCGCGGAAAAAATGGCGGCCCTCGATGTTGTCTATCGCCGCCTGGAGGAAAAAGGCCTCGGGGAATTCTGCCTGGAGGTGCATTCCAACAAGACTTCGAAGATGGAGGTTTTGAAACAACTGGAGCGGGCTTGGGATACAAGAGACCAGCTTTCCCAAGAGGATTGGAATCGCGAGGCTGCCGAGGTCCATCGTCTCCGCGACCGCTTGAATGACGTCGTCGAGCTTCTCCACCAACGGAGGTCGAACGGCCTGACTCTGCAAGGGGCCATTGGTCGGGTGGTTCGCGATGCGTGCCCCGCAACACCGCGTTTGTCTTGGGCTGATGGCACGCTTCATTCGGAAGATGACTTGGCAAAGATGCGGGACATCGCCCGACGCCTTGATCTCAATTTGGGAGCAATTTCCCAAGCACCTCCCGGATTTCAGCTTATCGCACATTCAGATTGGTCAAATGGCTGGCAGGAGGCTCTCGTTTCCACCGCGGAGGAACTCCCGGCGAAAATCGACGCGCTCACAAAGGCCGTAGAAAACCTTTTGAAGCAAACGTGCCTTCCCCTCCCGGTCGAGTCGCGGGAAGAAATGACCAAGCTCATCGCGCTGAGCCGCATGATTTTGGAGTGCCACGGCACGAACCTCACCTTTTCCTTCGCCCCGGACGCGAATGAAAAATTTACCGCCGTGAAGCGGGTGGCCGAAATACTGGAGGAATATCGCTCACTGGAGAAAAAACTATCGGCCCCCTATCGTGCGGACGCCATTCCACAACTCGCGCTCGACGAGCTTGAAGTGAAATGGGCCGAAGCTTCGAAGAAGTTCTGGTTTCTCGCGTCGATGGCGAAAAAGAAAGTCACCGCAGCACTCGCGTCACAGGGAGGCATAACCGGCACACCCGACCTACCCCGCGATACTCCCCTGCTCCGCCGCATGCAGGAGTTGGGCGCGGAACTGGACACTCACGCCCACGCTGTCCAAGATGTTCCAGGCTGGTCGGGCCTCTCCAGCGATGGAACGCGGATGGTTTCGTCCGTGGAATTGGCGGAGAAACTCAGAGCCAGTATTCCCCCGCTGGCGAATTCCCCGGAGCATCTTATGGAACTGCGGACTGCCGTCCGCAAACTTGTGGTTGATGCCAACGAATTGCTCAGTGCAGATACCTCGATCCACCTTGCGGCCGCACGACTGGGGCAAACGCTTTCTGAGTTTGACGAATCAAACCACCGTTTCCGCCAGCTATCCTCCCCTCCCCCCGAGGCGCAGCCTTCGCTCGCCCTGCTTCGAGAAGCCGCGGTCGAAATCCAACATCAACGGGCGCGCTTGCAAGCCTGGTGCGCGTGGCGACGGGTGCGCGACGAAGCGGTGTTCTGCGGTTTGCACTCACTGGTAGAGATGATCGAAAGCGGTGCCATCCAAGCCGGAGAAACAGTTGGGCACTTCGAAACCGCCTACGCCCGTTGGTTCGCCGCACAGGTGATCGATGCGGAGCCGCGCCTTCGGAATTTCGTTTCCGCCGAGCACATGAGCGATATCGAAAGCTACCGGGCCCTCGATGACCGGCTCTCGAAGCTTTGCGTCCGTTTCATCCGGGCAAAGCTTTGCGGCCTCATCCCCTCGAAAAACGATGTCAGCAAAAAGGATGGCTTCGGCATTTTGAAACACGAGCTTCAGAAACAACGCCGCCATAAACCCCTGCGTCAGCTTGCCATCGAAATGGGCGATGCGATGACCCGCCTCGCGCCATGCATGCTGATGAGCCCGCTTTCCATCGCCCAATATCTTCCTGCCGATCTCGCGCCCTTCGATCTGGTCATTTTCGACGAAGCGTCCCAGATCGCCCCTTGGGATGCCATCGGTTCCATCGCCCGGGGCAATCAGGTCGTAATCGCCGGCGATCCACGCCAGATGCCGCCGACCAGTTTCTTCAACCGGGCCGCGAGCGCGACAGACGACGATGTCGAAGAGGACATGGAGAGCATTCTCGACGAATGTCTCGCGGCAGGAATCCCGAAACACTCGCTGAGCTGGCACTATCGCAGCCGCCACGAGAGCTTGATCGCTTTTTCAAACCACCGCTACTACGATAGCAACCTCATCACCTTTCCCGCTGCCGTGACACGTGCCAGCGCAGTGACATGGAGGCGCGTAGATGGAGTCTATGCAAAGGGTCGTGGCCGCACCAACCAGGCCGAGGCGGAGGCAATGGTCGCTGAGGCCGTGGCTCGCCTTACCGATCCGTCATTCACCGGTGCCGGCAAGACTCTCGCTATCGTGACCCTGAACTCGGATCAGCAGAAGCTCGTTGAAGACTTGTTGGATCAGGCAAGGCAGCGTCAGCCGGAGATCGAGCGCTTTTTCCTTGAAGACCTCACCGAACCGGTGGTCGTGAAGAACCTCGAAACAGTCCAAGGTGACGAGCGTGATCTCATCATGCTCGGTGTAGGTTTCGGCCCCACCGAGCCTGGCTCCAACCAGATGTCGATGAGCTTCGGCCCTTTGAATCGCGATGGCGGTTGGAGGCGACTGAACGTCGCGGTCACCCGCGCCCGGCGGGAGATGATGATTTTCACATCGTTCGACCCATCCATGATCGACCTGAACCGGACCAATGCCCGGGCGGTTCGGGATTTGAAGCATTTCGTGGAGTTTGCCGATCGCGGACCGCAGGCTCTTGCAGAAGCGGTGCGAGGCTCGGTAGGCGGCTACGAATCCCCTTTCGAGGAA
Organism: Akkermansiaceae bacterium; assembly: GCA_041748235.1. Taxonomy (GTDB): domain Bacteria; phylum Verrucomicrobiota; class Verrucomicrobiia; order Verrucomicrobiales; family Akkermansiaceae; genus Luteolibacter. The sequence continues at coordinate 8,276 of JBGTDO010000118.1, read as the reverse complement.
GCGGTGGCACGGCGGCTGATGGATCGCGGCTGGCAGGTGGTTCCACAGATCGGGGTGTCGCGCTTCAGAATTGATCTTGGCATCGTCCATCCCGACCGACCGGGGGACTATCTGGTAGGGATCGAATGTGATGGCGCCGCCTATCACAGCGCGGCGACTGCCAGGGACCGCGACAAGGTCCGGGCCGCCGTTCTCCGAGGACTCGGATGGGAACTTCTTCGCGTCTGGTCCACCGATTGGTGGATTGATCCGGAAGGTGCCTTGGAACGCCTCCATTCGGGGATCAACCTGTTACTTGAAGAATCTAGGAACCGGACCGACTCCGACGCTGAGGAGGAAACCGAACTACAATTGGTCGCGGCGCAAAAACACGAACCCCACTCTTCCGAAGGTCTGGCTCCAGCGCTGGATGAGCCATCAGCAATGGCAACTCCACAAGTAATCTCTCCCTCACCACCGCCCGCGAGTGTGACTTCGGTTGACTACACCCTTGCCGAGTTTACCAGTTATGAAGCGGTCATTTGCTCCGAAAGCTTCTATCTGGAGCACTACGACATGGTTTTGTTGGATCTGGTCGCCCATGTCCTCTCGGTTGAGGCCCCGATCTCGGAAACGAATCTCGTGCTCCGGATCGCACGCGGTCATCGGTTTCAAAAAGCAGGCAGATTGATTCGCGAGCGCATCCTCGAATGCGCGGAGACACACTTCCACGTGAAGCAAGATCCGCTTGGAGGCAGTTTTGTTTGGAAGGATGAAGCGCAGTCTTCCCAATGGGCTATTTACCGCGTGCCGCAAACCGACGATCACTTGCGAAAACTGGAGGACATCGCACTTGAAGAGCTGAGAGCGGCCCATTTTGGAATCAACAGCGATGACACTCCAGTCGAGCTTGCCCGGATCTTCGGGATCAAACGCCTGAGCGCCGCAAACCGGGAGCGGATCGAATCCATGCTTCGCCTATGTGGATCAAACGTGCCGAATACTTAAACGCTTTGTCTACGTCTGGCTTTCCCTGACAATGGGAATTCAAACCTTTCCGCTCCGTTCTCAAACCCCGTGACGCAAGAAGCGTCATCCCGCGGTTGAGACGACGTTGAGTGTAATCGAGGAGGGAGAACCGCCGGATGCTATGTCGGTGCCAATCACACCCCACCCGCAAATCCCTCGCCGACCACACCCGCGGTCGCCATGCCGGTGCCCCGCATCCGCCGCGCACCATCCTTCCGTTTCTCGGTGAACCTCTCCCGCGCCCCAGCGAACGCGTTGTTCACAAAGCCTCGGCTGCCGATCAGGGTTCCCATCCGTGAAATACCGCACACGGCACCTCAGCACCTTTCGCTACCGACACACGTCACTTTGGAGACGCTTAGACCACCACAGCGGGAGCTGCCCTGGCCGGTTAGAATGCCGCTGACTGCTACGCCGCCGTGCGCTTGCGCGTCCGCCGGCCCAGAACCGCAGTTTGTTTCGAACATGAACAACTCCAATCATCTAGACCTGCTCTCTCCACAATAACTCGCCGTTTTCGATCAACTCCTTCCTGTGGCACGCCTCGCCACTGGAGTCGCCCACGCAGGAATCCCAATCAGGCCGCGTTTTCATACATTGGTTGCCGGAACCAGCGGCAGTGGCAAAAGCCACCTCGCCCGCACCCTGGGCTCACACATAGGAGTGCCCACGCTGGTCATCAATGTTTCTTCATGGTCGGTTTTGTCATCGCGGAATGAACCCTGGACGTTTTCCACGATCTGCAACTGGTTGCTTGGACTTCGCTCCGGAGGTGTTCTTGTTCTGGACGAGCTAGATAAGCTTGGTAGTTCCTGTGGAAACGATTGGTTGGAACACATCAAACTCGAGATCCATGACGTGCTTGACCAGACCATCCCTTGGTCGGCCAAGATGCCGAGTTTCCCGGACGCGGGTTCCGAAGACATGCCCGATGCGATGCGAGATCTGCTTACCCGCCGCTTGAAACGGGTTTTCGTGATCGGCTGTGGCGCGTGGCAACATGCTTGGCGCTCCAAGTCCGGGATGATCGGATTCGGTCAGACCAGTTGCGAGCCAGAACTGCCCAGCCAAGAGCAAATCCTCGGGTCGATATCCGCAGAACTGCGACAACGATTCAGGAATGAAGTCTGCTGGCTCCCACCGATGACTCGGACCGATTATCAATCCGTCTCCGACAGGATCGCCCGGAAGATCCAAGATCCTGAAATGAGAATCACCTGGAATCGGTTGGCGGCACCCTTGATGATGAGCGCCATCGAGAACGGCCTGGGGATGCGGGTGTTCGAAGAAATTATGCTTGAGACACTCCTGGCTTTGCCCGCGCCAGCACCAGTGATCGAGGTTGAGGATTCGTCAGGCTGGCTGATTTAGAGGTAGAAATCATGTGTTAGCGAATTCAGAACCTTCGCGACACGCGCAGTAATTGAATGCAAATTTTTTTCGGCTGTTGCGGAATATCTACGCCTGCCACACACCAACCCCACCCACCCGAAGGGCTCTAGCGAGACGCCGTTCCGCTTGGAGCGCCCACGTCCGGCGGACCGGCGTCTGGTTGGGCACCAGATCCATGCGGAGACGTTGACCGTACCCGGCGAGACGCGAGGAATTTCGCCCCCCTCCCACGTGTTGCAGAAACCTTTCTTTCACATCAAGTAGGCTGGTCATACCCACATAAAAGCAGGGTTTCCCCTGCTGGTAGTGAGGGTTCGCTTTGCGGAAAAGAGGTTCCTCAGTAACGGAGGGATCGAGCTCGATGACATAAACCCGGCAGTGCGGAGATTCGAAAGGACGGAGGGGCTGGCGATTTCTGTTAGGGTAATTCATGCGTTTGAGGTGGATATTTGGAGTCGGATTTGATTCTCTCGCCCTGTGTTATGCTGGTTACGTAACCGAGGCAACTAAAATTGACAGGTGGTGGCATTTTTCCCAGCCTTGGTGCATGAGTCCCGAGGCCTCCGGCAACAGCCCGAATCAAGAAAAGGAGAAAAGCGTTGATCGGAATTGGAGACCTTTGAGCAGCAAACGAGTAACGTTCGCCCTTGGTCAACCCGGAAAGGATCAGGCGGACCGCCTGGCCCGTGCGCTCTCTTCCTATTGCAAGGGCGGAGTCTCCCAGTCTGCGGTGGTCCGTGGATTGCTCAAGATTGCCGAACGGGCCGCTCTGGATTCCGGCGATCCTGCGGTCGCCCCGGTATTTACCGGCCCCGACACTCCTAGGGTCTCGAGCAATCCCAATCCGGAGGCAGTAAAATTATGGGAAATGATCCGATCTGAAATCGCGGGAGATCGGGACTCGGGGTGACCCCCGCTCAGACCTACGCTTCCTGAAACGTCTGTCGCTGTATTCGGAGAAGTGGATTTGCGGCCCGGGCTGGCCTCCAGAGGTCTGGTGACACCGGCTCTTCTCGTCCACGCCTTTCGGCGGGGACGCTTGCTGCCGGGTCCGGGTGTTCATCATGGGTTACTACTCAATCAAAAAAACACTGTTTCCCTCCGGGGACCTACTCCTGTCTCCCGGCATTCTCGACCGGAGCTTCGACTACTTCGGCTTTCTGACCCGGCACCTCACCGGTGACTGGGGGGATGTTGCGGAGAGCGACGTCCTCGAAAACAACCGGGCGATAATCCAGGGCGACGAACTCCTGTCCCAATATGAAACCCAGGATCGGTCGGGAATCCCCGTGACCATTGTCATTATGACGCCGGGCGACCGCTCCTACACCGTGATCTTTGTTCTCGGGGAACCAGACTTCGGCTGACCTCCCGCCTCCTTTATCGAATTTCAACACCTACCCTCATCCCCAACTATGAAAACAACAACAACCCCACCCCACCATACCTCTTGGATTACCACCAGTGGCGTCGTCCTTGTCGCGCTCAATGCCGGCTCCAACCCCAACCAAACTTTCGGTGCCACGGTCCAAAGATATTACCGCCCATCCGGGCAGCAGCCTGTTGTCCGGGCTCACGGTATGATACTCGGCCCGGAACCAGGCCCGTATTGCGCTCTGATCCGCGCGGCGGCGCACGACGTCATCCTCCTCACTTGGATCGAGGCCGGTCGCAGCCACCAACAATTCTACCGGGTTCAGGAAGATCTCCGTGTGCTCCCGTTGAATGCGGACTCGGACGGAAAGCTTGATATCGACATACCGGAAATCTTCTCCCGAACAGGGGGCCATCTTCCGATCCAGGACGAGGAGCTTGAGCACCTGTTCTCATCGGAATGGCATGAATGGCTCGCGCCGGCTCTTGAAGCCCAGTTGCGTCATTGGAGAAAACATCATGTGGAAAATTATTTCCATCACACCCCCTTCCCTATCGACAACCAGGAACTGTGGTGCTGCATCAAAGGCGCCGCGTTCCAAGCCATCACGCGCTTCCGGAACCGGCTTGACCGAAAACAGGTTGAAATCTGTTTGGCAAAGTCTCGGAAGGGACGCGCCCTCTTCCGTCGGGATCGCTTGTTCCAGCCTGACCGGCGGCTGGCTGTTTCGGACTTCGCCGAGGACGCGCTGCGCCATGCCAGCGACCACCTAACCGATGAGGAACTGACCAAGTGCGCAACCCTCGAGCCGCAGGCAGTCTTTCGGTTCGGTGAAAACATGTCGCTGAGAGCTTACACCATCGCAATCCTGGCCGCTCTGCGCACTCTAAAAGGAAGCCCTCTGGGATTTAATCTGCAAACCCGGGTCTCCACAAAGAAACTGTTAGATTCGGTCATCGAGTATCCGCAAGAATGGCACGACAAGGTCGCCGGGGGGCTGCCGGAGGTTCTCAATGCCTGGGAACTGCTCGGAGTCACGGTGGGTAATAAAGAGCTTGATGAAATCCACCTGAAAATGCCTCCCGAGTGGTGGAGCCTGTTTGTCCTGGGACTCGCCTCAAGGATCTAAATCTATCGGGCGCCTTGGAAGAGGCTCAGAACCCAGCAGACTGTCCTCGGCCTCAACACCCGCCGCCAGAAGCTCACCCTCGACATCCGAAAATCCACCCGCACCACCCCTTTGCCTCCTCCTGGGAGCAATCGCCGCCCGGCGCAAGGAGGGGCTGCATTCTGCTGCCCGGCAACCCTAGCCATTTCCCCTCGCCCCTACCCCATCATCTTGTTCAGCTCCTTTATTGTAGCTCGTCAGCAGCATCTCAAATCGCTCTGAGAAATTCGGGGCACCTGGATAGAGAGTGTAATCAAAGCATCTCAAGTGAAGCCGGAGTAAATCAATCCGCGCTTCATCCCATGTCTTGAGTTGGAAGGGTATGTCATGAATGGCTTCCATGAGATCGTTGATCATCTTCACGCTCACGTCCGGTGCGAGAGTCGCGTTGCGGACAAACACGCAGGCTTGGCCAAGCACGTCAAGTGCAGCCCGCAATACAGGTTCTGGAGCAAGTTCGGGTTTGATCATTGGTGTAATAGTTCTGCTGAAAGATTGAGTAATGCACCCCTAGCAATGAGGGCGGGCGTGAGATTGCGTAGAAGTATCAAGCATTTTTTCCGGAATGGGCGAGTCTATCAAGAAGTCTTTTTGACAGGGGCAAGGGTCTCTAACCCAACGGTCTTACATACGGATGATCTCACAACGCCGGAGGTGTTGCTCCGCAGCGTGGTTTTACAACCGTAGCCACGGCAACGACATCCGGTTCTTCCCGCCGCCCCGCGCGCTTTCGCGTTCGAGGGCGATTAAGGAAGTTGGGGTTCATCCGAACGAGATCAGGAAGCAACGGGATTCAACGCGCAGGTGCGCAGGATTCGCGTTCGGTCTGACCTCTCATCCAAACCAAACAACACAACTACCATGAAACCACAACTCAATCCCGGTCTCCACATCAGCATCGTCACAAACCCTCGAGCCGGCCAGGGGGGATCCTTGTTTGCAGCTGAAAATTATTGGGCATGTCATCACTATGGCATCCCTGCCCTCATCGCATCCTTTGATCCTGAACGTAATTATCCCCTACCAGGCCGTGACCTTCGGCGGTTGCCGGTTTGCGGAATTTCCCAGGATCTACCGCTGACCGCCGCCCAACGCTACTGCCTCCTGCCTGTTGTTGAGGAAGCCCGTGAGCAGAATAAAATGCTGATCATCGATACCCGGTCGGGTTTCTCCGAATCACACCCTATGTTCGAGATTCTCCGCGAAGCGGCGATCGAAGACGCCGATTCCATTACCGCGCTCGTCGGCGTCCAGCACGGGATGCTGGATTGGGACGGGATCCGGAACCTCTGTCATCCGTTCTGTGAAATCGGAGCGCGGTTCGGCCGAGGTTTGGTAAGAGACTGGGGACTGCGGCGCGACGCGGCAAGTTCTGTTCCTTCATTCGCTGAACCTCTGCTTTACAGGTGGTCCCCTCCGTTTCTTACCCAACCGATGTTGGAGCGGATCAATGCAGGCGCTGGGAGTTCCACAGGTCCTGAAGATTTGCGCAACGCGGCCAAGGCTCCCGGAGAACTTACACTCACGCTTGATGACGAATTGGAAAGGAAGCTCATGAATTACCATAGGGCGGCGCGGGAAGCGATCTGGCAAGCCGTCCTCTCGCCAATAACCCGGCTTGATTAGATGATACCGCGCGGAGGATCCTCCACGAAACCTCCGTTAATCATCCCGAGCGCCCCTCCGAACACGGAGGGGCGCTTTTTCCCATGACAACCGCTCAGCCGCTCCCGAAGATGAAGACGCTCCGGAGGGGCATTTGGTAGTAACAGTTACTCCCGGATGGCTGATCTTCTGACGGTAGTTCTCAATCTGCCGCACCGAACAACGGCACTGCCGCTTCGAATCGCCATAAAAACCACAAGGACATGGGTTCCATTTTAGGTAGCAACAAACATGAAACTCAAATTCCCTTATTTCACAAAGGATCTAAGCAGGATTGCCCGGGTGCCTACTGGATCAAAACGCTGCCGAATTCTGGAAGCTCACCCACAATGGCAGGTCATGTCCACGCTACGTCCGTAAGGAATGTTCCATGCAACCCCAGAAGAAGGCCTGCCAGTGCAGAAATAGGCGGAATGATAGTGGCACGGGTTCATCGCAGCTACCAGCATGAAGCGGGCTGGAAAAGTCAGGGAGCCGGCGGCACGAGAGATTGTCACATGGACGTCCTCTGATGGCTGGCGGATTTGAGTATTTCGAGGCATCTCAAGAATTCACGGTTTTCAAAGGTATATGTGGCTGGTGGGAATCCGCCCACGATTGGGTCTCCAAACTTCCCGCATCACCGAATCGAGCTGGCTGGCTTGCCACCGGATACTTACCTCCCAATCCGGTAGATCAGGTGATAGAACGGGCTCAGTCCTGCGTAGAAACTCTGGCAACCATTCATTTTTCTTCTGCAAACGTCGAGGTCTGGCACGGCGTGTTAGCGACGTTGTCCAGCACCGTCTGGTTATGCTCTTGTTTCTATGCGGTGGAAGCGCTTCATTGTGATTACCTTATCTTACGTCAGGACTCCAGTCCATTCCCTTTCTGCCTCTGCCTAGGCCTAGGCCTCTGGGAAGCGATCTCCCCATGACCAAGTTGAAGTCCAAGATCCATTTTGCTTTTGTCAAGGACACGATCCATCAGTTGAGAAACAATTCCCTGCTCGAAACCGGGTTCGCCGTAATCGAGAACATATCCCAATATCTCAGCGGTAGGATTGAGCGAAAACGCATCGAACGCACCTTCACGTCCTTCTTGATTCCACCAAGGGGCATGAGGGTGGTCGTCTGCTGTCTTGGGAATGATTCTCCAGTGGAGCACGGTTCGATCAAGCGTTTGAGCAAAATACTGAACTGCTTGGCGCACTATGGGGACTCCTTTCCGGGATCTCGTGGCAACGGATGATCTGAAATGCGACCGAGGTGCAAAGGGCGGAGCTGTCTTGAACCCGCAAGTCAGGCCGTAGCCAGATTGCGCCTTATCTCAAGGAGGCCAAGCCCGCGCCGAACCGTGAAGAATCTTTGCATGATCCTCATTTATCCTATCAGAAAAAATGGAAAATTTTTGCCCAAATCGGTTGTTAACGAAGATTCCGGGAATCCGACTACCTGTTGCGGCCTCATAATGCAAACATCCTCCGCCGCCCATGAAGCCCATTCCCATTGAAAACCTGATGCAGCATGCCGATGCGCTTTACCGATTCGCGCTTTCGCGCGTGAAAGACCACCATGCCGCAGAGGATCTCGTACAGGATTGCCTCTCGGCGGCATGGCAACGCATCGAAACCTTCGACGGTCGCTCATCCCTGAGCACCTGGCTCATCGGCATCATGAAATTCAAAGT
>JBGTDO010000117.1:0-51798 GCA_041748235.1 Akkermansiaceae bacterium | reverse complement strand
AAAGTGGCTTCCAGACCTCCCGCCCGAGGCCGGACTGCTCCTGAGCGGTTAAAAGAACACCGCCTTGCCACCCCCCGAACTAAATTCCAAACGCCTCGCGCAAAGGCGTTGAACGAACGCGCCCATTTTCCTTTTTAGGCTCATCGAGTCGGTCACCAAACCTCTGGAGCAAAACGCCGAGCAGCGGTTCGCCGCTATCGCCCTGCTGGAGCCGACTTTCGATCCCACCCACCCGTCAGTCGCGGCGACGCTGGCTCGACTCGATGAGATCGGGCGGAAGAAGCGACCGGGGCTATGGCATATGATACTGATACTGGGCTCTTCTATCTTAATATTGCTCGCGCTTTGTTTTCAAGTGCCGGGTTTTCAGTTCGTATTGCTTAGGATTAACCCATCTTCAATGCTGGAGCCGGTCCCTTTTCCTCTTTCGGAAAGACTGACGCCAACCGAACGACTTCTGCTTGGCGATCCGTCTCAATCCAAGCTGACTCAGAAGGAACTTCTTTTCCTAAGCGATCCTAACAACCCGGCCTATTATGTCGAATATGTGAGCGCGTATGTTGCTAATCATGGCCAACTGCCGCGCGATTATTTTGAGACGACCGCCCGGATAGATCCAGAAAACTCTTTCTTTCTCTACTTCGCCGCTGCTCATATTGGGAAAGATGCGATTTCACGAGGCTCCTCGGGCGGAGCGTCGAAGTCGGATTCACGGTTGGTCGGTGGTGCCCGCCCTCCGCCTGAGTCTCGGAACCCAATATATCTGATCTCCGACGAAGAGCTTGTTATTGACGCATTGCGGCTCGTAAGCCAGGCACGCTCCCTGAAGAAATTTAATTCCTACGGTCACATTATGCGGAGCGAAAGACTCCGAGTGCTGGGCACAATTTCTCCGGCGGATTGGGTCTCTATGAACACCGACGTGTATGGTGACCTTACTTCGGTAATCAAGATTCGGGCCCTTATGGATATAATATCGGCACGTGCGCAGCAGCTCTCCGAAGTGGGCGATAGAGAAGGTTTCATCGACCTTGTTAAAAGCCGCTCGCATCTCCTGAGATGTCTGACTCGCAATCCCGACGTCAGTTTGGTTTCCGAACTCGTTACTGTTGCAGTGGCTTCCGGCACTAGCCGGTCGTTCCATGCCGCGGCGGTCCGTCTTGATCTTCCGGAGGTAGCAGGGGCCTTTGAAGCACAAAATGCTGGTTTCGAGGTGGAACAAAAACGGCGGCATTTGGCCGGGCGATCGCAGACGAACACGACTTTGACGCGACGCGGCTCGGCTTTCGGTTTCCTCCCGCTTCTCGTTAAGCAGGTCGCGTCTCCCCCGCCGATTGCACTTTCAGATCTGGCTCCGAGGCGGCATGCCGAGCATGATCTTGCATTCCGTTTCTGCCTCACATTCGTGGGGGTGATCATACTTCTCCTCGGTCTCCTGGTGTCGTTATTCCGCTTTCATTCACCTGCTCAGGTTCGGATTCCGGCCAAGAGGCTCGCGCTCTTGCTCCGCCGGTCCGACTGGGCGTGGATTATTTTCTGTGGGGTGTTTCTCCCCTTGATGCTTATCATCGCGATCAACCGCCTGACTCCGCTTGGCGGGAGGGATGTCAGTCTCTTCTATGTGCATACACGGTTTCTTCTTTTCCATCCTGGTGCGATTCTTCTCAGTCTTTTGTTGGCTCCAGCGGCCCTTGTCCGCTGGCGGTTGGCCAAGCGACTCGCTCCCTTCGGCCTTGATCTCTCTACGGGAAGGGTGCCAGTGGTTCTACTAGCGCTGCTGCTGCTTTGGGTGCTAGCGGCCAGACCAATCCTTGAGCAAGCCGAGGCAGCTAAGCCCGTCTTAATCGGCCTCCTGATCGTGCCGACAATCTATGTCTTGTATTTCGGCGTCATCAGCCTTGCCGCGATCGCTGGGAAATCAACGAAGCGCATGCCACGGCTCGTCACCTCGGTCGCGCTTGCTCCGGCCTATGCCAGTGCGGTCCTTGCGATATGCTTAGTGCTACCTTTTCTAAGCCTTTCGGAGAGGCATTGGGTCGCCCGGGACACTCTGATGGGGTTTTCTCCCTCCACCGCCGGGCTTGGGAGGTATGAGTATGAGGTGGCGCTTCAGAGGCGCTTGGAAACCTCTTGCATTCTGGGGTTGGCGGAGTAGCTGGATTCGGTATTGCCCGGGAGCGGGGTTTTTCCAAAGATGCGGCGTGTTTGAGACGAAGATCATTGAGGCCACCGACGACGGGATGAAGGAAGCGCAGAACGAGGCGGTGGCCTTGCTCCAGAGGGGTGAGGTCGTGGCGCTGCCGACGGAGACGGTTTACGGGCTCGCGGCGGATGCGTTCAATCCGGAGGCGGTGGCGAAAATTTTTGCTGCCAAGGAGCGCCCGGAGTTTGATCCACTGATCGTGCACATCGGGGCTTTCCGGGATCTGAAAAAGGTGGCGCAGGTGCCGGAGGATATTCAGGAAACGGTGAACCAGCTCGCCAATGAGTTCTGGCCGGGGCCGCTGACGATCATTTTGCCAAAGCAGCCGGAGGTGCCGGATCTGGTCACCAGTGGGCTGCCGACTGTTGCGGTGCGGCAGAGCGGTCATCCGATTTTCCGCTCGATCAATCAGGCTCTAGGAAATCCGATCGCCGCTCCCAGCGCGAACCGCTTTGGTCGCATTTCTCCTACTTCCGCCTCTGCGGTGATGAAAGAGTTAGGCGGCCGTATTCCACTGATTGTGGACGCTGGCGCGTGCGCCGAGGGCTTGGAGAGCACGATTATTCGCATCGAGCCGCGGGAGGGTAAGAAACCGGTTTTCTACATCCATCGCGCCGGGCCGGTGACAAAAGAGCAACTGCAGCCGTTCGGGAAAGTCGAGAAGGTGAAGCCGGGCGAGAAGCTACAAGCGCCGGGGCAGCTGGAGAGCCACTACGCGCCGCTGACGCCTTTTCGTCTGATCGAAAAGCCGTCTGATTTCACCCCGGAGGAGGGGAAGAGTTATGGACTCCTCAGCTACAAGGGCGAGGAGGGCGGCGAGTTTGTCCGTATGCACGAGTGGGACAGCGTGGTCGCCCTTAGCCCCGGCAGCGGGAAACTGGCAGAGGCGGCCATTCGGCTTTTTTATGTGATGCGTGAGATGGATGAGCTTGGCCTGGACGAAATCATCGCAGAGCCCGTGAGCGAGACCGGCCTCGGCGTTGCGATCATGGACCGTCTGCGCCGGGCTTCGGCGAAATCCCTCGCGGGCTAAGCAACGCTGCTGATCAACTCGTTCTCGTCCCCTGATCCAGCTTCCCGGAGCCAGAGATCACAGAAGAAGAGGCGGGGCAGGGCGGATCAAATCCGCCGCCACCTAAAGAGCGCAGAGGACGGAGCGCAGGCTCTCGGGGCTTACGGGCTTGATCAGATAATGATCAAATCCGGCGTCGAATCCGGCTTGGACACTGGTTTGTTCCCCGTAGCCGGTGAGGGCGACTAGGACGGCCCCATTTCCACCGCTGCGCAGGCGTTGCGCCACTTCCAGTCCGCTGATCGTTGGCAGGCCGATGTCGAGCAGGATCACATCGGGAAGATCTGATTCCGCCCGCTGCAAGGCCTCCGAGCCCGCGTAAACAACCGTGGTTTCGAGGCCCCAAGCACCCAGGAGTGCCGCGATGCTGTCGGCGGCATCCTTGTTGTCATCCACGATCAAAATTTTGAGCGAAGGGTTGGGAGTGGAAGAAGCTAGGTTCGCCGACTTATGGAAAGATTCCGCTCCCGATGGCTTGGATGGGAGGCGGAGCAGAAAACGGCTGCCGCAGCCGAGCCCGGGGCTGCTCGCCTCCACGCTGCCGCCATGCATTGAGACGAGTGTTTTGACTAGCGTCAGCCCGATCCCGAGACCTCCCTGAGAGCGGTCGAGAGCCCTGTCGCCCTGAGTAAAAAGATCAAAGACCTGTGGCAGCAGGGTCTCGTCCATTCCGATTCCACTGTCCTCAATGCTGATCTGCGCCTCCGCTTCCTCGCGAAGGACGCGGACCCGGATCGTGCCGGGGTGGTCACTGTATTTGACCGCATTGTTAAGCAGGTTGGTGAAGGCCTGCGTGAGCCGGACGGGATCGGCCTCCAGAGCGATCGGAGCATCTGGTAGCTCGATCTCAAGCTTTTGCCGATGGAGCTCAGCCAGCTCGCGGATGTTATCGATAGCTTGGAGAAGTGGGGTCTCCAAAAGAATCGGGCTCTTTTTCAGGCGGATCTTGCCGCTGGTGAAGCGGGCGACATCTAGCAGGTCATCGACCAGCCGCGACAGATGATTCACCTGGCGCTCAATCATCGCGCCCACCCGTTGCACCGCCGCTCCGGTATCAGGAGTGCTGGTAAGAATTGCGGCCGCGTTTCGGATTGGGGCCAGCGGATTGCGCAGCTCGTGGGCGAGCATCGCGAGGAATTCATCTTTGCGGCGGCTGAGTTGCTCGACGGATTGGAGAGCTCGCTTGTGGGCGTCGATATCCGTCGAGGTTCCGAACCATCGTACCACCCTGCCATCTTCTGTCACCGCGAGTGCACGACCAAGAAACCACTTGTAGTGCTCGTCGCCGGGTTTGCGGAACCGATACTCCATGGTGAAAGCATCCCCGGTTGTCACGGAGTGGTGCCAGGCTGACAAGCAGGTTTCGAGATCCTCGGGATGGACCGTGAGTGCCGCAATTTCGGTGCCGTTGCTGATGTCCTCGATGCCCGTGAACTCGTGCCACTGGCGGTTGTAGTAGTCGATCGTTCCGTCCGGCCTCGCCATCCATACGAATTGCGGCATGGAATCAGCAAGCTGCTGGAACTTGTGCTCGCTCTCCCTCAAGTGTCTTTCCGCAGCGGTGCGGCGGGCGATCTCGCCCGTCAGTTCATCGATCTTGCGGTTGAGAGTTAGGAAACGGGTGGCGGCCACCTCGCGGGGTCGTAGCCTGAGAACAATTAGTTTTTCACCAGGAAGCAGGCCACCTTCGGCGCGGCAGATGATCTCGCCGCGCGAGCCGCACACGGTAAAGGCCCCAAGGCTCATGGACAGATTTCTGGAACAAGTGCGCAGGAACTTGTCCAGCGGCTCGCGGTCCGCCACGAAGTCCGCCAAATTCTTGTCCCTGACTACGTCAGGATCCAAGCCGAGTTCGACTCCGGCGGAGCGATTGGCCATTACGATCCTCCCGTCCTGGACCAGAAGCATCGCTTCCGGCAGTAGGTCGAGCAATCGGTGGAGAGGCTCCGAGAGCATCAGCCTTCGATGTATTCCCGGCCGGGAGCGTTTGCGGCCTCCGGGTTGGGCTTCAGGTAAACAACGACGCGGCAGCCGGGCGAGCCGGTGGCGATGGTTTCCTCAAGCACCACTTTTCCGTAGCCCATGTTCTGGGCGGCGATGACGCCGAAGACGTTGGAGGTCATCATGCAAAGGGCGGGACGGTTGAGGACCTTGTCGCCAAACGGGCACTTCCGATTGCCGAAAACGATCTTCTCGTCGGATTCTTCGATCACATAGAAATCCCCTTTAATCCGCCGCTTGAGATCGACAAGGACGTCGGCCACCTGCGTGCGGTCCAGTTTTTCCACCTGAAGCGCGCTCTTGTATTCCGTGTTGATCACCTCGCCGATGCTCTGGCCAACGACGCTGATGAAGCCGGAGGCCTCCTCGACACCGACGACATCCTGCAACGTTCCCGCAAGTTCGCGGATCAGAGTCCGCAGAAAAAGGTCTCGTTCCAGCGGGATTGCAAGTTTGCCCACCGAAGATCCTTCCTCCGGTGCAGCGACTCTCCCAGCGGCTTGAGCCTGGTTAGGAATCCGGTCTCCCGGGGCGGGTTCGTCAGTGGAGTTGTAATTCATGGGAGGGAAACTGAATCAGGCTAAGCTTCAGACTCTTTCTGTCAAAGGCATTGTAGGATCCCGGCCTTCCGGCACACAGCCGTGGAAAGAGAATCCTCGTGGGTCAGGACTGGGGGACGTGCGGCTCGAAGGTCATGGAAAGTTCGTGCTCGCGGGCCTTGGCGGCCTTTCTTGCCTGGAGGTAAAAGTGCTGCTGGGCGCGGAATGGTTTTTCTCCTTTCGCGGGGACAACCGGCCGGGAGCTGCCGTCGGGGAGGATTCTTGAGGCCTGTGTGTTGTCCTCGAAAAAGGCTTCAAGGATCCTAATGAGGCGCCGCTTGATCGGTTTTTCCTCGATGGGAATCATCAGCTCGACGCGCTTTTCTAGGTTGCGGGTCATCCAATCGGCGGAAGCGATGAAGACCTGGGGATCCCCGCCCTGGTGGAAGTAGAAGAGACGCGCGTGCTCGAGGAAGCGGTCGATGACGGAGATGACCTCGATGTTTTTGGAAAACGGCTGGCCGGGAACAAGGCAGCAGAGGCCGCGGACGTTGAGCTTGATTTCCACTCCGGCCTCGGATGCTGCGTACAAAGCTGTGATGATGTCCGGGTCCTGAAGGGAGTTGGTCTTTGCGATGATGCGGGCCGGTAGCCCTTGTTTGGCGCGTTCCGCTTCTCCGGCGATAAGATCGAGCAGGCGCGGCTTCATGGCGGAGGGGGCGGGGATCAGGCGCTGGAAGCGGAGGAGTTTGGAGCGGCCCGTGACGGCATTGAAAAGCAGGGAGGCGTCGTTCCCATACTCCGCTTTGCAGGTGAGGTAGGAGAGATCTGTGTAGAGGCGGGAGGTGGTCTCATTGTAATTGCCGGTGCCCAGGTGAACGTAGCGGCGGATGTGGCCGGCCTCGCGGCGGAGGATCAGGCAGATCTTGGCGTGGGTTTTCAGGTTTTTTACACCGTAAACAATCTGGGCTCCGGCGCGCTGGAGCTCGTCTGCGCGGGTGAGGTTGCGGGCTTCGTCGAAGCGGGCTTTGAGTTCGACCAATGCGGTGACGTGTTTGCCGTTTTCCGCTGCGGTGATCAGAGCATCGATGATGCGCGACTGGCGGGCGGTGCGGTAAAGGATCTGCTTGATCGCGATGACGTCAGGATCGATCGCGGCCTCCTCAATGAGCCGGATGACTGGCTCAAAAGATTCATAGGGGTGGAAAAGGAGGATATCGCTGGCTGCGATCGTCTCGAACATTGAGGCACCGGGCGCGATGGCCGGGGAGTTTTGCGCGGGCCAGTCTTCGTCCCGAAGATGGTCGAAATCCGGCAAAAAAGCGAGGTCCATGAGTGAGGCGAGACCGAGCGGACCGGAGTGGCGATAGATTTCTTGGGAGGTGGAGGCGGTGACCGTCTGTATCATGCGCGAGAGATCGCGGGGCGCGTCCGAGCGGATTTCCAGCCGCACGGTATCAGCGAAACGGCGGGCGGTTAGAACGTCCTCCATTTCATTGGCAAGGTCCGTGGCGTCTTCTTCCTCTACGGCGATATCGCCATTCCTAGTCACGCGGAAAGCAGTGGTGGCGGTGATGTTCTCGCCGGGGAACAGCCGATCTGCGTGGGCAGCCACAAGATCCTCAATGAGGAGAAAGGCTTGGGACTCATCCTCGGTGGAAACTGGAATACGGCGCGGCAGGTTTTCGTGGATCGGGATGAGGACGTGGCGTGTGGACTGGTCAGCGGGATCCAGCAAGCGGCAGGCGAGCACGATGTGCAGCGCTGGCACGGTGGGCGCTGGTGAGTTGGGATCGACGGCCAGCGGCGTGAGCAGTGGCGAGATGTTGTCTTCGAAGATGATCGCGGTCTGAGCCCGCTGGGTGTCGGTGAGGACTGTGGGCGAGAGGATCACGATGCCCTTGGCGGCAAGTGCCGGGATGAGGGTGTGGTTGAGGAGATTGTACTGGTCCTCGTTCATAGCCAAGACGCGCTCGCGGATGGCGGCCAAGTTGCGGGAGGGGGTGTAGCCGGAAATGTCCCTTGTTTTCCGGCCACTGCGCCTTAGCAGCATCAAGGAGCCGACGCGGACTTGGAAAAACTCGTCGAGATTCGCAGCCGTGATGGCGAGAAATTTCACCCGCTCAAGAAGTGGAAGGTCGTCCCGGAGAGCCTGGTCAAGGACACGCTGGTTGAATTCGAGCCAGGAGAGTTCGCGGTTGTTGAATTGTGACACGGAGAATCGGGTTGGGGATCAGGTGGAGGATCTACGGGGCATCCAGTAGTTCGGTTCGCGGCTGTGATGGGCGAGGGCGTAGATGATGATTTCGGAAATATCCTGTCGGTAGCCGTAGAAGAGGCTGTAGGGAAAGCGCAGGAGAGGAACCCGATGGATGCCAGGGGCGACCTGCCTGTAGCGGGCTGGGTCTGCTTGGATGCCTCTGATTTTGGCCTCGACTTCAGCAATGAACTCCGCGCCGAGGTCGAAGTGTGCCTCTGAGTACTCGACGGCTTCAAGATACTCCCCTCGGGCATTGTCCTCAAAAATTGCTGTCATTTAAGCCTGCCCAAAAATGTCCGTGCCTCATCGAAAACTTCTTCCGCCGGGATCAACTTTGACTTGCCGCTGGCCACATTCTCCATGCGCTGGCGGACGAGGGCCACCATGGCCTCGTCAAATTCCGGGTCGGGGCCATTCTCTTGCAGGAGTGCGTTAATCAGCTCCTCCCGCTCGTTTTCCGGAAGGGCGAGAGCTTCGTTTAAAAGGTTTTCCACGGTCGCTGTCATTGGAGAATCATAAAGCCACGCCTTTGTGCTTTCAAGGTCAGTTATCCTCATCAATAAGGACGGCAAGTCCGAAGACTTGCTCGAAGAGGTCGGCTTTTGAGTTCATGGCGAGGCGCTCGATTGCGGCGTCCTCAAGGCCCGGGAGGCGAATACGCAGCTTGTTGTTGCTGCGGCTAATTTCAATGTTGGACACGCGTTGGGCGTGCGTTCGTTCGAGGGCGTCGGCAACGCGGAGGATGGCTGCGAGCTTGCAGACGCGGATGCGGTCCTCGGTGGAGAGGGCGGCGTAGGCGGGGTGGTCGAGCTTCGGTCCGGAGTGGCGGTGATAACGGGAGACGAGGGCGACGATAGTGACATCCAGCCGGTCGAGCCCGAAAATTTCGGAGTTCAGGATGATGTACTCGGAGTGCTTGTGGTGGGCGCGGGGGCTGACGTAGGTGCCCACTTCGTGAAGGATGGCGGCGACCTGGAGAAGCAGGGCGTCGTGCTCGGTGAGGTGGTGCAGGTCCTGGAGGCTGGCAAGAAAGAGCTCGCAGAGTTTCCCCACATGTTCGCCGTGGCCGGGATCGGATTGGTAGCGGGCGGCGAGGATGCGGGCGGATCGCAGAACTTCCGCGGCGAAGGATCCCGTGAGTTCGCGGGAGGCGAGAAGATCGTGAAGGAGACCTTGCTCGTACTCGCTGATTGGTATGTGGACCTCCTTGAGATTGAGGACCTCCGTGATGGCGAGATTGATCTCGAGAGCGGGAATGAGGGCCTCGGCCGTTTGGTAATCAAGCTGGAAGCGTTTGACCGCCTCGAGATCGGTAAGGGCGGCGGTTTCCGAGGTGAACTGCCGCAAGGTTTTCAAGGTGCAGGCTTCGTTGTTTTTGGTGACGAAGCTGGCGACGGACTGGATTTCGTAGCCGATCAGGACAAGCCCATCGATGGTGACGTCGGAGAAGTCGAAGCGGAGCTGAGCGAGATTGCCGGAGGCGTGCTCGCGGATGACACGCAGGAGGGAGGGTCCTTGTGCCTGGGAGGCATCGACGGCTTCGCGAGTGCGGTGCGTTCCCATCCGGTAGCTGGTGTAGCGGGTAATGAGACCCTCTTGGAAAAGGAGGGCGCGGGTATTACCGGGGCCGACGTGAACGACCAGGGCGGTGCGCTGCCTCATCGCGGGGAGGTGCTGGATCCGGCGGCGCGTTTTCAGATAGATGAGGCGGGTCATTTCTCCATCGTCGATCATGGAAACCGGCAGGCCGCAGGCGATGCGGATGCGGTTTAGGACGCTTTCATGATTGGCGGCTTCGTGGAGGACATTCGTCGCGACGGCGCGAGTGAAGTTGTGGGGGTCCCGGCCTAATTCTGAAAGCGTCTGCTGATAACCACGGATGATGGAGACGATGCGCTCGGTGGTGGCGTAGGAGACGACATTGCTACCAAACACGTCCCGGGCGAGGGGCGCGGGCTGCTCCAGGAAATCGATCGGGGTGAGGCTACCATCCGCCTCCCGCTCGGCGATGATGAACGAGACGGAGCTGGCCCCGATGTGCAGGGCGGTGACAAGCTTGGCTGCTTGAACGTCGGATCGGGTCGTGTTTTGCCGGGCAAGCGCCATGGCCCTATGACAAAGCTGCGGCGAGCTTTTTACAATGCGGAAAATGTGACGGTGTCCGGGCCGCTCTGATGGAAAAAGATTGGGGCTGTTTATCACCGCTTGCGGAGAGGTGGTGGCGGTGCTTGGATGGGCCAGATGATTAAACTCCTGCCGCTGCTTTTTCTGCCTCTCTTGTGCCATTGCGGAAGCGGGGGTGCGAAAAGCGGCATCCCGAGCAGTGGCGGCGGATCGATCGGCGGTGGCTTTGGCGGCACCAGTGTCGGGCGCTCGCCGATTGTGCTGAACGTCTCCGATTGGGATCCCAAGGAAGTGCAGCGGGGAGGCTCCCGCTACAGCCAGCACGACGTTTCGGCGCTGCGCCGAAACGGAGGTCAGGCACTGATCGCCCGTTCTGCCAAGGGCCCGCTGCTCGATAAAAAATTCGGAGATTTTCTCAAAGCGGCCGATCAGCAGGGGATGATGCTGGGCGCTTACCATTTCGTGACGATGGACCAGGATCCAGCGGCGCAGGCGGACCGTTTCGTTGATCGCGTCCGTGCCGTGGCCCGGTCGAAAGGGATTTCTCCCGGAACTAGAATCCTGCTGGTGGGGGATTTTGACACTCACTCGACCCCGGACCGCTTGGTCAGGTTCAACCAAAGGGTGCATCAACGGACTGGAATTCACCCGGTGGTTTATTTGGAAAACAGCGACGGCCTGCGGTCGCGGATGAGGGCGGCGAGCCCGGAGCAGAAGGCAATCATCAGGCGCTCGCCCTACTGGCTGGCTCTCTACGGTCCGGGCGGCACCGAACGCACCATCGCGGGCGGCGAGCTGAATCCGGACAAGCTCATGGAACTCTACGGAGTATGGGGGCGGTGGACGATGTGGCAGTATGGCGGCGTCGTCTGGGAGGGAGGCGGCTCGCGCTCCAAGCACTACAACACCCCGGCCTGGAGAAGCCCCCGTTTTCTCGGAGACCTGGCCATCCCGATGGAGCGCAGTGTCTTCCGTGGCAACGACGCAGAGCTGCGAGCGTTTTGGAACAGACACAGCATCAGCCTGTAGGCTCTTAAAGCTGGGTGGCGATGATCGCCGCCAGAGGTGCGATCGCGGATTCCGTGTCCGAAAGCCGGATCTGCTTCGACCGGCGGAAATCAGGCTGGAACACCGCCCGCTCAAGGCTCCGTACCGCCTTGGGATCGGAAAATGCGATGTTGAGTTCGCGGTTGATCCGCATGCTCAGGGTATCGAGATTAGCCGAGCCGACGGTGGCCCAGCCGTCGCAGATCATCACCTTCATGTGGGTCATGCCGGGATAGCGCTGAACTTTGCCACCAGCGAGGATGATGGTGCGGGCCGTGGCGAGGTTCGCTAGGTCCATGATCGCGGAATCACCTGCGGCGGGTATGATGACCCGGACGTCCACGCCTCGGCGGCATGCCGACTCCAGCGCCTGAAGAATTTCCGTGCTGGCGAAGTATGGCGTTTCAATCCACACCCGTTTTCGCGCGCCTTGGATTGCGAGAAGAGTCGCATCAAGGATCTCATGTTTCCCCACTCCCGGATCCGTGACGATTACACGGATCGGGATGTCACCCGGAGAGGTCGGGATCTCTGGCAGCTTCCGCATGATGGAGAGCAAGCCGAGGTCGCCGAGGGGGGCGTTGCGGCGCCAGTTGCTCTGGAAGTGGCCAGCTAGAGTCGTAACCACCGGCCCTTCGAGGCGCACCATGAGATCGTGCCACTCGGAGTAATACTCGCGGCCGATGTTCATCCCGCCGATGATCGCTGTGCGATTGTCGAACACGAGGAGCTTGGTGTGGTCCGCGACGAGCCATGGATTTAGCGAGCGGCGCACGTCCACCTGCGATCCGTCTTCGAGATAGGCGCTGACAAGTGCCGGAGGATTGAAGCCAATCGGTGCCAGAGTGCGGGGGCTGGAGAGGTGGGCGGTGGTGGTGCCGAGATCGTCGTAGAGAACGCGGACTGTCACCTCTTCGGAACGCTTTCTCAAGGAGTCGGCGTAGTGGACGGCGACATCGTCGTTGTCGAAAATGTAGACCTGAATATCGATGTCCTTCTTTGCCGCTGCGGTTTGCCGATCGAGTTCCCCAAAAAACCCGGGGCCGTCGACCAACCATTTCAGGCTGCCGGCTTTTGGCTCCGGGAGCTTGTTCTTGTCGAGCAGGCGCTCAAAAGAAGCGGTCCCTGGAGCGTCGGGGAGGGGCTCGATGGGAAATGGATTGAAGGGGAGGTTTCCTGCGACGATCTCGCGAGGCCGGTGCCAGAAAACCGCAAGGCCCTGCCGAGTGGTGGTGATCGGCTGACGAATGGCCGCCAGCACGGTGGAGCGGAGAGCGGCTGCGGTGAGTTTCACACCAGCTGTAGGCGCGTCAACCGCTTGGGTCCTCGGCCGCGCGTTGTGCCCGGCAATGGTCGAGATACTTCCACAGGAAGAAAGGATTGAGACGACTGACGCGAGCAGTAGAAGCAGGATGGATTTCGGTGCGGCCGTCATTTCCCGTCATCAAAACACAGGGGAGATGCATGCGCAACAATGCCCGTGCGGAATCCTGGGGCGGAAATTCTTGAACTGCCGCGAGCATGTGCGAGGATGAACCTTGGCGGTTAGATAGTTTTACCCGCCGGAAGCCTCACCCTCAGACATTATATGAAAAAGTTAGATGTAAAAGCACTCGCCGTCGTCGGACTGGGCCTGTTGATCCCTGCTATAGCCGCCCGCGCCAGCCGGTCCCTCGTCGGACATGGCTACAAGGTCATCACGAAACATGACCCGCCCCGCAACCCAGCGAGCCACGAAGTCGAGTGGAAGGACGCCATCGTCTGGACTTTGGTCACGGGCATGGTGGGTGGCCTTGCCCGCCTTGTCGCACGCCGCCTGCTGGTGGAAACGGATGTTCCTTCCGAAGGTTATGACCTTGAAGCGGAAGCCGAACACATCGCCTGATTTAACACCTACACCCCCCTAGGAATGAAACAGATACTCAGTCTTTTAAAGGAGACGGTTAGCGAGTGGAAGGACGACAAGGCGATGCGGCTTAGCGCCGCTCTTGCTTTCTATTCCGTTTTCTCCATGGCCCCATTGCTGATCATTGCGATCGCTATCGCTGGCGCCGTGTTTGGGCAGGACGCCGCCAGTGGCGCTATCCAGGAGCAGCTTGCGGGCTCCATTGGAGAGGAGTCCGCAGGCACGGTGCAGGATATGATCAAGGCAGCGCACAAGGAAGATAGTAGCTGGTTGATGACGGTGGTCGGAGCAGTGGTTCTGCTGGTTACTGCCTCCGGGGTTTTTGCTCAGCTCAAGGACGCAATGAATACGGTATGGGACCTTGAGGTGAAGCCGGATGTCGGGATCAAGGTCCTAGTCAAGGCACGGCTTCTGGCGCTTTCCATGGTGCTTGTCATCGGGTTTCTGCTGCTGATCTCACTGGTGCTCTCCTCTGTGATGGTGGCAGCTACCGATTGGCTGACCTCCATCCTTCCTGTTCCGGCCATCGTGGCGCAGGTGGCGCAGCAGCTGGTGACGGTCGGGGTCGTGACCTTGTTGTTTGCAATGATTTTCAAGGTTCTTCCGGACGCGGACGTGGAGTGGAGGGACGTGTGGATCGGGGCGTTTATCACCGCCTGCCTTTTCGGAGTCGGTAAATTCTTGCTTGCCCTCTACCTAGGGCGCGAGGGTGCCGCCTCAGCCTACGGCGCGGCTGGAGCACTGGTTCTGCTGCTGTCCTGGGTGTACTACTCAGCGAACATTCTTCTTCTCGGGGCGGAGTTCACCCAGGTTTATGCGAGGCGCAGGGGCCGCCGGATCGAGCCCACGGACATCGCTATGCGGGTCGACGATCCTCACGCCCGGCTCGAAGATGCTTCAACTCCGCCTCACTAAACGCTGTAAGCGCGGACCCACGCCTTTCATGTCTTCTAGGATGAGGTAGATCGCCGGGACTAGGAACAGGGTGATGACGGTGGCGAAAAGGATCCCGAAGGCGAGCGAGACCGCCATCGGTGTCAGGAAACGTCCTTGGACGTCCTTTTCCAAGATCATCGGCATGATCCCTACGAAGGTGGTTAGGGATGTCAGCAGGATCGCTCGAAAACGGCGGCCTCCCGCAGCGATCGCGGCGTCTCTCACAGTTGGCGATTCCTTGCGGTGACGATTGACATAGTCCACCATCACCAGGGAATCGTTGACCACGACGCCAGCAAGGGCAACGAGGCCGCACATCGACATGATGCTGAGATTGAGTCCCAGCAGAGCATGACCCCAGATCGCACCGACGAGTCCGAAAGGAATCACCGACATGATGATAAGTGGCTGCACGTAGGAACGGAGCGGGATCGCGATCAGGACGTACATGCCCACCAAGGCAGCCAGGAAGCCGATACCGATTTCCCGCACGCTGTCGTTCTGGTCCTTTTGCTCGCCTTCAAAGGAGAAGCGCACTCCGGGAAATTTTTGTGGGATGCGGGAAAGAACTGTCGCTGTGAACCCATCGGCGACCTCCTTCGCGTTGGTATCTGTCTCCACGTCGGCGGTGATTTTGATCGAGCGTTGGAGATCCGTCCGCTCGATCACCGCAGGGCCCCGGCCTGGACTCATGACCACGACCTGTCTGAGCGGAACTTCGTCTCCGGCGGGCGTCCGCACGTTCATATCTTCCAAGCTGGCAAGAGTGCGGCGGTCGGCGGTGGGGTAACGCACCATGACCTTGACCTCATCGCGGCCACGCTGCAGGCGCTGAACTTCGTTGCCATAGAACGCGTCCCTCACTTGGAGGGCGATGTCTTCGAGTCGGAAGCCCATCGCGCGCCCTGCAGGTGTCAGTTGATCGAAGCGCAGCTCGTCCTTGCCGGCGCGGTTTGAGTCGGAGATGTCGATGACTCCGGAAAATTCGGCGAGGCCTTCTTTTGCGAAAGCGGTCGCCGCCTCAAGCATCTCTAGGTCGGGGCCGCTTAGATTCACATCGATGGCGTTGCCGGAGGCGGCGGTTTCGGCCTGGAAGCTGAGCTCCACCACGCCGGGGATTTGGCCGGTCAGGCTTCTCCATTCCTCCACGAGCTGTTCCGAGGTGATGCTGCGATCGGTTGCGGGAGCCAGCTCGACCGTGACTTCGCCGATGTGTGTTGAAGTCGGTGGTCCCCCCACCACAACCCCGGTCTGAAACGGTTGGGTCCCCGCGCTGCTGAGGATGTGCCTGACCACGCTGTCGCCCTTCGCGCTTTTATATTTTTCACCCAGGGCCACGGCGGCGGCTTCGATCCGGCGGACGACCTTTTCGGTTTCCTCAAATGGGACGCCCTGCACCAGCTCGATCTTGGCGCTTAGAATATCCCCCTCCACATCGGGGAAAAACTTGAACTGCATGATCCCGGTGGCCACCACTCCCAGCGTCAGCACGAGCAAAGAGATGAAGGCCGTAGTGGTTACATAGCGCCAGGTAAGCGCGAAGCTGAGGGCGGGCTGGTAGATTTTCTCCACAAACCTTTCCAATCCATCCGCGATGCGGCGTTGCAAGCGGAAGAGGATGTTGACCTTTTCCTCGCGGTTGGTCGGGGAAAGCAGGGCGAGGTGGGCGGGCAGCACGAATTTCGATTGCAGCAGGGAGAAGGCGAGTGTCGGAATGACCACCAAGGGAATGTTGGGCCAGATCTTTCCGCTGACTCCGCTGAGGCCCAGCATCGGTGTGAAAGCGATCATGGTGGTGAGGACACCGAAGACGACGACTGTGCCAACCTCGCTGGTTCCCTTCCACGCGGCAACGCTCGGGTGCTCGCCATTCTGGATACGGGTGTAAACGTTCTCGCCGGTCACGATCGCATCATCGACGACGATGCCGAGCACGAGGATGAAGGCGAAAAGGGAAATCATGTTCACTGAGACGCCGAGCAACGGCATCAACCAGATCCCACCGGCGAAGGAAACTGGAATCCCAAGCGCGACCAGCAGCGCAAGAGAGGGGCGCAGAAACAGGGTCAGAACCAGCAGCACCAAAATCAGGCCGGTGATGGCGTTACGTTTGAGGAGGTCGAGCCGACCGAGCAAATAAACGCTCTGGTCGTTCCAGATCGACAGATCGACGCCCTCCGGCAGTCGAAACGCGGATTCAGCGACGTAATCGCGAACCATCGACGAGAGCGCGAGGGTGTCCTCGCTGCCAACACGGTATACATTGATCAGCAGGGCGTTCTTGGAATCGAAGCGGGCACTAACGTCCACGTCCTCAAATCCGTCGACCAGTTGCGCGACATCGCCGAGTCTGACGATGCTGCCATCAGCCAGTGTCTGCACCGGGATATCGGTCAACTGGCTGGCCTCGTAGCGTTTTCCCAAAGCCCGGAGGATTACCTCGCCGCGCTCGGTGCGGACGGAGCCGCCGGGGAGATCGAGCGTGCTCCCACGCACGGCCGCAGCGATGTCCGAGAGCTTCAGCCCAAGGCTGCGCAAGGCTTCTTCCGAGACCTCGATCGAGATTTCATAAGGCCGCGTGCCCGCGATCTCCACTTGGCTGATCGTCGCATCGCCCCGGAAAGTCTTGGCAAAAAAATCGCCGAGATTCTTCGGTGGACCGGCTTCGTAGGTGAGCAGCTCGTCCCTGACCTGCTCCGCGAGCCTCCGCAGTGTCGCCTCATCGGTGTCCGCAGTCAGCGTTACGCTCATCACCGGATTCCGGATCAAAATTTCTTCGACCACGGGAGTCTCCGCCTCTTCGGGAAAATTGTCGATCGCATCAACGCGGGATTTCACGTCGCCCATGACGTCGCGGGTATCGTAGCCGTTCTCCACTTCGATGATCACGGAGCCTATCGATCGCGCGGAGCTGCTGCGGATTTTCTTGATCCCTTGCAAATCGGCGACGGCCTCTTCCACCGGGACGGAAACGCCGCGTTCGACTTCTTCGGGAGTTGCGTTGGGATAGGGCACCCGCACCATTACGGCATCGATCGCGATGTCTGGGAAAATCTCTTTCTTCAGTTTGAACCATGTCGTGAAGCCCGCCAGCAGCACGGCCAGCATCAGGAAGTTTCCCGCGACGTGGTTGCGGGTGAACCATTTTACAGCACCTTTCATTCGGTTTCCTCCGGCGCTTCAATGGTGACTTCCATTCCAACCACGGGAGCGGACACCCGCGTGAGAATCACCCGCTCGCCCGCCTCCAGACCGGAGCTGACGATGGCCGTAGTATCCGAGGATCGGGCGACCTCCACATCGCGGAACTCGATCCGGTTCTGTTCATCGACGATCAGCACCTGGCCGCCTGGCAGGAGGGCGCGGCGGGGGATCTCCACCACGTCCTCAATGGTTTTGCCACTGACTTCCGCCTGGACGAAAAGCCCCACCGGCGGGAGGGGAAACTCGGCGCCAGCATGTGGCTCGACATGGACGGCGAGGTTGCCGGAAAGCGTGCGCCGCTCGATCTCGGGGATGATGCGCAGCGGGGTGCCTACCCACTCATGCCACTCACCTCCGATCCGCCCTCTCAAAGCGACGGTGCCGGTCGGTATGCCGTTTTCGTTCCGCTGAAGGAAGCCGAAGTCGTCGAGGCCGAGAGGGAGGAGGACCTCGAGCTGATCGCTGGAAAAAAGCTCGGCGACGATTGTGCCGGCGGAGACCACTGCGCCCATTTCAACGTTCGCGCTGCGGACGCCTGCGGCAAAAGGGGCTACAATTTCCGTCCGCTCGACATCACGGCGGGCCCGCTCCACTTCTGCCTGGGCGGAGGCTACGCGCGCTTCGGCGGCGGCCAGCTGCGGTGCCCGCAGAACCAGCGGGTTTCCCGGGGTGCCGCGGCCCAGCTTGCGCCAATCCAAGCCTGCCTGCTCCGCCCGTGCCCGCTCTTGCTCAAGGGCCACTTCCGCATCGGCCAAGCCCACCTCGGCCACTGCGAGAGCCGCGCGATAATCCGCAGGGTCAATCTGCACCAGGCGCTCTCCTTCGGCAACCACACCGCCGCGCTTAAGATTCGGTGAAATCTCGGCGACCCGTCCGCGCACTTCGGCGGCCAGCTGGGTCTCCCGCTCGCTTTCAACGACACCTTGGGTTTCGATCTCTACCCGATGGGAGCTGACCGAGGTTTCAAAAACTTCGACCGCTGGGATGATCCTGGGCCGCTCCTCGATCTTCGCGACCCGCTTGTTGAGCATGAGGACGAATATGCCTCCGACTGTCAGCGCGATCAAAGCCAGCACCAGGACGAAGGACAACACAGCCCTGACCTGGACTTTCCGATCTTTCTCAACTTGCTCGCTCATAAAAACATCCGGTTATTTTCCAAGGGTGAAATCGCCGCCGAGTGCGAGATGCAGATCGACCCTGTTTTCCAGGCGCAGCCGCCTGATGGCCGCATACTGGCTGGCGGTTTCTATCTGCTGGGTCTTTGCCTCGATCAAAGTCAGCACGTCTCCCGTGCCGCCGCTGAACTCCTGGGCCGCGCGGGTGGCGGCTTCTCCAGCCAGCTCGGCGGCACGTTCTGCAGCACGTTCTCGTTCAGCTAGGAAAATTTCTGCCGCCAGTGCCTGCTCAACCTCGCCGAAGGCATCTAGAACGGTCTTCCGCAACTGGGCTATTTCCTCGCGCTCGATCGCCTGCGCCCGCGCGATCTGGCCGGTGATTCTGCCGCCCTCGAAGATTGGTTGCGTGAGGCTGCCGCCGATCGCCCAGACGCCGAAATCGCTTTTGAGGATATCGCGAATGGATTCGGTGGTAGTGCCTGCGGAGCCGGTGAGGCTCAGGCTCGGAAAACGGGCGAGTTTCCTCTCAGTGACGCGCTTTCCGGAGGCTGCCAGCTCACGCTCTGCTGCCAAAATATCCGGCCTCCGTAGCAAAAGCTCGGAGGGCAGACCTGCCGGAGTGCTGCCGGGAAACGGAGGGAGGCTCGCGCTCACAGCGAGTTTCCCCGATGGGTATCTCCCCATCAGAAGCTCCAGCTGCCGCAAAACCCGCTGACGCTCCTGCTGTCGCTGCGCAAGGATGGCCGCACCGTTTGCGGCCTCGGCTTCTGTTAGCCTCACTTGTGCCGCTGAGCCGCCGTCATCAAAGATCGCCCGCTCGAATCTCTCTCTGACCGCTGCGGCAAGGCTCCGGCGTGCGGCTAGACCCTCCTCCGCGAGCGCGACCTGCGCGTTTGCTTCAGCCAGGGCCAGCCAGGCCTTTGCCACTTGGCCGGCGAGAGAAACCTGGGCGGCTCTGTATTCATAGGCGCGGGCTTCGGCGTCAGCGATCGCCGCCTCCTGACCCGCCTTCGCACGGCCCCAAACATCCACCTCCCACGCTGCGTTGAGGCTGACGCCGAACTGATTGGAGATGATCGAAGGGGCGCCACCGCCTCCATTGCCAAAGGGGAAGCCGATGAAATTCTGTTTGCTGCGCCTCCCGTCGAGTCCGAGTCCGAGGCTCGGCAGTCTCTCGGCTCCAGCAATTTTTGCTTCCGCTCCAGCGCGCTCGACGCGCGCTGCCGCTGCTTCCAGATCCAGATTGTAGCCGATGGCCTGCTCGACAAGTCCGCCCAGCTCCGTCCCCCCGATCTTCCGGACCCAGTAGCGGTCGATCCCGGCCTTGGCTTCCCTCGTTGCCGCCCAGGCACCGGGAGCGCTGACTTCACCAATCCGGCTGGCTGGAGAGACAGCGGCGCAGCCCGAGAGAACCAGAGTGGTCGGCACGGCCCACAGGCATGCCCAGGCGATCAAAAAATTTCCCCCCTGCGACTTCAATGCGCCTCAAATCGCCCTTTTACCAACAAAAGTCAAATGCTGACAAAATGATATGATTGCCGTCACCGCACCTTCGCGGGTAGCCGGAGGGTTTTCTTTGACGCCAGTGCCGCTCAGTCGTATGCGTTGCCATCGGACCTCCGCCACCCCCTTCTTTTTATGAAACTCTCCATCCTCTCCTGTTCCCCTAAATGTTATTCCACTCGCCGTCTGGTGGAGGCAGGACGAAAGCGCGGCCACAAGATCGAGGTCCTCAACACGCTGCGACTAGCCATCGGCCTCGATCATGGCGATCCAGACTTATATTACTATGGTAAGCGTTTGCGCACACCAGATGCCGTATTGCCCCGGATCGGTACCTCAATCACCCGCTACGGCACTGCGGTTGTTAGGCAGTTTGAGCAAATGGATGTTTTCACGCCGAACACCTCCGCAGGTATAGGCAACTCCCGCGACAAGCTCCGCAGCCTTCAAATCCTTTCCCGTCACGATGTCGGCATTCCTCTGACCGCTTACGTCGATGACAAACGCGACGTGGAGGACGCGCTCCAGCGGGTCGGCGGTGCCCCGGTGATCATCAAGTTGTTAGAAGGAACTCAGGGCGTGGGTGTGATTTTGGCCGATAAGATCGAGATCGCCAAGGCCATTGTGGAGACCCTTCACAGCACCAAGCAACAGGTGCTACTTCAAAAATTTGTGGCGGAGAGCAAAGGCAAGGACGTCCGCGCTTTTGTCATTGGCGACCGTGTCGTCGCAGCAATCCGCCGCACCGCCCAAGGCCAGGAGTTCCGGTCAAACGTCCACCGAGGAGGCAAGGCCGAGGCGATTCAGCTTGATGCCACCTACGAGGAGGCCGCAGTCCGCGCCGCCCAGATCATGGGCCTGCGCATCTGCGGAGTTGACATGCTGGAAGGAAAATCCGGCCCGCAGGTGATGGAGATCAATTCGTCCCCCGGGCTCGAAGGCATTGAGGGTGCCACGGGGTTGGACGTCGCCGGAGCGATCATCGACTACATCGTGGACCAAGTGCAGTTTCCGGAAATCGACATCCGCCAGCGCCTGACAGTCAGTCGCGGATATTCCGTGGCTGACATCCATATTCCGGAAGGCAGCACTTACGCCGGAATGACGATCGAGGAGACGGGCCTTCGGGAGCAGGATGTTGTCGTCCTCACGCTCCGCCGCAAGGGTTCAGTGATCTCCAACCCAAAAGGCTCCAGGGTTTTGGAAGCCGATGACACCCTTCTCTGCTACGGGAAATCAGATCATATGAGGGGTCTGATCCCCGCCAAGAAAAAGCGGCGCAGGAAAATCAGCAAACTTCCGAAGCGCACCCCGGAGCCGAAACCCGAAGAGCCGAAGCCATGAGCATGATCATCGGCTGGCGGGAGTGGGTCGAGTTCCCCACGTGGTCGTTCAAACTGAAGGCCAAAGCCGATACCGGCGCAAAGAGCAGCGCGATCGACTGCGCCGACATCACCGAACTCCCCGGCAACCGCGTCCGCTTCACCGTTCGCCTTGACCGCAAGGACCGCAAGACGATCACCCTCGAGCAGGACATCAAGCTGCGCAAACGGGTCCGCAGCAGCACCGGCCACCCAACTGATAGGATTTTCGTCGAGACCACGCTGCGTCTCGGCGAGGTCGAAAAAAAAATCGTTGTCAGCCTCGTCTGCCGCAAGCGGATGATTCACCGCGTGCTTCTTGGTCGCGAAGCTCTGGGAAATGATTTCCTAATCGATAGCTCCGTCGACCATTGGGCCACTCCCAAGCAGCGTTTAAAAAAGAAGAAGCCGGAGGCTAATTAGCAGTCGCGCCATCTCCATCCCCCGGCTGCCTTTTGTTGTCGGCAAAAGCGGGGACGGAGGAGGGGAGCCTAGATCAGAGTTGGAACTCCACCCCCGGCTCGGGAATGATGATTTCCACGCCGGGAAGGCGCGCGGAGAGTTCTTCTTTGAACCAGGCCATGGCACCTTCATCGCCGTGGACGAGGAAGATTTTCTTTGGTTTCACGCTGACGGCGTAGTCGGCAATGGCATCGCGGGTGGAGTGGCCGCTGAAGTCGAAGATCCGCACCTCGCAGTTCAGTTGCACAGGCGGGTAGGCGGGATCCAGCAGGACCTTGTCGCCCTGTTTAGCGGCACGGATGCGTCCACCGGGTGTCTCGGAATCCGCATAACCGACAAAGAACAGGCCGTGTTTGGCGTTTTCCAAGACGCCTTGTCTCGCAAAATTGTTGGAGACAGTCTTTTCGGACATCATTCCGCTGGAGAGGGCGTAGATGCAGCCGTTGTGGAATGGGATCGGGCCGACACGCTTCTGGTTCCCGCCGGCAAGCTCCATGTCTGACAGGAACTTGAAGCCGCGGCGATTGCGGCGGGAGACGTCGCTGAACTTGTCGTATATCGTCGTCATCTTGGTGCTGAGGCCGCCGATGTAGACGGGAGTTCTAGGGTTCACGCGGCCCTCCTCCTTGAAGCGCTGCAGCATTGCCAGCACCTCCTGGGTCTTTCCCATCGCGAAGACGGGGACGAGGGCGGAGCCGCCGCGCTCGAGCACCTTATTTATGGCCTCGGCAAATTCGTCTTCCTCGGCCTTACGGGAGTAGTCGGATCTGCGGGCCTGCTCGCCGCGGGTGGTTTCCACGATCAGGACATCTACTTCTCCTTCGGGGAAAACGGCTCCCTTCTGCAGCGTGCTGTCTTCGAAATTTACATCGCCGGTGTAGAAAATCTTTTTGCCCTCCGCCTCGAACAGCACCCCCACGGAGCCCATGATGTGGCCGGCGTCGAAGAACTCGGCGCGGATTTTTCCTCCGTCATCGACATCGAAGATCCGGCCGACGTTGCGGCGTTCAAAGACGCCCTTCATGCGGTCCAGCTGACCGTGGCGGAAAAATGGATAATCGGTGATCCCAAGCTCCGTGCGCTTGGACTCCATCACGTTGACGGAGTTGTGCAGCATCGCACTGGCAAGTTCGGCGGTTTCGGCAGAGAGGAAAACTTTGGCCCGCTTCTGTTGCTCCACCAGCACCGGCAGGGTGCCGACGTGGTCGAGATGGGAGTGGGTCACGAAAATGGCGTCGACCGAATTCTGCTCGACGAGTTCGTAGCGGGGGATGGCGGTGAGGCCCTCTTCCTTCGGATGCATGCCAGCGTCGAGCACCACTTTGACTCCGCCCGACTCCAGCAAATATGAGTTCGCTCCTATACCCACGTCCCTGCACAAACTTTTGAAAATCATGTCTTCACGCAGCCTCATCAATCATCGGCGGACTGTCAACGGCGCGGCGGTCCCGATCCTGCGTAAGGCGTTGATTTTACTGCACAACGGTTTTTTCGGAGTATGCTCAAGAAACCCAATGCTTCGACTTGTCCCATTCCTTTCGCTGCTGCTAGTCCCGATTTTCGCCCATGCGCTTGAGATCCGCAGCTACGTTGCCTCGCGGCACGACCGCTTCGTGACTGGTGCCAGCGGTTGGGAATACAATCCGGGTGCGTATTATGACTCTCGGCGGTTCGTTTCCGTTGGCTTTGATGATGCGGGTCGGCAATACCCGCTGGTCACTCCGGAGCACGTTCTGTTCGCGCGGCATTTCTCCCCAGGAGTAGGAACCGAGATTCGCTTTCTACCACCCAGCGGGGAAATGATCAGCCGCTCGGTTGTAGCTGTTTCCGGAGTTCCGAATGGCTCCGGTGGCTTCGCGGACGTGGTTCTGGTGAAGCTTTCCGCGCCGATTCCGCCGGAGCTCAACCTGCCGCCCTTTCCTTACCTGAATCTCGCAGGTGAAACTGCTTACACTGGCACGGTCCTCACCACCTTCGGGCAATCGCTTCGCGCCGGTCGTGGAACGATTGCTGCCTTTTCGAATTTCAGCAACGATGGCATCGACGAAACCCGCACGTTCACATTCACCTACAACACTTTCACCGGAAACCGTGACGACGCGTATGCTGTAATCGGAGATTCGGGCAGCCCCTCCTTTGCTGTCGTGAACAACCGGGCAGCCTTGGTTGGGCTTCATCTCGCAGCCTCGGTTGTAACTTTCCAAAGAAGCACAATCGACACCTTTGTGCCCCACTATGCGTCGGCGATCGACGCGCTCCTCGCGCCGCAGGGCTACCAACTCGTGCGCGCCTATTCCGAAATCGTCGACCTTACAGCTTCCGCCAAGCATAGTGAGCTGCGCCAGGCAGCGGCGGGAGCCGTGGAGATTGAGTTGGCCAACGGCAGCGGCAACACCGCGAGCAACGTCCGGCTGAATCTTAGTTTCCCTGCCGAAGCCGCCCCCAGCACCATCTCCGCGCCTGATTGGATCATAGATGAGATTTCACAAACCGAGTTCCGCCTCCGCGCTGCGACTCTTGCTGGAAACAGCTCGGCGAAGCTGACAGTCACCTACTCGTCCCTGCCTGTGGTGAGGGAGATCCAGATCGCCGCAGTTCACCGCTCCGATGGCAGCCCGGAACTTAGTAAAATATTTTCGGTGCCGGTGCGGCCAAGCTTCGCAGGGTTTGTGGCGGGACTGCCGCTGCAAGGCCCTGCCGCTGATCCGGATGATGATGGTGTCAGCAACCTCATCGAATACGCTTTCGGCGGCGATCCGGCGGTAAATTCACAAGCCGCGACTGCAGGTTACGTCTTGGCGCCCCGGTTATCGTACAAACCTGCCAGCCTCAGCTACACTTTCGCGAGGCGGACTGATGCGACGGAGCGGGGGCTGGGCTATCAGATCGAGTTTTCCGGGGAACTATCAGAAGGATCATGGGTGGCCACACTTCCACCGGGCTTCTCACTTGCTGCCGCGCCTTTCGAGCCGGAGGTCGAGGGCTTCGAAAAAGTCACCGTCAGCGGCGCGGTCGGCGCCTCGCCAAGGCAGTTTCTCAGGGTGAGGGTAACGCTCGATGAGTGAGGGAATCAGGAGATGATCCCTTCAGCAGTCTCCTGCTTGAGGCGGAGCTGCCCGCAGGCGGCGTCGATATCGTGGCCCTTCTCGATCCGCAGGGTGGCGGTGACACCTGCGTTTTTCAAAATCTCTTGAAAGGCGCGGCAGTGGGAGAGGGCGGGGCGTTTCCATTCCAATCCCTCGACGGTGTTGTAAGGGATCAGGTTTACTTTGGCACCGGCGCTCCGAGCGTGCTTCGCGAGGATCGCGGCCTGCTCAAGCGAATCGTTGACGCCCTGAATCAAAATATATTCGAGCGTGAGCTTCTGCTTTTTACTGGAGTTCCAGTAGTTCAGGGCGTCCATGAGTTCCGCGACCGGATATTTTTTGTTCACCGGCATGATCTGGCTGCGGACTTCATCGGTGGCTCCATGAAATGAGATCGCCAGCCGGATCTGCTGGGGGTGATCCGCGAGCTTCCGGATCTGCGGGGCGAGTCCGGATGTGGAAATGGTCAGGTGGCGGGCACCGAGGTGCAGGGTTTCCGGCCCGGTGATGAGCGAGATCGCCTCCATGAGGTTGTTGAAATTTGCCATCGGCTCGCCCATACCCATGAAAACAAGGTTGTCGACCCGCTCGCCCGAGATCTGCTCGGCCGCCAACACTTGTCCGGCGATTTCTGAGGCATCCAAGTTTCGCGTGTAGCCGGCGAGGCCGGAGGCGCAGAACTTGCAGCCATACGCACAGCCGACCTGGGAGGAGACGCAGAGGGTGCGGCGGTCTGACTTTTCCCCGTAAAGAGCAGGATTGGCGGGGATGAGCACGGATTCCACGTAGCGGCCGTCGTGGAGCTTGAACAAAAATTTCCGAGTGGTGTCCTCGCTGCCCTGAGTCTGGGAGTGGGTGAGGGCGGTGAGGCGGAAGGAGGCGGCCAGCTTATCCCGCAGTGCGGCGGGAAGGTTCGTCATCTGGTCGAAGGAAACGACTTTTTTTTTCCACACCCACTCGAGGATCTGTTTCGCACGAAAAGACGGCTCGCCCTGCTCCTGCAGCCAGGAGGCGAGTGCTGCCGGAGTTTGGCCGGGTAGTGCGGGAAGAGTCATTATCTACGGTCAATCTAGTAAGAGGGTCACCCGGAGAAAGTAAAATCGATGCCTTTTCGCGAGTAAGCTTTGGCGATCTCTTGTTCAAGCTCCTGGTAGCTCTGGCCATCCAGAAGAACGTCCAGGGCCTCCTGGCCTTGTTTCCCATCATTCAAAGCAGCGAGGAATTTTTTGATACGCGCGGCGTCTCCATCTCGGTCCATGTGGAAGAAGTAGTTGGTGATCAGAAGGGCGGAGCCGTAGTTGACCTGCGGGTTCGAGGTGAAAGCCGAGTAGGGCATGAGCATGAATTGTTCAAGGCTCCCGAGGTGGATGTCAGTCCCGATGGCGCGGCCGCCCATGTCCTTTTTGCCGTAGGCAGTGACATATTCGACGATCGGCCTGAAGTTGCTGCGGACGTTGAAGGAGCCGGCGCGATACGGGGTGATCGCGACATATTCGGCGATGCCCTCGCTGAACCATCCCATCGCGCCTTCCGAATAATATGGATCAGGCGTTAGCTGGTGGACGAGCTCGTGGGGCAGGGTCTTGCTGGATTTGTCACGGTCCAGCATGTAGCCGCTCCCGACCTTCTGGACTCCCAGGCTTGTCAGCGGGACCATTACGATATTTTTGCCGCCGATGAATACCCCCGCGCTGGAGGGAGGTCCGCCGGCTTCGTTATAATCCTCTTCCTTCTCAAAGAGGTAAATCTGATACCTGTCATCGATCTTTTGGCCGCCGTGCATCAAGAGCGGAAGCTCGCGGACGAACTGGTGGGTCGCTTCGAAGAGCACGGCGAAACCTTTCACCACTGATTGGGAGAGCCGTACGTCGCAGTTGTAGCGGTAGTTGGCGGATTCGTAGACGAAGTTTTGCGCGGCCGGGTCTTCTTTCACCGTGACGATCTCGGGATCGCCTTCGAAGCTGACCCGGTCCGGCCACGGGGCTTGGAAGTTGTCCTTTTCCCGCTTTTCTGGTCTCTCAGCTGCTCCCTTGGAGGGATGCTCATGGTCCCCGAGCCCGAATTTCTTGATGAACGCTTGGTCAACGTCTGAGAGCTTTGAGAGGGGAAACGCCGCATCCCGACCATTCGGAAGCTGAAGGATCGCGTTACCGTTCTCGATCCGGAGCAGCGAAGCCTTCGTGCTGCGGCCCTGGTCATCCGTCCAGATGCGCTCAAGACCGTCCGCCATGGCACCGGCGGCCGTGGCAAGGAACAGGATTAGATACCGGGCTTTCATAACTTTCCGTGTCAACGTGCCGCTTGAGCGGTGACAAGTCGAACATGAATCGGCTTTCGAAATTGAATTGCAAGCGCCGCGTGCCGAACCAGTATACGTGTTCATGACTCGCGGAAATCTGTTCAACCTGATTCCCGCCACCTCTGTTCTTTTCGCTCTCCGCTCAAAGGGCGCACCAATCACCGATGGTGCACGGACGGACGCAGGTTTCGGCATTGCCGTACAGTGCTGGACCTTCAAAGAATTTTCCCTGTTTGAGGCGATTGAAATGGCAGCCGCCGCTGGAATGGGCGGCTTGGAGCTCTACGTCGGCCAGCGGATCGGCGGTGACCTTGGCGACGCGAACTTCGGCCCGGAGATGAGCGATGGGCATGTGGAGGCGGTGAAGGCAAAAATCAAGAAGCACGAGCTTGTCGCTTACAACCTCGGCGTCATTAGAGTTTCAAGCAAAGAGGATGAAGCGCGGAAAGTTTTTGATCTCGCGAAAAAACTCGAACTTTACGGCATCACCACCGAGTCGCTTGGATCGATTGATGTTCTTGAGAAACTCGCCAAAGAATACGACCTCAGGGTATGTTTCCACAATCATCCGAAGCCAATGAAGCTTTGGAATCCGGATACGATCTCCGAGGCCATAAAGGGCCGCCACGAGAACCTTGGATTCTGTGCCGATGTCGGCCACTGGGCCTCCTCCGGACTCGATCCGCTGGAGGTGATCAAGAAGATCGCCCCGCGCGTCCACTCTTTCCACATGAAGGACCGCGCATCGATCAGTGCGCCAAGCCATGATCGCCCCTTCGGCACCGGCGTGATCGACATCGTCGGCATCTTGGACGAGGTGCGGAAACACGGCTTTTGCGGAAATGTCTCAATTGAGTACGAGCACAACTGGAGGACCAATCTTCCGGAGGTCGCGCAGTGCGTCGGCTTTCTCCGTGGCTACTCCAAGTGCAAGGCCCGAAACTAGGCGACGTTTTAATCCGTGCCATCGGTGGTGGCTGCGGCTTAGAATGTGGGCATGCCTTTCAGCAAGTTCGGACTAGATGCCGGCATTCTCCGCGCAATTCAGAAATCGGGCTACATCAGCCCGACGGCGGTGCAGACTGCCGCCATTCCCAAAGTGATGAAAGGGGGCGATCTCATAGCCATCGCCCAAACCGGCACCGGAAAAACGGCGGCCTTTGTGCTGCCGATGCTGCACCGCTTTTCGCTCGCCCACAAAGGGGGAAGGTTGGAGGGGGTCAAAGCCCTGATTCTTGCACCCACACGGGAGCTGGCGGTGCAGATCATGGAAAACATCCGCAACTACGGCCAGAGTCTCCCGATCCGGGTCGCCGCGATCTACGGCGGAGTGGACGAGCAAGCGCAGATCAAATCGCTGCGCAAAGGCGTGCACATTATCGTCGCCACTCCCGGGCGCTTGATCGATCTGCTGGAGCGGCAGAAAATCGATTTTAGCACGCTTGAAGTGCTCGTCCTCGATGAAGCGGACCGCATGCTGCACATGGGTTTCCTGCCGAACATCGAGACAATCGTGGAATCCCTACCGAAGCGTCGGCAGACCCTGATGTTTTCCGCGACCCTCTCGAAAGAGGTGGAATCGCTCGCCCGCCGATTTCTGTATGAGCCAAAGATGGTGCAGATCGGCAAGCGAACGAATCCGGCGGATACGGTGACGCAATCGGTTTACGAGGTGCCGGCGCATCTGAAAAACGGACTGCTGCTGGAGCTCCTGAAACAGCCGAAGTTCAAGCGCGTGTTGGTTTTCGTGCGGATGAAGGATGGTGCCAACCGGCTGACCCAATTTCTGAAATCGGCCCAAGTCGATGTCGCAAAGCTCCATTCCAGTCGCTCGCAGGAGCAGCGGAACCAGGCGCTGCAGGATTTCAAAGACGGGAAAGTGCAGGTGCTTGTGGCCACCGACATCGTCGCCCGCGGCATTGATATCGAAGGCGTGACGCATGTCGTGAACTACGATTTCCCCGTGAATCCGGAGGACTACATCCATCGCATCGGCCGCACCGGAAGAGCCGAGGCAGAGGGCGAGGCGATCAGCTTCGTGCCGCGGCAGGATCTGAACTTATTAGGCATTCTGGAACTAACGATCGCCCAGCGGATTCCGAAGAAACGCCTGCGCGGCTTCGACTACAACGTGCCGATCCCCGCATTCAAGCCCGAGGAAAAATCCGTCCGCCGCGACTGGCGCAAGCGCACCCGCGAGATGGAGGCCAAGAAGGCCTCCGGCCCGGCAAACCCTCCGATGAAGCGGACTCAGAAAAAGCAGATCCCTGGGGAGCGCCGGAAGAAGCGCCCCCCGTCAGCGGGAAGTTAGAGGAGCATCAGCGCGGGATTCTCGACGAGCTTTTTGACCTCGGCGAGGAAGGTGGCGGCGACGGCGCCGTCGACGACGCGGTGGTCGGCGGAGAGGCCGATGTTCATGCGCAGGCCGGGGACGATCTGGCCGTTTTTTACGACAGGCTTCTCGATGGCTGCGCCGACGGAGAGGATGGCTGCCTGTGGGGGATTGACGATGGCATCGAAGGATTCGATGCCCCACGCGCCGAGATTGGAGACGGTAATGGTGCCGCCGTCGAATTCGTCGGGCTTGAGCTTTTTGTCCTTGGCGCGTGCGGCGAAGTCTTTGACGGCGCGGGAGATGGTGAGAAGGGATTTGCTTTCAGCTTCTTTTATAACCGGAGTGACCAGGCCGTCTTCCACGGCGATGGCAACGGAGAGGCCGACGTGCTTGAACTTGACGATGTGGTCGCCGGCGAAGGAGGCGTTGATGGCAGGGACGGCTTGGGCCGCGTTGATCGTGGCTTTAAGGATAAAGTCGTTGACCGAATACTTGTTGCCGTGTGTTTTCTCGGCTTGGTCGTTGACCTGCTTGCGCAGGGCCATGAGCGGTGCGGCATCCACCTCAACGTGGAGGTAGAAGTGCGGGATGGTGGTCTTGGAGGTGAGCAGGCGGGAGGCGATGATTTTCCGCATGGAGGAAAGCTCAATGCGCTCGTCGCCCTCCTTCGCGACCGGTTGGATCGCCGTAGGAGAGGGAGATGCTGCGGTCGGTGCGGGCGCTGAGGAGGCGGTGGTCTTGGCCTTGACGGCTGCGGCGAGGCCGGCTGCGGCGGTGGCGGCTTGGGATGGCTTTTTTTGCTGCGGAGCCGAAGAGGCCTTCTCAACATCGGCTGCGACGATGCGGCCGGCGGGGCCGGTGCCGGAGAGTTTGGAGATGTTCACGCCGAGTTCTCCGGCGATTTTTCGCGCGAGAGGAGAGGCTTTGACACGGCTGCCATCGGACGACTGGGAGGCGGGTTGTGATGCTTCCGCCTGGGGTGCTTCGGCAGGCTTTTCGACCGGAGCGGCGGACGGTTGCTCGGCCGGTTGTGCTTGTTCCTCGACGGGCTCGGAAGCCGATCCTTCGGAATCGCCATCGAGTATGGCAAGGGTGCCGCCGATCACTGCTTTTTCCCCTTCCTGCACATGAATCTCGGTGATCGTGCCTTCGTCAAAGGCCTCCATCTCCATCGTGGCCTTGTCAGTCTCGATCTCAGCGAGGATGTCACCAATCTCGACTACGTCGCCGACCTTTTTGTGCCATTTGATGAGGGTGCCTTCGGTCATGGTGTCCGAGAGCTTGGGCATTTCGATATTTACTGACATGATGTGGAGAGAAAGAGGCTAGGTGGGGAGGATGAGAGATTGAGCAGGTATTTCCAGCCCTTTTTCCTATCGGTGGAAACAAAGAAACGCGGAGGGATGAACCACACCGCGCTTCAAAGAAGATTTTTGGAGGAACAGCTTACTCGGCAAGGACCTTCATAGTCGGGATTAGGCCGATGAACGGGCTGCCGACAGGTGGTTGGGCGGTGGCCATCAGGATGGTCGATTCAGAGGTGGTGCCGCAGCAATCCTTTTTGGGGCAGTAGTAGCGGGTGCAATCCGGGCAAGGGATGCGAGTCTTGCGGGTGACTTCCTTGTAGCGCGGCACACGCTTCTCGACTGTTTGCATCATTCCTCCCTTACCGCCATCATTGGCTACCCAGACCTCCTCGGTGACGGTGTCGGTGCCGCAGGTTTTCACCCGGACGGTCTCGGTGGTGTGCCCCGCGCCAGCGGCAGGAAGACCGAACATGGAGCAGCAGGAGGAGAAGCCCAGGGAAAGGGCGGCGAGGGTGAGGAGGCTGAGAAGGTTTTTCATGGGTCTGGTTTCTACTGGTGTTGGTTAAAAGAGGCAGCAGCAGGAGGCGGCTGCGAAGGAGGCGATGGTGACAAGGGTAAGGCCGACAATGCGTCTGAACATGATCCAACCTTATGAATCAAGACCCTCTTGGCAACAGAATTTTGCGCCGGATGGCCGCCCGATGCTGATAGAGTGGGCCGGTTAGAGGCTGGACTTGCGGCTGGCGCGGAGACATTTTTCCAATAATGACGGATGAGGCATGGATGGCTATAGCCCTTGAGGAGGCTCGGAAGGGCGTGGGAAAGACGGCTCCGAATCCTCCTGTCGGGGCGGTGGTGGTAAAAGATGAAAAGCTGTTGGGGAGTGGCTGGCATCG
This sequence comes from Akkermansiaceae bacterium, assembly GCA_041748235.1. Classification (GTDB taxonomy): domain Bacteria; phylum Verrucomicrobiota; class Verrucomicrobiia; order Verrucomicrobiales; family Akkermansiaceae; genus Luteolibacter. The sequence goes on along the minus strand of JBGTDO010000117.1, from coordinate 20,139 downwards.
TCGGGCGGGCCTACCGCATGCGGAGGTTGAAGCGCTCTTGGCAGTGCGGTCCACATACGGTCACGAGGCTCTGCGGGGTGCGACGGTCTACGTGACGCTTGAGCCGTGCTCCACCGTAGGACGTACTCCGGCATGCACCTCCGGTTTGATAGAAGCTGGCGTTTCCCGGGTTGTCTATGCCTGTGTCGATCCCAATCCTGATCACGCCGGTGCGGCTGATGGTGTGCTACGCGCGGCGGGGATCGAGGTGGTGGCGGGGGTTTTAAACGACGGATGCGCGGAGATCCTACGGCCTTTTTCGAAGGTGCAGCGGACGGGTCTGCCGTGGGTGATTTGGAAATGCGCGATGTCGACAGACGGAAGAATCACAAGGCCGGAGGGCGAGGGGCAGTGGCTCAGCGGCCCGGAATCGCGCGCGGATGTGCAGCGGCTTCGGGCGGAGGTGGACGCCATTCTGACAAGCGGCGAGACGGTCAGGCGGGATCGCCCGGCGCTAACGATCCGCGTGCCGGAGTTGCTGGATGGGCGCGAGCAGCCATGGCGGGTGGTGATGACGGATCTGCCGGAGACGATGCCGCCCGATGCAGGGCTTTTCTCGGACCAATGGAAGCACCGGACCTTGCTCCGAGCGCGCGCTGATATGGAGGGCAGCCTGCGGGCGCTGGTGAAGGAGCAAGGGGTGCTATCGGTGATGCTTGAGGCTGGTGGAAAATTTTCCGCAGCGATGATAGAGGCCGGGCTGGTGGATGAGGTGGTGGTTTACTACGCGCCGATTCTTTGCGGCGGCACTGTTCCCGCGCTGGGCGGCCCGGGTTTTTCGAAGTCGACGTCCCTCGGGAATTTGAGTTACGAGACCTGCGGCAGCGACCTGCGGGTGCGGGCCCTTGTTCAACGATGATCACGATGTCTGAACCTTTTTTTGAAACGCGCGGTGCGAATGTCTGGCGCGGCGATGTGCTGGCGCTGCGGGATCTGGAACTATCGCTGCGGAGGGACGAGAGCGTGGCGATCCTAGGAGCCAACGGGGCCGGAAAAAGCAGCCTGCTGAAGCTGATGACCGGCGAGGTGAGGGCGGAGGCGCGGCCCGGGGCATCCTGCCGACTTTTCGGAGAGGACCAGTGGTGCCTGGAAGAGCTGCGGCATCGCTTGGGGATGGTGATGCCGGAGGAGGTTGCTAGGTTTCATCCAAATGAGGAGGCTGCCGACGTGGTGCTTTCCGCCTTCCGCGGAGCCTACGGCAGGACTGGGGATATGCGGTTCAAGGCGGGTGAAAAGCAAAGGGCGCGGCGGGCGATGGAGGAGGTGGGCGTGGGGGAGTTGGCGGTGCGGAGGTTCGGGCAGCTCTCCTCGGGAGAGAAGCGGCGGTTCCTGATCGCGAGGGCCCTGGTCCACGAGCCGGAGGTGCTGGTGCTTGACGAGCCTTCAACAGCGTTGGATTTTGCATCACGGCTAACGATGCTCGGACGGCTCCGCAAGGTGGCGGAGGGCGCGGGAACACTGGTGCTGGTGACGCATGATCCCGGGGAAATCCTTCCGGAGATCGAGCGGGTGATTTTACTCAAGAGCGGCAGGATCGTTGCCGACGGGGCGAAACGCGAGGTGCTAGCGCAGCAAGCTCTGAGCGAGCTTTACGGGATGAAGCTCCGGGTTGCTTGGTCCAAGGGCTGGGCGATGGTCAGGCCGCTTTAGAGTCTTTTTCCGGAACGGGGTCGTAGCCGTGGGTGCCCCATGGCTGGCAGCGGAGGAGGCGGCGGAAGATAAGCCATGAGCCGCAGAAAGGGCCGTGAATCTTGAGCGCTTGGATGCCGTAATGGCTGCACGATGGGTCATGCCTGCACATCCCGTGCCCACCGCTCGCTGCGCGCAGGAAGGGGGAGATGGCGAGCTGATAAAAGCGGATCAGGATGATCAGGATGCGGGACACGTAGGCGGACGCTACAGCACTGGAGCGCGGAGTTCAATCGCTGAAGGATCCATCTACGAACTCTGACAGCGGAGGCGCTGACGGATGTCTCGTTGAGCGGACCTCGGGCTCAGCGGAAGAGTAGGACCGGCACAAGGCAAGTCCTGATGAGGGTGGTGGTCGTGCTGCCGAGGATGAGCCGGCGGATGGGCGAGTGGCCGTAGGCTCCCATGACGAGGAGGCCGATGTTGCGGTCCCTGACTTCGTCGGCGATGACGTTGTCGGGATCTCCGGGAAGAAGATCCGCTGTAACTCTGAAGCCGGCTCCACGAAGGGCGAGGGACAATTGATCGAGAGAGCGGGAGAGGCTGGAGTCGGGCTCGCCGACGGCGACGATGTGGCAATCCATGCCGCGCAGCAGTGGCTGGGTGGCGATGTGGCGGACCGCTTTGAGGCAGCTCTGGCCGCCATCGAAGGCAATGAGAAATTTTTCTGGCTCCGTGAAGTCGCGTGAGGCGACGAGGACCGGGACGCTGGCGCAGCGGACGACGCGTTCCAGATTGCTGCCCAAGTGGCTTTTCGAAAAATCGGCGTGCTCGCCACGCTTGCCGATGACGACGAGGGAGGAGCCTTTTTCAAGCTCCTCCAAGGTCTCGACGACTGAGCCGTGACGCTGGGAGGTGCTGACGTCCCAGGTGCCGCCGAGGCCGAAAAGGCCCAGCTGTTTCACGGCATCGCCAAGGATCGCCTTGCCGCGGAGGCGGGCGACGCGGGCGCTGGATTCATCAAGGGCCGCCAGCTCGGCGAGGAGTTCGTCGTTTGCGTCGAAGCCGATCGTGCCGCTGAGGTCCTGTTTTTCCCGCGATTCGTGATGCTCGATGACGTGGAGAACATGAATGGCTGCCCTGAGCCGGGTGGCGGCCCAGGCGGCGTGTCGGTAGATGCTTGGTGCGTAAAGGGAGCCGTCAGTGCAGGCGAGGATGGTGGACATGATTTCTGTTTCCTTGGCGTTCGTTAGTGTTTGAGCATGCGTTCGAGGGCGCCCGGTTTGTCGTGAGTGCCGAGCTTGTCGACGATAGTGGCGGTGGCTTCGTTCATCCCGAGGATCTCGACCTCAGTGCCATCACGGCGGAATTTGAGGATCACCCTGTCAAGCGCGCCGACGGATGTCAGGTCCCAGAAATGAGCGTGCGAGATATCGATGACCACTTTGGCGAGGGCTTCTTTGAAATCGAAAGCGGCGGCGAAGTCCTCAGCGGAGGCGAAGAAAACCTGGCCGCAGACGGTGTATGTCCGGGTCTCGCCGTGGAGCTCGCTGGTGATGCGGATCACCTGCGCCACCTTGCGGGCGAAGAAGAGCGCGCTGAGCAGAACGCCTACCCCGACGCCGATGGCAAGGTTATGGGTGAGGACGACGGTGAGGACGGTGGCGATCATGACCAGGCTGGTGGTCTTCGGATGCACGGACAGGTTTTTGAACGAGGCCCATGAGAAGGTTCCGATCGAAACCATGATCATGACGGCGACGAGAGCGGCCATCGGGATCTGGGCGACCCATTTTCCGAGCAGCAGCAGAAGGGCTAGGAGAACCACTCCTGCGGTGAGGGTGGAGAGGCGGGTGCGCCCCCCGGATTTTACGTTGATGATCGACTGGCCGATCATCGCGCAGCCGGCCATGCCGCCGAAGAGGCCAGCGACGAAGTTGGCGATGCCCTGGCCGCGGCACTCGCGGTTTTTATCGCTTGGGGTGTCGGTAAGTTCATCGACGATCTGAGCGGTCATAAGTGACTCCAGCAGCCCGACAGCGGCGAGGCTGAAGGCATACGGAAGCACGATCATGAGCGTTTGCAGGTTGAGGGGGACCTGCGGCCAGAGGAACACTGGAAGGGTGTTGGGAAGGGCTCCAAGGTCGCCAACGCGGCGGACGTCGAGATTCATGAGAATCGCCACCACCGTTAGAGCGACGATGCACACGAGGGGGGAGGGGACTGCCTTGGTGAGGCGCGGCAGCAGATAGATAATGCCAAGCCCGGCGGCTACCATGGCGTAGGTGATCCAGCTGACTCCGCCGAGCGAAAGGTTCAGCTCCGGGAGCTGGGCCATGAAGATGAGGATGGCGAGGGCGTTGACGAAGCCGGTCATCACCGATTTCGAAACGAACCGCATCACCTCACCAATTTTTAAGATTCCAAGGATGAACTGGATGACGCCAGTGAGCATTGTGGCAATTAGGAGGTACTGGAGCCCATGATCTCGGACGAGGGTGACCATGAGCAGGGCCATGGCACCGGTTGCGGCAGAGATCATGCCGGAGCGCCCCCCGACGAAGGCGATGACGACGGCGATGCAGAAGGAAGCATAGAGGCCAACCGCCGGATCAACTCCGGCAATGATCGAGAAGGCGATGGCCTCCGGGATGAGGGCGAGAGCGACAACGATGCCAGCGAGGAGATCGCCGCGAAGGTTGGAGAACCAGGAGCTGGCTAATGAGGTGGAGGTGAACATTTGAAAGTGAAAAAGGTGATGTGAGAGACCGAGGGAAATGAAGTGGCGCGGCGGAGGACGCACGCGGAGAGGCACGGAACGACGCTGCGGAGAACCCGCAGTTGTTTGAAAACGGCAGCTGGCGGCCGCTCAGGGCGGACTGAGGCGCGATGATGTGGACGCGCGATGGGTGTCTGAAAAAATGAGAGACATCAGCTTGCTGGCGGACCCTCCGGAATATGGCGGGTCTTGGGCAAGCACATTTTCTATCAATCTTTCATATCCCACCTTGTTGCTAAAAGACTTGCGGGGCAGTTACCGCTTGAATGTCCGGGCGGCTGGCTCTAATCCGGTGTCGCATGGATCCACGCCACCCTTATGAGCAAATCCCGCTCTTCACCGCCGGAATCCTTCTCGCCATATGGCTGATAGGTTTTCACGGGCTTATGATCGCCAAGCCGGGGCTGATGCAAACATGGATGAAAAAATTCCCTCGGAACCCTCTCGCCGGCCAAGTTCTCCTCGGCATCGGTCTCGCGTGGTTCTGGCTTCTGATCGCGCCCGATGGCCTGGGAGCACTGAGCGCACTGCAAATGGATCTCGGAGAGTTTAACAACATCAAGCCGATCCTTAGGATCGTCGTGCCGGTGACCTTGGTGCTGGTCTGCATCAGCGTGCGGGATTTCCTAGCCGTGCGGGCACTGGGGCTGGTGGGGCTGATGGCGGCCGCTCCCTTACTTGAGGCTGCGTTCCTCGAAGATCCTGAAAGCCGCCTGTTGATTCCGATCTTTGCCTACGCCCTGCTGACCAAATCGCTTTTCTGGGTGGGCATGCCCTACCTCTTCCGCGATGCCGTTACCTGGGCAACTGCCACCAGCGGCCGCTGGAAGGCGCTTTCATTTGGCGGCCTTGCCTACGGTGTGGTTACCCTGATCTGCGCACTCGCCTTCTGGCGGGGCTATTGATCGACTAGTAAACCGGGGCTCCGGAGTAATCCTCAGTGCCGCCGCCTTGGCGGGCTTCTGCGGCTTTTTCCATCTCCTCACCAAGAATCCGCATGTCACGGCCGATGCCGACCGTGGTGTTGCAAGAGCTGAAGGCGGCGATGGCGAGGGAGGCGAGGCAGAGGGAAAAGAATTTCATGGCAGATGTCATGTTTGGAAGTCGGCAGGATCGCAAGCGCGAAATTTTAGTTCTGCTTCAGCTCGCGGCGTAGCTCGATCACCCCGTCTCGGAGACTGAAGATATCGTTCCGAAGGTGCTCCAGGGCGGCCTTTTGATCGCGGTCGCCTTCAACTGTGATGAGTTCGCCGCAAGCCCCGACGGCTTCGTTGATCCAGCTCAGGCAGCGCTTCAGGACGGCGAGCACGAATCCAGCCTCCGGCTGATATCCCTGGGCGCTCAGAACCCCAGCCAGCTTGGCGCTGATCTGCATCAGGTTGGAAACGAGGCGCTGGCCAGGTGTGTTGGGGTGGTCCTCGCCACAGACCAGATCAAGGGCGCGGAGGGCGATCTCGCGGGAGCCGGCTTGCAGGGGGTGGCCTTCATCGAGCCAGTTCTCCTCCGAGTCGTCGTCCTCGGGCTGGTCTTCTTCGTCGTCCTCCTCGTCGTCGGCGAATTGCCAGTCGTTGGCGAAATCGTCATCCTCGTCTTCGAAGTCGTCGTCCCCCGCCTCCGAGCCTTCGTCGCGCTCGGCCATGGCCCCGAGGAGGCCGTCCCATCCCATTACAAAAGCCTCCTTCTGCTCGCTATCGGGATCTTCCATGTATTTTTCGAGAACCTCCTGATAGGCTTCGGTAAGGCGGTCGGATTCTTTGAGGCGCTCCTCCCACTCGAATTCGTTGAGCTCTCCTTTCCTGCCAGTGCTTCCCGGGCGCCTAGAATACTCGCTGGGTTCGGCGCGGCGGATCATCTGGGCCATGAAATCCCGCATGGTGCTGAGGTTCGCGAGTTTCTGGGCCTCCTCAAGATCCTCGTCCATTTCCCACTGGCGGTCTGAAATTTGCATCCGGAATCCTGCGGCTTCGATTAGCACGCGGCCGTTGATTTCGCTAAACCACTCCAGATAAAGGATGTTTTGCCACTGGAAAGGGATCTCGCGGCCTTGGCGCTCATATTCGATGATCTGTTCTTCCGAAAGGGTCGGCACCCTCGCTTTGCGGGAGGCTGTGATGTCACCCACGATCCCGGTCTGATCCGTATCGAGCGCCGAAATCTCGGCCAGATCGTAGGGCTTCGGGTTTTCGAATTCCAAGGTCGTCCCGGCTAGATCGCGCCAGCAATCGCCATTGAGTGAAAGGATCAAAGGCTCTTCGCGGGCCCTAAGCCAGATCTTTCCGGTGGTGGTTCCTTCCACGGTGTTGTCAATCAATCCGTGTTCTACCGCTTCATCGAGCCTCCATGCCATGACCGCGATACTCCACCCCGCGCCGCGCCCGCGTCAAGCCATGGATGATGGTCTATAAGTACGTAAAACCCCCACCTTTAATATGGCGTGCGGTCCGGAAGAGCTGCGTATTCCTCCACCAGGGCAAGCGCCTGGATCCTGCCGCATTCCGCCTCCCGTATGGTCCGATGCCCGACCGGTAGGGCAAATTGCTGGAAAAATTCCCGGTCGTCAAAGCCGATCAGTGCGGCGTCTTCCATACTAAACCCATAGTAGATGGCACGCACCCGGGCCCAATGGATCGCGCCGAGGCACATCGGGCACGGCTGACCGGTGGTGTAGATGTCGCAGCCCTCCAGAGAAAAGTGCCGGATTCGGCTGCAGGCGTCGCGGATTGCTACAATTTCGCCATGGGCTGTGGGGTCCCCGGTTGCGACGACGCGGTTCCAGCCCTCGCCGATGATCTCTCCGCCTTGGACAACCACTGCGCCAAAGGGGCCGCCATCGCCATCGAGCATGCCTTTTCTGGCCAACTCGATCGCGCGCCCCATATACACCGTTTTCATCTAGACAGCCGTAGCACGTTTCATGAGAAATGAACAGCGTCCGTTCCGCCTAGTTCGCATTTCGAGAAATTTGAGAAGCTTGCTTAATCCGGGTTTTATCGGAATCTCCATCCATCGAGGCAAGGACTGACATTCCACGGGTGAATCCATATCGTGCGATGCTTCGTCGGGATATCCCCGAGCCGCTGATCGCCCTGTTGTGTTTTGTTTTAGGTATTTGGCTTTGGGATCACTATTTCGCGGAGAGCGCCGGCTACGCACCGGGGACGGAGCAGCTGGCCCTGATCCGGATTGACCGGGATCTATGGCTGGCAGAGGCGATGGCCGATGATCCGCCCCTGCTGCGTTGGCTGGCACACGCGCGGACGATGGATGACGCTGTGGAAGACGGGATAAGCTCGTTGGAAATGCTGGGCGAATCCCAGATATTGAGCTCAAGTGGTTACAATGCCTACGTGGCCCTGTTGGGAACCCGGGAGGGCAAGCCGATTTCGCATTTCCTCAACCAGATGAACATGCCGCCGCCCAATCCACAGTCCGAGAGCTGGTGGGCGATGAAGATCCGTGCGGAGAACTCTGCGGCGATCCCTCCCGCAGGAAGTCCGACGATCCGCACACGGGCGGTACTGGTCGGCTCGATCATCTGGGGGCTTGGGATCGTGGGGGTGGCATTCCTGCCGCTGGCTTTCCGGTGTCTGGCAGGAGCTTTCAGAAACAGGGCCGCCGGTTACAGCGCAGCGTGGAGCCCTTCGCTCGGGCTGATGATTTTCCTCGTCGCCACCTTGGCGTGGATTGGTTTCAGCATGGTTCTGGATTTCGGGATCAGCCAGCTGCCTGGCCTGCATCCGGTGATGGCGATCCTGCTAGATACCGCCGCACGTATCCTGCCTGCGGCGATCGCGGTAGGCCTGCTTTTCCGTAAGGTCTCCCACGTTCCTCGCTCGCTCGGATTGAACGGGCACATCCACCCGCCGGTCCTTTTGGGGTTGTTCGCGCTCTTGATGCTGGTCGACCAAGTCCTGCGCTGGGCGCTCGAGCGCTTCACCAGCACGGATCCCACCGGCGGGCTGTCTTACACGGAATCAGGCATCTCCGGGTTGTTGTTTCTGATGGTTTCCGCTTGCTTGGTTGCGCCGTTCGCGGAGGAAATTCTCTACCGCGGGGTCCTGTACCGCTCGCTCTCGAACAGGATGGGGGTGCTGCCGGGGGCGGTGATCTCCTCAGTGATCTTCGCCTCCCTACATTTTTACGATATTTACGGGCTGGTCAGTGTGGCTATATTTGGTTTTATCTGTGCGCTTCTTTATCAGTCCACGCGGTCGTTGGGCAACGTCGTAGCACTGCACATGCTTTACAATACGGCGCTGACGCTGCCGCAGTGGACGATCTACCACGCGCCATTATAAAAAAGTGGAGTTTTGTTAATACCCACACTTGCTTTAGTTTCAGATTTATGAGTATCAATCGCCAAGCCTTTGCCACGTGCTTGACCTGATGACCGATACACCTTCCCCAGCCATCTTTGAGGCACCTGACATTGATCAGCTCGCCTCGCTGTTCCCAGCTTACGACATTCACGCTCTCGTGGCTTGCGGGGGAATGGGGGCCGTTTACCAAGCCACCCAGCGCTCGCTGGACCGGGTTGTAGCCATCAAAATCCTGCCGCGCGAGTTTTCTGCGGACGAGAGTTTCCGGGTGGGCTTCCAAGCGGAGGCGAAGGCGATGGCGAAACTCAATCACCCGAACCTGATCGGAGTGTATGACTTCGGTGAAGTCGACGGCATGCTTTATATCGTGATGGAGTATGTGGCGGGCAAATCCATCTATCACTCTGTGAATGGATGCGCCTTGGACCAGGCGGATGCGCTGCGGGTGCTTAGCGATATTTGCGCCGGACTCGATCACGCCCATCAGCACGGCATTCTTCACCGCGATATTAAGCCCGCGAACATTCTCCTAGATGACCAGGCGCGGCCGAAAATTGGCGATTTTGGCCTGGCCCGCCCGCGCGACTTCAGGGTGCAGGAGGGAGAGCAGATTTTCGGAACTCCCGGCTACACCGCGCCGGAAGTTTTGGAGCCGCCGTTTACGTTCGACCACCGCGCGGACATCTTTTCGGTGGGAGTGATGCTTCACGAACTGCTGACCGGCAAGCTGCCGGATGCCGATCCCAGGCCGACCTCGCATATCTGTGCCTGCAGCCCCCGCCTTGACGCGGTGATCCGCAAAGCGACTCATCCGGATCCAAGCTCGCGCTATCCGTCGGCTTCAGCAATGGCCGCCGAGCTTGACAGTATTGCTAAGTCGCCATCGCGTGCTCTTCTTACAGCAGGCTCCGCCGCAGCGGCCGGGCGTCCGTATGTCCCCCCGAAGCTGGCGAAAAAGTCATCTTCGGGCCTGGGCTTCATGGTGCTGCTCCTTGTGGCGGCCGCCGCTGTCGCCGTCGTGGCGACGAATCGCAAGGCACCTGCAGTGACGACTGCTCCAGCTCCAGAGCAGACAGAGCCCAGAAAGCACGTGATTGTATTGCCTCCCAGGGAGCAGACACCCGTGTCCCTAGCTCCCGACCAAGTTTCTGCGGCAGAAGCGGCTGCGGCCGATGCTACCACCGCACCTGAACCGGAGGTCCCTGTTACTGCCGCTCCCATTTTCGACGTGCCCGGCTTTTTCGAGAAGGCCCACGGCATCATGCGCAAGCGCCTCACGCCGGCCTTGGGGAGCCACGAGAAGGAACTCGTCGCCAACATCGGCTCCTTTGAGCGGAGCCTCGATAGAGAAATTCGGAAGCTGCCCCGCGCGGAGCGCCTGCCCGCCCAAGAGCTGCTTTCCGAGGAGACGCAAAGCTGGAAGAGCGATGGAAATCTCATTCCGGAGGCTCTCCCGGCAGATCTGGCCGCCCTACCATGGGCGGATCAATTGCACCGGGAGTATCATGGAAAGCAGAGTACGATTCAGGAGAAACTGAATCGCGAATTTGATGCGGAGAATTCCAACTACATCGTGGGGCTCGAAAATCAAATCAAGCGCCTTGAGGGCACGGGCGACCAGGCGGCGATGGATCTGATCGATCAGGAAATCGCACGGACCAAAGCGGATCCGGAGCATTTCCGGGCGCTTATCCTCAAGTAGGTTCCGCTGCTTTTCCGAAGCGGGCGGGGAGCCGGATCGGCTTTCCTTCGGGCATCCGGACCAGCGCGAGGGCCTGCCGGGCAGTTACCAGAAGCATATCATCGGATTCACGCCGCATTTCGAATTCGCACCAGAACCTCGCGGTTCCGGTCTCGGCCAGCCAACCCCGAATCTCGATCCAATCCCCGAGCTTCGCAGGCCGACGGTAAACCACATCCGTGCGCGTCAGCACTGGAAAGATTTGAGTTGCGGCCATTTCGGCGAGGTGCATCCCAAGGCTCGCGGCGAGCCGGGTGCGGCAGGTTTCGATCATCCGCAGGTAGGCAAGATTGTGGACGACGCCGCCACAATCCGTATCGAAAAACATGACCTCCTCCCGTGTGATCATAACCTTCTCGCTTCCCGCCATGGCTGGAGTCTTGCAGATATCAAGGCGCGTCTGCAATGTTCTCTTGTTCCTCAACCTAAAAATGAGACGCTGCAGTCTGATCACTATGCCCCGCTTTACCCAATTTGCAGGCAGCCTCCTCCTGTTTCTCCTGATCACGGGGTTGCTGGGCGCTGTGCCATTCGTTGCTCCGTCCGAAGACAATCCACCCTTCCGCCGCGATCAGCTCCCAATCGATACGGATACCATGGTTGCGCTCTCTCGCTACCTGACACTGCTGGCGCAGGCGTCGCCTCTGGAAAATGCAGACGATCGCCGCGCCGCCGCGCAGTCTCTTGCTCTTGCACTCGCTCTTGATCCGGCAAACGCCGGAGCCCGCGATGTGATCGGGCTAGTCAGCGAGGGCAAGCCCCTGCCGACTCCAAACCCGGAACGCCTTACCCGCGCCAGAGCTCACTTGTGGCAGCTCCATGGCTGGCTTTCCACGCCGGAAGCAGGGGCGGATGGCAATCTCCTTGCCGATCTCATGGGCGATGCCGCCGCCAAGCTGGATCCGACGCATCCCGCCGCCCTCGCACTGCGCGATTCGCCGGAGCGCGGGAAATGGGAGAACTGGGTGGCACCACGCGATCAGTTTGAAGAACCCGCACTGGGTGGGGCTGACCTGGATCCTTCTGAAGACCTCGAGTCGGTGATGCCCGCGGCGAAGGAGGATCCCGGAAGAACGCCGTTTCTTCTCACGAAGGCGGCGCTTCAGACGATTTTGGTCGCGCCCGATGAAAAGAACGGGAATCTTGCGGCGTATATCGTGATGGTGCGGATGGAAGCCGGAGCCGATCCCCCGGCGATGGCCGCTGATCCGACTTCGTCCTCCGCCCCGGTCGTTCCCGGTCTGCCTGCCACTCCCGGTGCCGCCGTTTCGGAAGTAATTCCGCCCCCCGTCGGTTTCCATATCGATGTGCCAGCGGCGCCAGGCCAAGCGGCCGTCGTCGCCTCCACCGTCTCGGAACCTATCCGCGCCGCGCTCCTGAAACTTCATGGCGAGTTGCCGACGACTGGCGTTGTCACCCTTTCCTTCCCCCTTGGAGGATACTCGGTCATCGACAACGGGGCGAATCTAACCGGGCCGGGATTCATTCTTGCCAACGCAGCCCTCACTGGAAAGGCGGCCGAGGGATTGGTGCTGGCAGAGCTGGATGAGGATCATCAACTTGCCATGCCGCCGTTTTTCTGGCGCTTGCTCGATCCGCTGATCAAGGGTAGCGGCGGCAGGATCATCGTTCCAGCGGCTGCGAAGGATTTTTTCCTCTCGATTCTGGTTATGGAGATGCCGGAGTTCTTCTTGAAATACGAAGTCCTGCTCGCTTCCACGCCGGAAGATTTCATCGCGCTTTCGGCAAAGGAGCCTTCGGAGGAACAGGCTGCGGTGTTTTCCCGTTTCAAAGCGATCAAAGACAGGGCAGGTACCAGCGCACTCGGCAGTTACCTTGCGAATCCCTACGTCCGGCAGCGCCTTCAGGAGATCGCCGAGGCGGCCCCATATCATCTCTCTTCCCAACTACTGGCTCTGCAGGGTGCCGGAGCCCGTCCTCGTTATCTGCCCAAGAAGATTCTGGCTGCGGAAATCTGGCGGGTGGTGGAGCCCGCGCAAGATATCACCCGCCTGAATATGGCGTCTTTCGAGCCTGCCGCTATTGCCGACCTTGAAAGCCTCTACGAGCGGATCCGCGTGGGTCTTGACCGCCTCGACCGCTACACGGACACGGGTGACAGGGATCTCCTCAACCGGGCAAAGGAGCTTTCCACTCAGATCCGCGCACTGGCCCGCGCTCTCAGCAGCCGGGGCGACCCGGGAGAACAATACGAATCCGCAGTAGCCATACTGACCCCGATCATTTCGGCAAACACGGCGCTACGGACTGAGCTTTCCGAAATCACGGGGGACCCCTTGCCGGAAGCAATTGGCGACGCCCACGGTGAACGCCAAAATCCGCGTTAGTCATCAAGCAACAGCTTCCAGTGCCTCCTGCGGCCCGAAGAGCTCAAGTGAACCTGCGCGCGCTTTGCGAGGGCTAGCTCCGGCCTAGCTGACCATCATCAGCATCGCTGTGGCCATCGCGACCATTCCCAGATCCTCTAACAAGGCGACGGTAGAGAGCGGAACTTTGAGCACAGTGCCCATGCAGGCGCACTCCAGATCCAGCTTTTTCGCAAGCGCTGCAAAAACTCCCAGCGAGCCCGAATCCCATCAGGACAATTGTCGCGATGTAAACTGCGCGTGGGTTCCACATCGCCAAGTAGGCGAGCCCGAGTCCGCACTCAAGGAATGGATAGAGGTATGCGTAGGGTCGGAACCGCTTCGCCAGCAGATCGTACATCTGGAACCCGTCGGCGAAGCCGGAGAGATCGAAGAACTTGAACATCGAGAAAACAATTAGGAAAAATCCCATGAAGTCGTGCATCCACGGCATCCACTGCCATCCCCCCGGATAGGATGCTTGCTTCGCACAGGCAGCGAGGAGCGTCAGCGCGACCAGCACCATCAGCGGAATGTAATCCCGCCAGGATTTTCCCCGCCCTTTCCCGTGCTTCTTAACGGCGCCGGAGTCATCCTTGCCCCCCTGCTCCTGAAGGTATTTGCCGGGATCGGCGGAAAATTTGTCGAGGCATCCTTTTGCACAGAAGAGGTAGCGCGTCCCTTGGTGCTCCATTTGGAGAGGCGTCCCTGGGGCGACATCCATGCCGCAGACAGGATCTTTGCTTACGGTTTTCATCTAAAAAACAACGTGGCAGAGTCGTGGGTTGTCAAGCAGCGCCCCGCCCCTCCACGCTGGACAAACCAAAAAGGCTCGGCGAGCATCCGCGCCCGATGTCCGAGTTAGCGAAAGCGTATGAGCCCCAGGCTGTGGAGGAGAAATGGTATGCCGCGTGGTTGGCTGCCGGTTGTTTCAAGGCGGATGAGAACTCCGACAAGGAGCCTTACTCCATCGTCATCCCGCCGCCGAACGTCACCGGCATCCTTCACCTCGGTCACGTCTTGAACAACGCGATCCAAGATATCCTCGCCCGCCGCGCCCGCCAGCAGGGAAAGGAAGTCCTGTGGCTGCCCGGCACCGACCACGCCGGCATCGCCACCCAGGCGAAGGTGGAGCGCGAGTTGCGCGAAACTGAAGGCATCGGCCGCCGCGACCTTGGCCGTGACGAATTCCTCAAGCGCATCTGGGATTTCAAAAACACCCACGGTGATATCATCATCAAGCAGTTGAAGCGCTTGGGCTGCTCCTGCGATTGGTCGCGCGAGCGCTTCACCATGGACGAGGCTTACACCCGCTGGGTCAGCCAAGTTTTCGTCGATCTGTTCAATCAGGGCCTGATCTACCGCGGCAAGCGCATGGTCAACTGGTGCCCCGTTTCCCTCACCGCTCTCTCTGACGAAGAGGTGATCATGAAGCCTTCGCGCTCCAAACTTTTCACCATGAAATATGAACTGGTGGACAGCCCCGGAGAGTTCATCGAGATCTCCACCACCCGCCCCGAGACCTTGATGGCTGACGTTGCCGTGGCCGTGCATCCCAAGCACCCGCGCTGGGCAAAGTACATCGGAAAAATGGTAAAACGTCCCTTCCCGGAGGCCGAGATTCCGGTGATCGCGGACGAAGCTGTTGACCTCGAATTTGGAACCGGTGCCCTGAAAATCACTCCCGCCCATGACAAGGTCGATTTCGAGATCGGCATGAAGCACGGCTTGGAAATCGTCGACACGCTCCATCCCGACGGTCGCATCAACTGCCCCGCCTGCCCGGATCTTGATGGAATGGACCGCTTCGTCGCCCGCCGCGCCGCTGCCGCCAAGCTTGAGGAAATGGGCCTGCTCATTGGCATCGAGGAATATGAGAACAGCGTCGGCTACTCGGAACGCGCCGATGTGCCGATCGAACCGCGCATTTCCATGCAGTGGTTCCTCCGTTACCCGAAAATCAAGGAATCCACCGAAGCCGTCGCTTCCGGAGAAATCAAATTCCGTCCCGAGCGCTGGGCCAAAACCTACGCCCATTGGATGGAAAATCTCCAGGACTGGTGCATTTCCCGTCAGCTATGGTGGGGTCACCAGATTCCCGTGTGGTACCGGAAAGACAGATTCGATGATCTCAAAACAGCGGAGTCATTGGATACGTCCCATACGTCCGATAAGTCCGATCCAGATTTATACGTGGGCGTGGAGCCGCCTTCCGATCCGGAAAACTGGGTCCGCGATGAGGACGTCATGGACACCTGGTTTTCCTCATGGCTCTGGCCCTTCGCAACCATGTCCGGCGTCGGCGAAAACTCCGCGACTCTGAAAAAGTTCTATCCTACTACGGATCTGGTAACGGGACCGGACATCATCTTCTTCTGGGTCGCCCGGATGATCATGGCCGGCTACCACTTCGCCGACGAGCTACCGTTCAAGAACGTCTATTTTACCTCGATCATCCGCGATCTCAAAGGACGCAAGATGAGCAAGTCCCTCGGGAACTCTCCTGATCCGATTGACCTCATGGACAAGTTCGGAGCCGACGGCCTGCGCTTCGGTCTGATGCGGATCGCGCCCGTCGGAAGCGATGTCCGCTTCGATGAGAACTCCGTCGAAGAAGGACGCAACTTCGCCAACAAGCTCTACAACGCCTGCCGTTTCCGCCAGATGGACGGAAACGAGTTCGTCCCGCTGCCGCCCGCAAAGGGCCTTCCGGTCTATCACATCCACGTCATGGCGAAGCTCGATCAGCTCGCGGCAGATCTCGATGGGATCTACGGGGAATACCGCTTCGGCGAGATCGCCCAGCGCCTCTACGAATTTCTCTGGAACGACTTCTGCGACAAATGGCTCGAGGCCGTGAAAGCCGATCTCCGGGAATCCGCCACTCCCGAGGCAAGAGCTGCGGCGCTCGGGACGTTTGATGCGGTCATGAGCCGCTACCTCCAGCTCCTGCACCCGTACATGCCGCACGTGACGGAGGAGCTCTCCGCACGCATGAACTACGTTTCCGAAGGCGAGTTCCTGATGAAAAAGGTTCTGCCGGACACTCCGCTGCTTCACGAGCTTTCTCCTGCGGAGATCGAAGCCGCGCGCAGGCACGCCTCAGCAATTTACGAGACAGCCGGCCGCCTCCGTAACCTCAAGGCCGAATACAACCTAGGATCCCGCAAGGATGTCCGCTTCATCGTCAAAGGCGCCGTGGAATGGCTGGCGGCCGAAGCCAAGGTCCTCGCGCTCCTCGCCGGATCTACGGAAGTCGTAGTGGATGATGCCTACGAGGCTCCCAAAGGAACTCCTGCCGCTGTCACTCCCATCGGTGAGGCGTACCTCCCGATGGAGGGCCTGATCGATGTCGAAGCGGAGCGCGTCCGCGTTTCCAAGGAGATCGAGAAAATGCTGCTCGAAGTGAAAAAAGCCGAAGGCAAGCTCGGCAACGCAAGCTTCGTCGATCGTGCGCCTCCGGAAGTGGTTGCACAGGAGAAGGAACGTCTGGAGGATTGGAAAACGAAACTCGCCCAGCTCGGCGAGATGCTTGAAGCTCTTAAATAACCCATGCCCGCTCTCAATGAAATCCCCGGAATCGCAGCCACCTCTCTCGAACTCCTCGAGGTCGCCGGCATCCGTGATGCGGAGCACCTTGCAGCCCAGGATGCCGAGTTCCTGGTCAACGAGTTGCGTCGCGCCAACGAGGCCTTGAGTATCGCTGAGGAATCCCCGGGGAAAGCCACGGTCGCGAACTGGATCTCCGACGCTATCGATCTTGTCGGTGCTCCGCCTGAAGCTCCGGCTCCGGCTCCCGTGGAAAAGGCTTCTTCAGCCGTTAACTACGAGTTGAATCCCGAGGTGCGCGAGATGCTCGAGCAAGCTCCGTGCGCCATCCCGCTGCCAGGCCGCGTGATGATGGAAAAACAGCTTCGAGTTTCCGACGTCCCGGCCGGCCTTTTGCTCAACCGCTATTCCGGCGATCTCGACATCCGTGTCGGTGATCCCACGGCACCGAAGACAGACGTCCCGATCCGGCGGAGTTCAGGGAAGGCTGAGCGCGGGGCGAACCAGCCCCAGCAGCGCCAGTTCGATGCCTCGAAGATTAAATCCATGTCTGACAGCCCTCCGGCCGCCCCCCGCGTCCCACGCTCCAAGGAAGGTCATGAGGAGGATCGGGTCGCCCTCATCCGCGCGCCGCGCGAAAAGACCAACCGCGGTAAGGATCCGAACTCCCGCCGCTACATCCGCGGTGTCCTCCACACGCACCCGTGGAGCCTCCGCATCGGCGCGGTGGCCAGCCTGCTGCTCGTCATCAATCTACCGCTTGCGATCGTTTCCGGGTTCTTGCTGCTGCTTTCCCGGGAAAATCCAGATGACTTTTCCTGGGTTCCCTCGTGGATTCTCGCGTTTCCAATCGCACTCCCGATCACCGGCCTGATGTATCTGATCTGGGGCATGACCGGAAAATGCCGCATCTGCAACCAGAAGCTCTTCGTCCACAAGGGTGCCCTGAAACATGTCAAAGCCCACCGCCTGCCGGGCATGGGCTACGTCGTCCCACTCTGCCTGCATCTCCTCCTTTTCAGCTGGTTCCGCTGTTCCTCTTGCGGAACCCCGGTTCGTCTGAAAAAGTAATGTCATGGGAAATCCTGCCAAGCTTCTGACCCTCTGCGCCGGCGGGCTATTGTTAGGAGCCTGTGCCAAAGACAGCGGAAAACCGGAAGATCCCTTGGGGGTTTCCGCCGTGCCGCCGCAGTTGTTCTCCAGTACCGACAACGCGACCGGCGGCACTCCCATCATTCCCGGCGGAAATGCCGAGGCGATGATCACCCCGCAAAGCGACATCGTTTTCACCAATCCCGATGATCCGGACGCCGGAATCCCTGAGATCGAGAGCCTCATGGCCGCTCCGAAAAAAGGCCCGTGGGAAGAAAGCGAGACAATCGCCCGCCAGACCGCCGCCCGCGAGGGCAAGCCGATCCTAATCTGGTTCACCGACTCCGCCCGCAGCCCAATGTGCAAGGCGATTGCCTCGGAGCTTTTCTCCACCTCGGCTTTCGACAAATGGGCGGAGGAAAATGTGGTCCGCCTCCGCGTCGATGCCAACGTCGCCGCGGCAAAGAGCCCGGGGATGTCCATGGACGAATGGAACAACGCCAAATCCGACATCGGAAACTATGTAAAGCTCCTCAAGAAACGCTACAAGGTCCTCGGTCATCCCTCCGTCCTCATGCTCAATCCCAGCGGCGAGGTCATCGGGCGCTACCGCGGCTACAAGAGGGGCGAGGCCGATTATTTCTGGGGTTTGATCAAGCAGGGGCAGGTTGCATCCGAGAGCGCCTACCAAGGTTGGCGCAAAGGGCTTGAGGCCAAAGGATACCGCGACTGGGAGGGCACGGGAGGCCGCAAGGTTTTCGCCAAGCTGGCGGCCTACTCGAAGGGCAACCTCATCCTTGTCGAGCCCGGGGGCGAGCGCTTCAAAACCAACGAGTCGCGCCTTTCCGGAGCGGACCGAAAATGGATTGAGAACCAGAAGGCCATGCGCGGCATCCAATGAAGATGTGCGTGA
Source organism: Akkermansiaceae bacterium (assembly GCA_041748235.1). GTDB lineage: Bacteria > Verrucomicrobiota > Verrucomicrobiia > Verrucomicrobiales > Akkermansiaceae > Luteolibacter. The sequence goes on along the minus strand of JBGTDO010000117.1, from coordinate 1,712 downwards.
GGTTTTACTCTTCTCCACTCCTGTTTCGTTTTCTACTCCTGTCAACATCGTCCTCGGTGAAAGGCCGCAAACGTTGGATTGCTTAAGGCAGACCTTGGATCAAGCATCCGCCATTATTCATTCCGATGACATTGCCGTTCTCGCCAGAGGCCTCACGGATCGGCTGGTCGTAGAAGGAGCCTTGCGTGAAGTGGCAGCCAAGCTCTCCGAAGCGGACCTCAGAAAGGATGAATCTTGGCGACACTGGCTCACGAGTTGAGAAATCCTCTTGCTCCAACCCGCACCGGTCTGGAGGTCATGCGTTTGAGCGGCGATAATTTTGCCAATTTTGGTAAACTCAGGGTCATGATGGAAGGTCAAAACCTGCAGCTTGTGAGGCTGATCGACGATCTTCTGGACGTATCCCGGCAACGGTGGAGTCGGCTTTCACGACCTGCCCGAGAGGATCGTAGCTCCAGCCGACCCTGCGTACACTCTCGAATGCCGATCCCTCCTGAGACACTCCCGGACATCCGCGTCAATGTGCTCTTTGATCTTCGGCGAGGCGAAGGATAGCTCCTTTGCCGTTTCCTCGTCAGCGTGAGGGCGAAATCGGGAGGGGAAGATGTCGGGTTGCGCGGCTCCCAAGTGAAAACCTAACCATTTAGGTTCGAAAACTAACAGTTTTATTAAGTGTAACTCCCTTATTTTCAACGGTTAATTTTCATGGCCGTTTTTCGGTAATCAAAATTCTCGACGAAAATAGAAAAGACGGATACTTAGCATGCCGTGAAGAAAAAATTACTCACAGTTGCGGTCGCAGGCGTGCTTGTTCTTGCGGGGATAGTTATATCATCCAGAATCCCATCCACGGGCGGTGATGCTACTTCTGCCGATTCCTCCGGCACTTCCAGCACCTTGGTCAAAGCCGCCCCCGACAGGCCCGCACCTGGGTTGAGCCCAGGGCTTGGCTCTACTGGTGCATCCGCCTCAACATCACCCGCATCCAACGACGCGGCGGAGTCTCCGCGCAGGACCAAGGGTTCGGATCGGGCGGCAGGACTTCGTTCGGACACTCCGAGAGCAACGGTCAATCTTGCCGGCGACCCCCTGGAGATGGCATGGCCGCCAGGGCCGCGCCTGTTTGCTGAAGTCTCCTCCGCCAACAAACGGTTCATCAACATTCGTCCCAATAATGCGGGGATAATGCCCCGCATCGCGGTAGGGGCGAATGAACAGATCGAGGTGAACCTTCAGTTGCCGGAAAACTCAAAGGGCGACCGGGTATTCGTGGAGCTGACGGATGGCGGCAAGTTCGTCGATGACGCCAACCGCGGCCGTATCTTCACCCTCGGGGATGATCGCAAGATCTCCATTCCGATCCAATCGGACCACCGCCCTGGTTATTTCAATCTACTTGTTCGGCAGGCGGGGCATACCCGCACGCTTCCGCTATGGGTTGGGCCTTTGCCCGAGCTGGCAACCGGCGATCCTGACAATCTTTAACTACTCCTCATTATCTGTTTCTAACAATTAAAACGTTGTCTCTTATGAAAATTCTTTCCACTTGTCTTCACTACTTCCACTCCTTACCACTGCTCGCGGCCTTGGTTCTGCTGGGTGCGCAGGACGCCAGATCACAAACCGACCAATGCGGTAATACAAACCCCTCCGGCGACCCCCCGCCGCCCGATGGCTGTGAGTCGGATGAAACCGGCAACAGCACGAACACA
>JBGTDO010000116.1:0-5851 GCA_041748235.1 Akkermansiaceae bacterium | reverse complement strand
GGAGTCCAAGGAATCCGTGGCCGGTTATTTCATCCTGACAGTGGACAGCGAGGCGGAGGCGGTTGAGATCGCGAAGCTTTGCCCCGGTCTGCCCCACGGTGCGACCGTGGAGGTTAGGAAACTCATGGACCGCTGCCGGGCAAGCCGGGATTTGGACAATGAGGCATGAGAATCTTTCAACATAACCAACACCTGAAACCATGAACGAAAATACCAACGACTACCCCGCCTTCAGCCCCTATCTAACTGTTCACGATGCGGCTGCCGCCATTGAGTTCTACAAGGCAGCGTTCGGCGCGACCGAGCGCTTCCGGCTGACCAACAAGGGCGACGGCAAGATCGGGCACGCTGAACTCTCCATCGAGGGCGGCCTGATCATGCTCAACGACGAGAATCCACAATGGGGCAACAAGTCTCCCAAAACCCTCGGCGGCACGCCCGTGTCTTTCTGTTGGGAAGTTGAGGACGCGGACGCCGCGTTTGATCGCGCCGTCGCCGCCGGAGCCACCGTCCAGATGCCGGTCTCCGACCAGTTCTACGGCTTCCGCAGCGGATGTGTCGTCGATCCTTTCGGACACCAATGGATGATCCAGAAGCAGATCGAAAAAGTTCCCCCGGAGGAAATGCAGAAGCGCTGGGACGCGATGTCCGGCGAGTGTGGCGGTAACGGGCCGGAGTAAACGCTCACCGATCGCCCCCTCTCGCGGAATGGTTGAAAGTGGAGAATCCCGAGAAAAAACGAACGGACTATGAATCCTCCCAACACCTTCACAAGTAGCCGCGTGCTTAGCACTCCGCCGGAAGCGGTTTTCAAAGCCCTTTCCGATCCTGAAATTATCTCCCATTGGTGGGGGCCGTTTGGGTTCACCAACACGAACGAGGAATTTGATTTCACGCCAGGCGGCAATTGGCGGCATGACATGATCGGGCCGGACGGAGCCATTTATCCGAACCACAGCGTCTTCGAGGAAGTCTCGCCGAGCGCATCGTCATCCGCCATCTGGCGACGGTGCATGAGTTCGTGTTGGAAATACTTATCGAGGCCGTCAGCGACGGGAGCAGGATCACCTGGAACCAGACCTTCATGTCCGCCGAGGAATACAAAAAGTGCGAGGCTCACATCCCGCGTTGCAACGAGGAAGTCCCCGACAGGCTCGAAGCTCTCATCACATCACAATCATGAACACGAATCGCAATCCAGTCGGTTGGTTCGAGATCTATGTCCAGGACATGGATCGCGCCAAGAAATTCTACGAATCGGTTTTCCATGTCGAACTTGAGGCGCTGCCATCGCCAGATCCGGATTTGGAAATGTGGGTCTTTCCTGGGATGGGCTGTGAGAATCAATTCGGTTGCTCGGGCGCTCTCTGCAAGATGAAGGACAAGGACTCCGGCAGCGGCGGCACCATCGTTTATTTTTCCTGCGAGGATTGCGGGGAAACGGAGACACGAGCCTTCGATGCGGGAGGGAAAATCCACCTGCCGAAGATGTCCATCGGCGAATATGGCCACATCGCCCTCGTCGTTGATCCGGATGGCAACATGATCGGACTTCATTCGATGAAATGAGCTTATGAAACACCTGTCCAACATCCTTGCTGGCCTGCTTGGTCTGGCCTTTGTCGCCTTCGGTCTCATGTTCCTGTTCGGCATGGCTCCGAAGCAGCCCGACCCGCCGGAAGGCTGCCCGTCGCGCTTTTCATGGGAGCCTTCGCGCCTACGGGCTACCTGCATTTCGTGAAAATTTGCGAGGTGATCGGCGGCATCCTGGTCGCCATACCGCTAACGAGAAACTTCGGTCTACTGATCCTCGGGCCGGTGATCGTGAACATCCTCGCCTTCCACATTTTCATCACCGGCGGGCATGGCCTCTTTGAGCCGACGCTCATCATCATCTGCCTGATCGCCGCGTATCTTCTTTGGGATGCCCGTGGGAAATTCCTCGGCCTCCTGAACCGCAAACCGGCAAACTCATGAGAAAACCGATTGTTGAACCCTTTCGCGGAGAATGACCATGGCCATACCGACACTACCTACCGTTGAGGAGCTTAAGACGAATCCGATTGTGAACCGGGAAGCGTGGCTTGAGGCGCGCAAGCAATTGCTTGCGGAGGAAAAGGCGGCGTTAAAAAGACTCGATGAAATCAGCGCGAAGCGCAGGGCGCTGCCCTGGGTAAGCGTGGAAAAGGACTACCGTTTCAGAGCTCCTGAGGGGGAGGTGAGTCTCTCCGAGCTGTTCCGGGGGAGAAGCCAGCTTATCATTTATCATTTCATGTTCGGCCCGGGATGGGAGGAGGGCTGTGACGGCTGCTCGTTTTTCTCCGATCATGTGGACGGGGCGAGACAACACTTCGAGCACAATGACGTGGCCTTCACGGCGGTCTCGCGCGGGGAGCTGGCGGAGTTCCTGTCATTCAAGGAGCGGATGGGGTGGAAGTTTCCGTGGGTCTCATCGGCGGGGAGTAATTTCAACTTCGACTACGGGGTGTCGTTCACGCCGGAGCAAGTGGCGACGGGGGAGGTGGGCTACAATTTCGGCACCACGCCCTACGCGCACGAGGAGCTGCACGGGTTGAGCGTGTTTTACAAAAAACCGGACGGATCGGTTTTTCATACCTACTCCACCTACGCACGGGGCGTGGACATACTGACGGGAGCTCTCCAGTTGCTCGATCTCGTGCCGAAGGGGCGCAACGAATCGGGCACCATGGACTGGGTGCGCCTGCACGATCTTTATGAAACCGAATCCGCACCGGATAAATGTGGATGCGGGGAGAAATGAATTTTCAACACTAACATTATGAGCAAATACATCGACGGGTTCGTTCTCCCGATTCCCAAGGACAGACTGGAGAAATACACGGAAGTCGCGAGCAAGGCCGCCGCGATCTGGAAGGAATACGGCGCGCTCGAATATATCGAGGCCTCTGGTGACGATCTTGATGTGACGGACCAGACTCCGTTTCCAAAACTGGCCGGAGCCGGTCCGGAGGAAACCGTGGTGATGGCCTATATCGTTTACGAGTCACGGGAGCACCGGGATGCGGTAAACGCGAAGGTCATGGCCGATCCGCGCATCCAGGAAATGTGCGACAAGGATAATCCGCTTTTCGATTATACCCGGATGGCCTATGGAGGTTTCAAGGTCATCGTGGAGGGGTAGGAGTGACGATCTTCAGCGAGCCAGTACTTTTTACACCAAAGCCTTTGGTTGGAGATCGAGCCTCTAACTGTCGAGGCAGTTCGGCGTCTGCTGGATGATCACCGTTCCTGATGTGGCGGAATAAAAATAGCGCTGATTCCGGCTGGCTTACTCTGAATACTTGCTAGAATTTGCAGCGTGAAAAAAGATTACAGCCAGCCCTATGACCCCCTGCGGGATGATTGCCCTGTGAAGGCGGCCATTGATGTGATTCGAGGACGTTGGAAGCCTATGCTCTTATGCGAGTTATGCGGAGGAACCAAACGTTTCGGTGATTTACAAAACACCATGCCCGGGATCACAGCGCAGGTTCTGACAGTGCAACTGCGCCAACTCGAAGCCGACGGAGTGGTGGCGCGAGAGGCTTTCGCTGAAGTCCCAGTCAGGGTTGAATACACGCTCACCGAGCTGGGTCGGGAATTATCCGATGCTATGGATGCTCTGGAACGTTGGGGAACGCGCTATCAGCAAGCTCAAAAGAACGGTGCTATGGGTGTGCTGATTCCTGAGTCCGCCGGGCCGGCTCCAATTGTGAGCAAGTGACGCCGCTCACTTTTTTATGACTGGGTCATAAATTTGAGACGAAGCAGGGCGTGTTGAAATACGGCACGATGAGGCCTTATGAAAACATTGCTTCTCATTCATTCCAGCGGACGCGTCACGCGTTCGATCACCCGTAAACTCAGCGCCCGGTTCGTCGAAAAGTGGCTGGCTCACAATCCGGATGGGCGCGTTCTCGAACGCGATCTCACGTCCACGCCGCCGCCGGTCGTCAACGAAGCCTGGATCGCTGCCGCTTTTGCCGAGCCTCAATCGCAAGAGATTCCGGAAAAAGCACTGCAAGTTAGTGAGGAGCTGATTGAAGAATTGATCTCGGCAGATCTGATCGTGCTCGGCGCACCGATGTACAACTTCGGCATGCCCGCCCAATTGAAAGCCTACATCGACCAAATCGTCCGCATCGGACGCACCTTTGTGTTCGAGCCGGCGAATCCGGAGCCCTACCGGGCGCTGGTTTCCTCGGACAAGCCCGTTGTGGTCATAACTTCCGCAGGTGACGGCGACATTCATCCCGGCGGTCCCTTGGCTCACATGAACTATCTCGAGCCACACCTGACCACCGTCCTTGGTTTCATTGGTCTTACAGATCTTCGTTTCATTCGCGCCGGTTACGACGAGTATCAGGATGACCGGACCCGTCGCTCAGTCGCCCGGGCGGAAAGTGAAGTGGACCAGTGCGTGGACAATCTTACTACCCTCCAACCCGCCACAGCGGATTGAGTAAAATAGCCCGGGATTCGCTTGGCAAGAATTGCCCGGCTGCTCTACATCCGCACGGAATGATTTTTCAGGAACCTATCGAATGGCCGGACGAGGTGGAGGTGCTCGTCGATCAACTTGAGCACGAAATGGCCGAGCGTGCCCTCACCCGCGAGGAGCGCGCCCTTATGGATGTGTATGAGACCGTCCCCATCCTTGAAAGCGAGGACTGCCTGCATGAGTTCTGGCAGAGCCCGGTGGAACACCAGCGTATCATCAAATCCTTCGATCTCATCGGTGCGACCGGCATCGTCGATCCCCTCAACGCCAGCCGCTGGTGCGGCACCCGCAGCGAAGACCGCAGCGCCTACAACGAAACCGAATCCGACTACCTCGCCACCATCGAAGAGGAACTCCCCGCCGGCATGGACGAACTCGTCGATCTCGTGCTTGAGTTCATTGAGGAGGAGTTGGGGTAGGCCGGGGATTCACCCGAAAACGCTACCTTCGGAGCTCCATATTAATCTCTTCCTCTGAAATTGGCTTCGCCACCGCAATTCCAAGATCCGCCAGCATAAATGAGGCTTTATAAAAGTCTTTCTCGGCGACCCAGGTGCCCGAATATTGGGTACCGAAATCTCCATCGGAGGACTTCGAAACAGTCAAAAGTCTAAATCCATCTTTGGAATATTCCTTGTGATGTCGCAAGAAAAGCAACCTGTTGCAAAATATCCGCGCGGCAAAATGGAATCCGTAGCCAGGATCGGTATAGATGGATCTCCCCTTGCCGTCCTCGTTCATTTCCTGATAGAGGACGGAAGTTTTCGGAGGTCTTTCGTTAAATCTCTTCTGGAGCACACTACGGCTCTCCCAAGGAGTAAATCGGCTTTCACGTCTGGCCCCCAGTTCCTTGTCCAAAACCGATGGCTCGATCACGCTCTCCTTCGGTTTCGCCGGATAGATCCAAATCGCCTGATATCTCGCGGTGCCTGAAGCATCGATAAAAACGTTCAGGCTCACACGGTCGTACCCCTTTAAATGCCACTCCTTCCCTTCATCATAGTATTCATCAACCGTACTATTCCAGAGCATCCCGTATCTGAAAAACTCGCCCAACGGCCTTTCTTCCGATATCCAGCGAAACTGACTAATTCCATTGTGATTTCTCCCCTGAAGCTTTCGCCAACATGACGCGCTCCCGTTCAATTCGTCACTTTTCAAATGGGTGTCCAGAGTGTCAAACCACTCGGAAAATTCCTCCTCATTTGCATCCGTAGTTACGGTCTTCTTTTTTGTGCAAGCCGCTGAAGAAAAGGCCAACACTATTACGAACATTAGTTTAAGCACACTGCCATCATTCTAAAAATCCCGAGCTCTTCAATTCAAATC
>JBGTDO010000115.1:0-7121 GCA_041748235.1 Akkermansiaceae bacterium | reverse complement strand
GATCCCCGCCTTTTCATCAAACAGGATCGCCCGCGAGCTGGTTGTCCCCTGGTCGAGCGCCAAAATGAATTTCATATCCGCGGAACTTAGCCTAGGTATCCGTGATGCGCGATTTCAAAATCATCGGCCACCGGGGTGCCTGCGCCCTTGAACCCGAAAACACCCTGCGCTCCATACTCCGCGCCATCGCGGATGGGGCCGACATGGTCGAGATCGACATCCGCTACGCCTCCGGCGAAATCCTCGTGATCCATGACGAGACCGTGGACCGCACCACCAACGGCCACGGCTCCATCCACGAAATGTCCTTCGCCGAAATCCGCGGACTCGACGCCGGGATGGGCGAGCGCATCCCGACCCTCGCGGAGGTCATCGAAACCACTTACGGAAAATGCCCGCTCAACATCGAGATCAAGGAACCCGCCGCCACCGGCCCGCTCTGCGACTTGTTGGAAAAATTCGGTGGCTCCGCTGCGGACTGGTTTCTCGTCTCTTCCTCCCATCCGGATGCCCTGGCCGAGGCACGCTCACGCCTGCCGGAAATCCCCATCGGGATCATCGACGGCAGGCAGACCGGAACCCATGATGCTTTGTTCGAACTCGCGGCCCGACTCCGCGCCGCAAGCATCCATCCGCACCTCCCACTGGTTAACCCTGAGCTAGTGGGAGCAGCCCGCGAACGAAATCTCAAGATCCTGCCTTTCACCGTCAGAACCCGCGATCAACTCCTCCATCTCCTGAAAGCCGGTGCCGACGGCTGCTTCGCCGACGACCCGCTTTGGGCGCGCGGGGTTTTGCAAGGAGAGCCGTGACGGCACATCAAGGAGGGGGAGATCTCCGGTCGCCCCTGGCAGCAAATGTCATCCAGCCGGGACTCCAAACGGTGCGATGGGAAGGAGCGCTGCCTTCAGGCGGCGTCTCACCCTCTCATCCTCCGTCACCCACACCCGATCTCTCTGGATTCTACGAAAAATGTCAAAATCAAGCTCCTGACCCGAATGAGAATACATGGCTCAAACTTCCGTCTTCAAAACGTGATCAATCAGCACCTGGCCGATTACTTTACCCAAAGTAACTGGAACAGCATTTCCTATTAATCGACCCAAAGTTGCAAAGCTTACTGGAATATTTTCAGGGAGAAATGAATAAGTTTGGGGAAATCCCTGTAGCATTGCTGCTTCTCTCAAACTAATCGCTCGGTCTTGGTCTGGATGCCCAAATCTACCGTTTCCGTAGCCAAAGCATTGGGTAGTAATAGTTGGAGATGGCTCATCCCACTCCATGCGCCCATAAACTGCGGGGTAAGTCGCGCCTGATTTTCGCGTATGACACTTAGCTTTCAGCTCCTCCGGCCAATCACGCCAAGTGCCTCCAGGAGCCGAAGCTCTAATTCGCCTCATATTTAATTCGTTTAGAGCGCTAGAGCGATGAATCCGATCCCCGGGAAATGATTCACCTGCAGCTATCGGAGGGAGTTTGCCAATTATCGACCTTACGGTTCCTTCCTTGTAGTCGAACTGGGGCAGTTTGATCGGACCAAGCTTTGATGCAACAAGCACAAGACGCTTTCTCGTTTGAGGGAGCCCGATTTTACGGCAATCAACCACTTGAGCATCGTAACTATAACCGTCCAAGCAGCTTAGGAGATGTTGATACACAGGGGCTCGAAGTAAGGGCGGAACGTTTTCCATCGTGACGAGATCTGGCTGTACCTCCTTGATGAGTTCTCCAAAACGTTCGACCAATTTCCAATCATCTTTATTCCCCCGATCCTGACGGGATTTACCTACTCGCTTTGCTTTTTGTGAGTATGTCGAGAAAGGTTGGCAAGGGGCACACCCCGCGAGAAGAGTATTAGTTCCAGGAATAAAACTTTTCTTGATAGTTTCAGCTTCGATCTCCGACACGTCTGCTAGTAAAAATTCTGCTTCATTGTTCGCTTCGAAGGGGTGCTTCGACGCCAAATCGATATCTACCCCCATACGAACATCAATATTCGCTTGGGCAAGCCCGTGGGTTAGGCCGCCGACTCCACAAAATAAATCAACCCCGGAAATATGAACATTCTTAATCATATCGAAGGTACAAGATGAGCGTTTTCCTCAACGTGCTTCTGAAACGCATCCACCGTATAAGAGAGGTAGTCGAGCGTTATTGATGCAAGATCGTGGATATCTGTGAGAATAAGGTCTCCGGCACCTTCTTCGAAGGAGCGTCTACCATGAGCGATTGAATTTCTACGGTCTGCTAGGAACTGCAGAGGCGTCATATCACCGTATTTGGGAGTCGCAGCGATCTTAGACCACATTTCTGGTGGCATTTGGAAGGTGACGTTCATGCGCCGGATAAATTTTGCAATCGCTTTGTCATCCCACGTTCCCGGAGGTTTTTTAAGTATCTGCTGCCCCATCGCTGTCTGAGTAAGCAGCAAACTCGATTTTTGAAAAACTGTGGCTAGCCTTCCGTCTTCATCTCCCTCTGTGATACGACTCACGATAGATTCACGGAGCCATTCTTTCAAAGAATGCTCCGTCCACTTCCGTGGGTCAGAAGAACCGAGAGCTCTCCCTAGCAACTTGAGAGTCTGGCTCATAATCGCCTCTTCAATATTATAAAGATGGACAATCAAACCTGATTTGATCGTATTGATGTGACGAACGGATAAACTGATATTTCCTAATGACGCATCCAGCATCATCCGATCTTCTAGCGCTACCGCGAGGTCGAAGTGAGCGTTAAACTCCTCGCGGCGAGCTTCTAAGTCGTTTCTTAGCGTAGTCATAAGCCCACCAAAATTGAGCGGACTATATCGATTCGCCCTTCAAGTTTACTCCGTACGTTGGCACCATCCGAGACGACAACTTTATCAAAATCTTTATCATCCATCTGCCCAGCCACCTCATCAGCGTTAACGTCCAAATCAGGATTCTCACGGAGCGCCAACGCAGTTCCGATTGCTATTGCCTCAAATCGAACCCGCGGGATTGTATTTGCAGTAGCTGTTTTACGGAAACCATTTGGGAATATCTTGGGTACTTCCTGCAGCACCCTATCAAACTCCATTTGCATTGTGGCGATTAACTCAGGATTTTTTGTAGCATCCTCGTTTGCCGTCTTCAGGTAATCATAGAGGAATTTTTTTGGGCGATCCCGATAGTTTGGAAAGCGTCCCTCGGGAGTTTCCCAGCGATTTAGATACGCAAAAAAGCGAGTAAGTAGTTCCTCTCGCTCTCGCTGATCGACCGTTGTTTGTGACATTGGCGTAGCTGCGATAAATGCCGGACTCTCCGCGAGATTTCGGATGAGTTCGGTCACCGGACCTGATAGCGAGCCACGACGAATTTCCGCTTCGTTGGCGACGGTGCCAGATTTGTTTATCCGTGCAAACATCTCTGCTCGAGTTGAGGGATCGGTATTCGTGTCGAGGACAATTGTCCGAATAGTCACGTCTTCAAGTTTGTTGCGCCGGTCTTCCGATAGATCGGAAAACGAGAATCCGTTGAGCTCAGGAACTAGAACAAGATCCGAAAGTCGCAATCCCTCCCGGAGGAATGCACGTATAGCGCGCATCCTCTGGGAACCGTCTACGATTTCCATACGACCATCCGGCATCTGGTAGAAAAAGAGGAAGGGTACGGGCAACCCTATGAGAAGAGATTCTAAAAATTCCGATTGCTGTTGCGGCTTCCAAGCGAGTTTTCGCTGATATTCGGGGATGAAGAACCGTCCATTCGCATCATCCTTGAAGCGTTCCACGTAAACCGAGATAGGATATTCTACGACAGTAAATTTCACCTGACGGGAAACGTTGGAAATCGCCGCTTCTCCTAAGGCGCTTTCCTCTTCGCTTGGTGTTTTCTTCTTAGACATTCAGTTTATGGAGCGGGTAATTTTTCAGATCCGGTAAGCGGTTTGGATTCTAGATGACTCCTGGCGGAGTTTCAAAGAGTCGTTGAGCTGACTTAAGCAGCGTGTGCTGTCTTCCCGCTGCACGCGGGCACATTACCGTTTCGATCTTATCTTGGCAATTATTTCGGCTTTGTAAACCTACTGGCAAGCGAAAACACCAGTGCGATGCGACACGAGCCTACCCCTACCTTTGGCTGCACTATAGACCCTCCCCACCAAAAGCCCCCGCTCCCCTTTCGGTGCGGAGCCACACGCCCAAGCCGGTGATGACGATGCCCCGGAGGATTCCAAAGACCGGCATTGCCTCAATCGGCCAACAGGCGGGGAAGAGCGCTGAGAAGCGGACGAACCATGGTGGGGGAGTTTGTCAGTGTTCAGTTTGAAGCTTGCAGTAAGAGGAGATCAGGCGGCGGCGAAGTCTAGGTCTTTGGTGGCTCTGACGGTTGGCTTAGGGAGGGTTTCACCCTTTTCCAGACGGTGATCGATCTCGTCGCGGACGATGGAGCAGATTTTCCACATCGGATTGAGGGTGAGGATCTTGGTTATGCATCGGGCTGGGATTTTCTGATCGCATCGACATCCTTGAGATCCTGATCGCGTCCCGAGGCGAGTTTGACAGAGATCAGGTCTTCTCGGCTGATGAAATGAACCGGGTCTTTTCCGATGGAAACGGTGTTGCGCCTCTTCCATGCCTCGTTGAAATCGCCACCGGGAATTTCCATCATGACATCGACTCGCAAGGGAGGGTTGCCCATCTGGTAGAAATATCCGGGTTCGGTCTTTGGGGTCAGGTGTCGCATTCGGTCTTTGGGGTCAGGTGTCGCATTTCAACATTTTCGGAAGAAAGATCCCGACTAACAAGCATTGGCGGTTGGTTTTCATGGAGACAAATCAGGAAATGACATTCAAGCCTGCGGCGGCGGCGATGCGTGATTGAGGCAAGTCGAAGGTGCAAAACTCTGTGGCTCCAAGTTCCAACGCCAAAGCGACATGCAGTGTGTCCAATGAGCGGCATAGTGTTCCGACCCCGTGAGCGGCGGAAAGGGCTTCCGCCGTGGCGACGACATCCGGCCACGAAACCGTGACCCTTTCGATCACTCCTTCGGTGAGGTCGGCTTGCAATTGGGCGATCATGCGCCCAGTTCTGGGATTAGGGTGCTGGAGAGCCGTGCCTTTGGCCAGCTTTCTTTCCTCTGGCAATGCTGTCGGCTGGAAGCACGGCTTTCCATTATTTTTTCGGGTTAGATTCATTGTGACATCTCTGTCGTTCGGTGAGCGTCTCCCGAATCCATTTTGGTGACCGGCGCAGATCCAGCACGGCGACAACCTGCTGGATGTCATCCTTGTCCCGGTAGTAGATGGCGTAGGGAAACCTGGACGATAGCCCGGAAGAAGCCCAGATGAATCCGGTGCTCGCCGAAATAGACTCCGAGCCGCCGGAGGTCGGCGAGGATCGAGTCCCTGAAATACCGACCGAGGCCATCTTCGATCGCGTTGTAGAAGTCGATCCCGCGTTCGATGTCGTTGGCCGCTTCCGCGAGAACGACGACGTTCCTTTTCATCGGTCCGCCAACCGGGCTTGCAGCTCATCGACCGAGAGCCAGGTCGCCTTGCCGGAGTCGATGATTTCGGATCGCTCGGCGAGAACCTTGCCGTGCCAATCGGGCGAGGGGTAATCGATCCCCTCCGTGGAGAACGATTCCCACAGAAGTTCCATGGCTTCCATCCGCTCGCTGGATGACATCAGGGAAATTTGCTCCTTCGCCAACTTGTCCGGAGGCTAATCGGTTATGAGCCTGCGATCAAGCGCCCAATTGTGAGCTTGGGGTAATGGAGAGCCGTGCCTTTGGCCGGCTTTCTTTCCTCTGGCAATGCTGCCGGCTGGAAGCACGGTTCTCCATGATTGGCGGATCTTACATCCGCCCCCCGGCGGCTGCCTATTTCTCGTCACCTGGAATTGGCGGGATATCGGGGACATCGGCGAGGATGGCCCAAGGTTGGAAGACGCGCCCCGCTTGGCACGCTGCTCGACCGTATCGCGCACCTGCCATGCAGTCACCTGGGAGGAAAGTGCGATGGAAATGATGGAATCCACGGTGGTATTCTCGCGCTCGGCCACTTCGGCGGCCTGGCGCATGAGATAATCGGGAATGGTGGCTTGGACGATCATGGCTTTGCAGTTTGAAGGATCTGGAGGAATTCCCTTGGCGTTGTGATTTTCAAGGCCGGGAGGCGGTCGGCGGGGAAATGGCGTTGGTTGTGAGATGATTTCGATGGGAAAGCTCACGGCTCGGTCGCAAACGGGTTCCTCAGATCAAGTCCGGTGATGTGTTTGAAGTCATTCTCGTTCCGGGTCACGAGAGGGATGCTGTATTCCAAGGCGGTGGCGGCTATGATCGCGTCTCCGAGTTTCATCTTCCTTTGCTGGCGCAATTTGATCGCTTGTTCGATGACGCCATCATCCAGCACATAGGTCGGGCTGGCGTGGACGAAGTTGCCAATCGCGGTCACTTCCTCTGGTGAAATACCTGCGAATCCCAGGGCTTCGATCCGTGACACGCTCGCGATTGCTGCATCCGGATGGGAAGTCCAGGGCGCGAGCCAATCTCCGCCGGGTTGGCACGCGTAGATGACGATGTTGGTGTCAAGGAGCATGGCTTCAATCGCGGCTCGGGAGCGGGCGGTCTTCCCGTATCTCGCGCTGCCACGCCACCGGATCGCTGATCTCGCGGTAGGGGTTGAGCTTGCGGATTTCCTCAAGTGCTGCTGAGCGCCGGGCGATCACTTCCGGCGAAGAGGTAAGCTTCTGGCGCTTCGGTTCCTCCTGCACAGACTCCACTGTCATGAGAACGTGGACCCGTCCCGGCTTCAGCCACGCGGGCAGGGGCGAGAGCAGCTTCACGCTGCCATCGGCTCCGATTTCGATATCGGTTTCCAACGTATTCATATTCTTAGACTAGCGAGGTTTGGGAAAACGTAAAGGCTGGAAGCCGGGCTTGGTTTGGTCGTCGTCAAATTTCATGTTAGGTGATTTGGAAATTCGTGGAGCTACCGCACCTCTCCCCCGAACGCCCCCGCCGGTGCGGTGGATGCGGAAGGCGGTGGACCACTCGGCGAGGACTTCGGGGTCGGTGCGGAACTTGTTGCGGACGGAAGTGTTGAGATCGGCGATGAGGTCGCGGGCCTGGCGGATCTGGGTGCGGGTGAGGGCG
>JBGTDO010000114.1:0-3441 GCA_041748235.1 Akkermansiaceae bacterium | reverse complement strand
TGTGTTCGTGCTGTTGCCGGTTTCATCCGACTCACAGCCATCGGGCGGCGGGGGGTCGCCGGAGGGGTTTGTATTACCGCATTGGTCGGTTTGTGATCTGGCGTCCTGCGCACCCAGCAGAACCAAGGCCGCGAGCAGTGGCAAGGAGTGGAAGTAGTGAAGGCAAGTGGAAAGAATTTTCATAAGAGACAACGATTGATTTGTTAGAAACAGATAATGAGGAATAGTTAAAGATTGTCAGGATCGCCGGTTGCCAGCTCGGGCAAAGGCCCGACCCATAGCGGAAGCGTGCGGGTATGCCCCGCCTGACGAACAAGTAGATTGAAATAACCAGGGCGGTGGTCCGATTGGATCGGAATGGAGATCTTGCGATCATCCCCGAGGGTGAAGATACGGCCGCGGTTGGGGTCATCGACGAAATTGCCGCCATCCGTCAGCTCCACGAACACCCGGTCGCCCTTTGAATTTTCCGGCAACTGAAACTTCACCTCGATCTGTTCATTCGCCCCTACCGCGACGCGGGGCATTATCCCCGCATTATTGGGACGGATGTTGATGAACCGTTTGTTTGCGGAGGAGACTTCAGCAAACAGGCGCGGCCCTGGCGGCCACGCGATCTCCAGTGGGTCGCCGGCAAGATTGACTGTTGCTCTCGGAGCGCCCGAAGGAAGTCCCGCCGAACGGTCCGAACTCCTGGTCCGACGTCGAGACCCCGTCCCGTCGCCGGATGCGGGTGATGTTGAGGCGGCGGCACCAGTAGAGCCAAGCCCTGAGCCAGACCCAGGTGCGGGTCTCTCTGCGGCTTTGGTCAGGGTGTTGGAAGTGCCGGAGGAATCGGCAGAAGTAGCATCACCGCCCGTGGATGGGATTCTTGATGATATAACTATCCCCGCGAGAACAAGGAAGCCTGCGACCGCAACTGTGAGTATTTTTTTATTCACGGCATGCTAGGTATCCGCCTTTTCTATTTTCGTCGAGAACTTTGATTACCGAAAAACGGCCATGACAATTGAACATTGAAAATCAGCGAGTTACACTCGGTGAAACTGTTAGTTTTCGCACCTAAATTGTTAGGTTTTCACCTTGGGAGCCGCGCAACCCGACATCTTGTCCTCCCGATTTGGTCCTCAAGGACGACGGAGACACCCGTCCAACGGCTTCGTCGCAACCGTGGAGACGAGTGCCTCCCCCGCAGCAAGGGGCGCTTTGTTTGTGTGCCATCTGGCCTGCCGGATCAGGCGGTTCCCGGAAGGATTGCGCCAAACCGGGAGCAGCCAGAGATTCTCGATCGAGTCCTCGCACGGTAACATTTTCTTCAGCTTCGAGCATAGCTTCTCGATGTCAGCGTCCCGGTTGCCTTGCCGTATCAGGCGGCTCACCGAGCGGTTATGCCGCATCTCGAGCCGCGCCGCCAGCCATTCGTTGCCGACGCTTGTGTTTGTTTTCACCACTTTAGCCAAGGCCCCCTACTAGGGTCGCCCTTGCGGATAGGCAACAGACTGCCGTCCTAATCCACCAGCCCCAGTTGCACCAACCGCTCTCATTCCTGCCTCAACCAGCACCGCACCGGTCGGCGAGGTGCGCCGGTTCTTCCGGCTGAAAATGGATGAGCACTGATCCTCCTTGCTCTTCTTCCGGAGGTCAGCCCTTGCTTCTGCACTCACAGCGGGGATGTTCCCGACTATGCGGGGGATTCCTTTGATTCTACTACTGCTGCTGATACTGCTGACGGGTTGCAAAACCTTGCATTTTTATGCGCAGGGAATCCAAGGTCAGGCGGAGATCACCCTGAAAGCGCGGTCCAACTCCCGGCTGCTGCGCGATCCCACGACGCCGGAGCCGCTGAAGCAGAAACTGCTCCTTGCACGGGAAATCACCGCCTTCGCCTCCAGCCATCTCGCGCTTCCGGGGCACGCGTCCTATCACCGCTATGCCGATTTGGGGCGGAGGCATGTGGTATTTGTGATTCATGCTGCGCCCGAGTTTTCCCTGGAGCCGAAGAGCTGGCGCTACCCAATTGTCGGGGAACTGGATTATCGCGGGTATTTCAAAGAAGAGGATGCAAAAGCCATGTTCCTGCAACTCCAACAGCAGGGCTATGATGTTCACATGGGCGGCACGAACGCCTACTCCACCCTCGGCTTTTTCCACGATCCGCTGCTCAACACATTTATCGATTACCGCGATATCAACCTCGCCGAACTGATTTTCCACGAGCTCACCCACCGGCGCCACTTCCGCAAGGGCGAAACCGTCTTCAATGAGTCCCTCGCCAACGCCGTTGCGGAAGAAGGTGTGAGGCTGTGGCTGGAATCAAAAGGACGCAACGCGGAACTGGCCGATTATGAGGAGCGTCTGGTCCGCCGACGCGATTTCTATCGAGAGATCGATCGCACCCGCGAAACGCTTGAAGCACTCTACGCCTCGGACATGCCCGAAGTGGAGATGCGGAAACGCAAGCAGGAGATCCTCCGCAACTTGAAAGCACGCGCCCGCTCCCTGCAGCAACGCTGGGGCACCAAATCCCTAGCCGCGTGGCTGAGGCTCGATCTGACCAACGCCCATCTCAATGCGATCGCCGCCTATCACGAGGAAGTACCCCGCTTTCAGAAAATCCTCCGGGAAGAAGGCGGTGATTTTGAAAAATTCTTTTTAAGAACAGAGGGCTTGAAAACAAAGCCAGAATGAGCGAGCGCCGCCGCAGGAGCAGATTCGGCGATCCTGCTTGAAGTTTCAACTTCCCCGCGCAGCTTGCAGCATGCGCTGCTTCATCCTCCTTGGCTCCCTCGCCTTCCTTACTTCCTGTGCCTCCGTTACCGTTCCGACATCGACTTCCGGGGACTCGTCGGGTTCCTACGGCAGCGACTACTGGGGCGACCGCCCGGGCCCGCAGGGATTCCGCACGGTGATCATCGACGCGGGCCACGGCGGCAAGGACAGCGGTGCCGTCAGCCGCTACACCGGCCAAACTGAAAAGTCCGCGAATCTGGATCTGGCGAACCGCCTTCGTGCCGAGCTATCCTCCTCCTTTAAAGTCATCATACTGCGTTCCGACGACCGCTTTGTTGATCTGGACGATCGGGTAAAATTCACAGACCGCTATCCTGACGCGATCCTCCTCAGCCTCCATTTTAACTCCGGACCCGTTCATCGTCGCGGGCCGGAGACGTATTACTGGCGAGTCGACTCTCACGGCCTTGCAGTGCGTTTCCAGCGGGCGATGGCTTCCGTTAGCCCCGCTGAGAATTCCGCAGGCATGGTCCGCCGCCGCCTTCGCCTGACCCGAAACACATCGATCCCGAGTGTCCTGCTAGAGGGTGGATACATGAGCAATCCCGCCGAGGCGCGGCTCATCGCCGCGCCCGCCTACCGGCAAAAGCTCGCCGAGGCCATCGCCGCAGCGGTCCGTGCCCAAGCCGCCAACGGAGACGCTGGCACCGG
>JBGTDO010000113.1:0-32413 GCA_041748235.1 Akkermansiaceae bacterium | reverse complement strand
GTTCCGGAGTGTAGCGCAGGCGACCCTGTCGGTCGGTCTTCAAGATGGATTCGTTCATAGGCGTCATAGGTTGGTGAACTATGACGCCCTCTGAAATACGCCGGCCAGAATTTTCAAGCGGCGCTACAGACCCCGCTTACATATCTGCAGCCATGCCGTCGTATTGTCGGCACATGAAAATCCTCGCCCTACTCCTTGCCTCCGCCATTCCTGTTCTCGCTCAAGATGCCGGTGTCGGTGTCGGCGCCAAGCCAATCGAAGGAGCTGAAATCCTGATCGATGGCACCAGGGAAACGCTTGATGAGAAGTGGACCTATTGGAAGGGTCCACGTTTCGCCTCCGAGCTGCCGATCAAGTGGAAGATGGTCGAGGATCCGGTTGATGATGGTTCCGTCCTCATGACCCACGATCCCGCTGCGGATGGCGGTAAATTTGGTGCGGCCGACATCATCACGAAAACGGAGTTTAAAGATTTCCGTCTTCACGTGGAGTTTCTCATCACTGCGGAGGGCGGCAACAGCGGGGTGTATTTGCAGAACCGGCACGAAATCCAGATCCTGGACGGCGCCAAGACGAAGCACGGCATGGCGGCGGTCATCAACGAAACCGAGTCTCCCTATGATTCCTACGCCGGCCTCGGAAAATGGAATTCTTATGACATCGTCTTCCGCGCCGCCCGCTTTGAGGACGGCAAGCGAACCGAAAAAGCAAGGGTGACCATGTATTTCAACGGTAAGAAAGTCCATGAGGAGCAGGAGATCAACCAGGTCTGGGGTGGTGAGAATTCCGGCCTTGATGGCGGGAATGACGAGGGCAAAGGCATTACCGATACGCCGGGTGGACTTAAGCTCCAGGCGGAGGGACACGAGGTTCTATACCGCAATATCTGGATCAAGGAACTCGATCTCGACGACAAGGGCACCGATTTCTAAATCGACCTGGGATCGCCGATCCAAAATGTTGCCAGTTGGGATTTCTTACCGCACATTAGTTGCGTGAGAGGTTCTCCAGTTTTACGCACGCTTTTGGTCCTAGGCATGATAGTTGCCTCCGGGATTTTTTTCATGCGTCTCACCGGCGGAGGGACGAGAGCCGAAGTCATCCCCGTCCCCGTCGCGACGGAAGCCAACCGTGAAACGGTTCCCGCCAAAGTTTTTGTCACACTTTCCTCTCCGGCTACCGGGCTTGGACTGGAATCCGGGAACGCTGCGGTTGATTTTCCTCCGAACAGCTCCGGCAATTACTCCGGCGAACTCGCAATCGACGCCGGCTCCCCGGTGGTTTTTCTCAATGTCGTGTGGCAGGAAAAGGAGGCGGGCAACCGCTTCGCAAAACTGGTGGTGGAGGCACCGGGGCAGGAAACGTTTACTCATATCTTCGACGCGACCGGAGACATCGACGATTTCGTGGAACTACCGTTTTGAGCAAGGAATCCAGCCACACCCACCACGATTGCTGCGCTCATCACGAGGCGCATCACGAGCTGATCATTGATCAAGTCTCGGTGGCGTATCGCGACATTCTCGCGCTGGATTCCGTTTCAGTGGCAACCTCATGCGGCAACCGCGTCGCTCTCATCGGGCCGAATGGTGCGGGAAAATCAACCTTGTTGAAAGCCATCGCCGGACTGGTGCCCAGGCGTGCAGGAGACATCCGCTGGCGTGGCACCAAGGTGAAGAAATGGTCGCGGGAATTCGCCTATTTGCCGCAGCGGGAGGAGGTCGACTGGTCTTTTCCGATCACCGTCAGGGGGCTCGTTGAAATGGGCCGCTATCCCCAGACGGGCTGGTGGAGAAAGTTTTCCGACCAAGACCGGCAGGCGGTGGACGCGGCGCTGGAATCACTCAATCTCACCCATCTCCAGGACCGCCAGATCCGCGAGCTGTCTGGCGGCCAGCAGCAGCGGACGTTTCTCGCGCGGGCGCTGGCTCAGGAGGCGCACGTTCTTCTGCTGGACGAGCCTTTCACAGGCCTTGATCGAAATGCCGCGCTGCTCCTGGGCGACTTGCTGGCAAAGCTTGCGACCGAGGGACGGTTGATCATCGCCTCTCACCACGATCTCATTTCCGCGAAGATCCTTTTCGATCAAGTGCTGGTTCTAAACACCCGGCAAGTGGCCTTCGGGCCGGTGGAGGAGGTGCTCACCCCGGGCCTGATCGCCGAGACTTTCGCCATTCCCGCATGAACCTTTTCTTCGAACTCCTGAACAGCCCTTTTTACCAGCGCACACTGGCGGCAGCGGCTTTCATTGGCTTCACCAACGGCTTTTTCAGCGCCATCGTGGTGCTGCGGCGCAACGCGCTTTCTGTTTCCGCGCTCTCACATACGATGCTGCCGGGGATCGCGCTCGGGATTCTGGTAACCGGTTTTCTCAGCCAGTGGAACGCCTTTTTCGGAGCCATGTTCGCGGCGTTGCTGGTGGGGCTGGGATCGGTGGCGGTCGCGCGGGGAAACCGAATCGCTCAAGGCACGGCGCTTGCGGTTCTCTACACCGCTGCCTTTGCGGCAGGAGTTGCTATCCTGCCAAAGCTCGATACCCGCACCGAGCTGGAGCACTGGCTCTTCGGGGATATTCTGGCGGTGGGAAATTCCGATCTCTGGATCGCCTTTTCGATCGGCTCTGTGATCCTGCTGGTGACCAATCTCCTGATGCGGCCAATGCTGCTGACTCTCTTCGAACCGAACGTTGCCGCTGCCCAAGGCGTGCCGGTGCGGACAATGCAATACCTCATTTTCGGCATGCTCGTGCTCGCTCTCGTTTCTTCACTGCAAGCCGTCGGTTGCGTGCTTTCGGTCGGCCTGTTGGTGACACCCGCTGCCATCGTTTCGCTGCTGACGGATAAAACGTCCGCTCTTTTCTGGGGCGGGGGACTCATCGGCGGGGTCGGTTCCGTCACGGCTGTCATCTTGTCAGGGCCGCTTGGGATTTCGCCGGGGCCGTCCATTGTGATTCTTTTAGGCCTACTCTTTATTTTAGCCTACCTCTTGAGTCCGAAATACGGTTTGCTCGTCCCCAAGAAAATCTCCCGAACCCCCACATGACCGATCTCTCAGACAAACTCGCCTCCGCCGTTGAATCCGGATACCTCCTCCAATCCGCCCGCGAAAACATCGAGGCCCTCCTCGCCGGCGCCTCGAGCGAGCTCCCGCTCGCCTCGATCACGGAACTGCTCGAGACGGAAAACTTCCAGGAACTCGACGACCGTTTTTTCCGCACCCTCGCCTTCGGCACCGGCGGCCTCCGTGGCCGCACGATCGGCCGCACGGTCACCTCCGTTGAGCAAGGTGAAGGCGGCCCGAACGGCCGACCTGAGTTTCCCTGCATCGGCACCTCGGCGATGAATCATTACAATCTCTCCCGCGCCGTCCGCGGTCTCGTCGCCTATGTGAAGAACATCGCAGGTGACAAGCATCCGACGATCGTCTTCGCCCACGACACCCGCCACTTTTCCCGCGACTTCGCCGATTTCGCAGCCCGGATTTGCGCGGACCTCGGCTGCGATGCGGTTGTTTTCGATGGCGCCCGTTCCACGCCCCAGCTCTCGTTCGCCGTCCGGCAGCTCCGCGCTGATGCGGGAGTCGTCCTCACCGCCAGCCACAACCCGGCTCATGACTGCGGTTTCAAAGCCTACTTCAGCGATGGCGGCCAGATCGTCGAACCGCACGCGAGCGCGATCATCAAGGAGGTGAACTCGATCACCAGCGAGCGCTATGAGCCGCTCCCGGGCGAGCAGCAGGGCACGATCACCGTTCTCGGCGAGGATTTTGACGCGAAATACATCGAGCTCCTGAAAACCTTGCTCTTGCAGCCGGGTCTGCTCGAAAAGTCTCCGACCAAAATCGTTTTCACGAACCTCCACGGCACCGGCGGCCACATCAACGTGCCGATGCTTCGGGGACTTGGCTTCGAGGTTCTCACCGTGGCCGAGCAGGACACTCAGGACGGTCGTTTCCCAACCGTGGAATCGCCAAACCCTGAGAACGCACCCGCCCTCGCCATGGCGATCAAGCTCGCTGAGAGCAGCGGCGCGGAAATCGTTATCGGCACCGATCCAGATGCCGACCGCATGGGGGTCGCAGTGCGCGATCGCGAGGGGAAAATGGTCCTGCTCAGCGGTAACCAAATCGGCTCGCTGATGGCATGGTATCGTCTCAAGACCTGTTTCGAACTCGGTTGGCTCACCAATTCGAACCGCTCCCGCGCCGTTATTGTCAAAACTTTTGTCACGACGGAGCTCCAGACCGCGATCGCCAACTCCTTCGGCGTCTCCGTTGTCGATACCCTCACCGGCTTCAAATACATCGCCGCCAAGCTGAAGAAATACGAGGATGCGATCCCAGCGGATCGCCGGGGCGACTACCGCTCGCTCACTCAGGAGCAGACGCGCACCCTGCGCCTGGAGACCTCTCGGTTCTTCGTCTTCGGTGGTGAGGAAAGCTACGGCTACCTCGGCTCCGACGCCGTCCGCGACAAGGACGCGAATGGCGCGACTCTCATGTTCGCCGAGGTCGCCGCATATGCGAAATCAATCGACAAGACGATCCCTGAACTGCTCGACGATCTTTATCAGGAATTCGGCTATTTCCTAGAGGTTGGGAAATCCCTGACTATGGAAGGCGCCGACGGTGCGGCCAAGATCCAGGCTCTTGCCAGCTCTTACGCCAACAATCCTCCGAAAGAGATCGACGGATCGGAGGTCACTCGTTTTCGGGATTTCTCCACTCAGGACATATACGATCAGGAAGGCGACCTGCTGCCCAAGGAGAAGATGCTCTTTTTCGATCTCGCCGACGGCCGCTCATTCGCTGTCCGCCCCTCTGGCACCGAGCCGAAAATCAAATTCTACCTCTACGGCAAGTCCGAAGCTGGTAGTGACCTCTCTTCCACCAAGCACGAGGTCGCCCGGAATCTCACGAGCCTTTGGCAGTGGATTGAGGAAGATGCAAAGACGCGGGCGTGAGGCGGAAGGAAACCACGAATTTTACGAATCTAGCGAAGGAGTGAGGAGGGGGGCGCAGAATACGGTGAAGGCACGGAAGGAAGATCGGTACTTCGGCTATTCTTTTTCGATCTCTCCGGTCATCGGTACGAAGCGAACGGGGAGCGTGGCTTGTTGCTCGATCTTCCCGTTCTTTTTTTCCAGGAGATAGAGCTGCTGCCCGGCTTCGTCCCCCACCGGAATCACCATCCGTCCGCCATCCCGTAGCTGCTCCACCAAGAGCTGTGGAATGCGCTCAGGGGAGCAAGTGACAATCACAAGATCGAACAGGGCTTGCTCGGGCCAGCCGAGGTAGCCATCCCCGGCTTTCGCTTTTATTGGCTCATACCCTGCGCGGTTGAAGGCCTCGCGCGCCGTCTTTGCCAGGGATTCGACGATCTCGATGCTGACGACTTTGGCCTCCATTTCCACCAGCACCGCCGCCTGATATTCGGAGCCCGTGCCGATCTCCAGCACCTTGTCTCCCAGCTCCACCTCCCGCGCCGCTGGTCCACAGGGGGCCAAGTCGAGCCGCTGGTCAGGCGTTGAGTTTTGTTTTATTTTGACGAAATACTGGGATTCAGCAATAGGTGCGGGAGGTATGAAATGTCCGCGCTGTGTGCAACGAATCCATCGGGCGGCTGCGGCCTGCCCGCATTGTGGGTTCAGCATCACCGATGCCGACGGGATGTTCGGTGGCGGTGAGCTAAAGTTGCGAAGCCTTACCGATGCGGCCGGTATTTTCCGCAGAAACGAGCGCGACCAGATCGAGGATGCGTTGGATCGAATCGGCGTGGCCTTCCCACAGCTATTCGTCGCAGTTTATACGGGGAGTCTGGGGGAAGTGGGGAACCTGCGGCAGTTTGGATTCTGGTTGCTGAACCGAGGTATCTTTGAGGACGTGCCGATGGAGAAACCTAATGAGGCGGGGATTCTTTATGTGATCGATCCCGATTCGAAGGCGGCGGGAATGAGCTTCGGCTACATGCTGGATCCTTTTTTCGAGGAGCAGGACACGTTCGAGTGCTTGACGCGCGCGCACGCTTACTGGCTGGAGGGGCGCTATGCGGAAGGCCTGATGAAGAGCCTGGATCAGCTCCAAAAGCTTCTGCAGAAACGCTGCCGTCAAGTGAAACGCGATCCAGAAAAGTACAAGCAGCGGGTGGCTATGCCGGTGGCGGCGGGCGATCTGGTGAGAAAAATCCGGGGTGGCGAGCGTTCTGCCGTTGCCCCGCAGGTGGAGGAGGTGGAGCGGTGAAGCGATGGCTGCTTCCCGCGTGGCTGCTGACGGCCGTTGTTTTCGGAGCTGTTGAGTCGCCGCTTCCGCTTTGGGATCCAGCGGAGCGGGCGCGGATGATCGAGGAGGGATGGGTGGCTGGTAGCCAGTTTCTGACCTACGGAAAGGAGCCGGAGGGGAAAGAGGAGGAGCCCCCTGAGGAGCTTGCGTTGGAGGCACCTTCGGCGGAAGACTTGGCCGGAGCGGAGCTGGACGAGGATCTCGTCAGCGAGGAATTCTTGGAAGCGTATTTCGCGGAGAAGCCGGTGGCCCATCTGGTCGATCCTCAGAATCTCCTGAGTTTGAATGAGAAAAAAGATTTTTCGGCATTTCTCAAATACCATGCGGACGATTCGTCCATCGATCTGTATGTCTACGTCTTTGGGGCAAATCAGGAGATTCCGGGAGAGGTCCGCGAGGAGGAGGTGGTGGAGCGCCTGTATTCGGTGGGGGAGCCGGCGGTGGTGATCTATTACTACCTGGGGGACCCTCAGCGCTCCATGATGTATATCAGTCCAGTGGTTACGGAGGTGGTTTCGGCGGCGGAGCAGCGTCGGGCTTTGCAGGGTTCGGTGATGCAGGCCTTCGATAAGGTGGATGCCGGACAGCAACTTGAGGCCTTCCTGGTGCAGATGGCGATCCGGATCTACTGGATGGAGCGGATGAGCGCGGGCACTGCGATGGGGACCTTGGAGGAGATCCCACTTGAGGCCGCCCAGCGGGAAATTCATGAAAAGGACGTTGAGGTGACGATCAGCGAGCGGTTTCCATCATGGGCCGGGTTCGCGGCGGGAGTCGCGGCGGCGGCCTTCGTGGGATTGCTGGCGTTGTGGAGTGTCGCGATCTGGTGGCGGGCGCGGGCAAGATTTGTCTTTCCGGAGTTCCAGGTGGAGCCGCGGATGGGCGGCAATCATGCGGCGGGGATTGGTGCGGTGATCTCGTTTTCGAGCACGGCAGTGCCCCCGGTGCAGCAGCGGGACCAGGTGCCGGACTCCATGCGGCGGGCATGATATAGTTTTTGTTTTTGTCAGACCAGGAGGAAAAGACGGCGACCGAAGATCGCCCCCACCTTCCGGAGTTCTCGATTGCAAAGATGCTGCGTTGCCGGGTGCGCTACTTCACGGACGGAGCGATGATTGGCAGTAAGGGATTCGTGGACAAGGCGTTCGCGGCGGCGCGGGACCGACTTGGATCCAGACGCTGGGATGGAGCGAGACGAATGCGGGGCAGCGCCAAGGGGGCGGCGGGAACACTTTGGTCGATGAGGGATCTACGGGTGGGGGTCCACCGTGTGACGGGCCGCGTCTATGTATTCACTGCCTGTCTTGTCAGTGGGCCGGCGAGTTTGGTGATGGCATTTTATGCGAACGGAGGGATCGCCTCACGAATTGCGTTTGTGATGCTGGCGCTGCTGTGGCTGGCGACAACCGGGATGGGGTGGTGGAGGGCGATGCGCCGGGAGTGGGGGGCGCACAGGGAGTGGATGATACGCAGTTATGCTCTGACGATTTCCGCGATCACGCTGAGGGCGTGGAAGTGGGTGATTGTAGCTGCGTTTGAACCGCCGCCCATGGATGTTTACAGGCTGGTTGCATGGCTTGGCTTTTTACCTAATCTCATTTTTGCAGAATGGTGGATCCGACGGGGGCGTGGCAGGGCAGGCAAGAGGGTGCCATGAAACAGAATCGGGGTTGAAGAGTCGGGGTGGGCGGGTGAGGCTCGGCGGGGATGGACAAGCCGGGTGTGACAGCTGAAGCAAGCAATCGAGGAGGGGCGATCCGGCTGGCAGGGAGACTGGGCGAGATGACTCTGCCGATGCAGGTGATTTCACTGGCGGTGTGGCCGCTGCTTGAGCAGGTGTTGGCGTTTTTCGTGGGAATGACCGATATCGTGATCGCGGGGCGGATAGCGGTGGGAATGGAGCGGGTGGCGATTCTGGATGCGATGGGGCTGGGAGGGTATATCGGCTGGTTCATTGGGATTTTTCAAGGTGCGGTGGCGACCGGCGTGATGGCTCTGGTTTCTAGGGCGACGGGGGCGCGCGATGGCAAACTTGCAAATCTCGGGCTCGGTCAGGGGCTGTGGCTGGGAGCGTCGGCTGGCTTGTGTGCCTTGATCTTGCTACAGAGTGTAGCGGATTATCTGATCCTGTGGATGGGGCTCTCGCCCGAGGCCGCAGTGCACGCGGAGGCCTATATCCGAATGTTGGCGTGGTCTGGGCCGCTGGCTGGAGCGCTGTTTGCAGTGAACGCGGCGTTGCGTGGCGCGGGTGATACAAAGACTCCCTTCCTGGCGATGGTGGTGGTGAACATCGTGAACATGGGGATGAGCTGGTTGTTTGTTTTCGGGCCCGATCCAATTGGTGGGAAAGGGGTGGAGGGGATCGCGATGGGGACTGTGACGGGCTGGTGCGCGGGGCTGGCGACGGTGGTGACCATGCTGTTTTTCCGTAAAAAGGCTGGCTTACGGTGGACTCTGGAAGGGCTGAGGTTTCATGGGGAAACGATGATGCGGATCTGGCGGATCGGCGTGCCGCAGGCTGTGGAGATTGCCGGAATGTGGTCGATTCATTCGTACGGGCTCCGGGTGATCTCGGCATTGCGGGACGAGGGCGCGCTTGGCGCTCACTTCATCGCGATCCGGCTGGAGTCCATGAGTTTCCTTCCGGGGTTTGCGATCGCTGCGGCCGCTGCCGCTCTGACGGGGCAATATTTGGGCGCAGGATCCAAGGAGATGGCGACAAGGGCGGTGCGGTTCTCGTGGATGCTGGCGGTGGGGCTGATGGTGATGATGGGGCTGTGTTTCGTGCTCGGCCGGACGTGGTTGATCGGGCTGATGGCTCCAGGCAGCGAGCTTCATGCGGACTTGGCGGGTCCGCTGCTGATGGTGTGTGCTCTGACTCAGCCGTTTTTCGCAACCTGCATTGTGCTAAAAACCACGATGCGCGGTGCTGGCGCGACCAAGATGGTGATGCGCTGGGCTTTCAGCAGCATGATTTTTTATAGGATCGGTGTGCTGTGGGCGCTCTCCCATTATGACTGGTTCACGCTCACGGGCGTCTGGATCGTGCTGGGCTTGGATCTGGTGACGCAGGCGACTATTTTTACGCGGCTGCACTTCAAAGGTAGGTGGCTGGACGCGCGGGTGTGAGTCACTTTTTGGGAAAAAGCGGATTGGCTCGAAGCCGATCGAAGTGGATGATGGTCATGCCCGATATGAAAATAGGAATTGCACAGATCAACGCGGTGGTGGGGGATTTTCCCGGGAACGCGAAGCGCCTGCTCGCAGCGTATCGGGAATGTTTGGAAAAGGGCGCGGAGCTGGTGATCACGCCGGAGCTGAGCTTGGTCGGTTATCCGCCGCGGGATCTTGTTTTCAAAAGCCAGTTCGTGCCGAAGTGCTTGCAGGCGCTCGACTATCTGGCGGACGAGGTGAAGGAGGTGCCGCTGCTGGTGGGTTATGTGGATTTTCACGAGGGGAAGGTGGGCAAGCCGTTTCGGAACGCTGCGGCGTGGTTGGAGCGGGGCGCGATCCGGGCGAAGTTCTGGAAGACTCTTCTCCCGACCTACGATGTTTTCGATGAACGGCGCTATTTTGAACCCGGTGAAGGCAGCGAGCCGTTCGAATGGAAGGGGAAACGCATAGGCGTGACGATCTGCGAGGATATCTGGCCGGAAAGCTACCTACGGCGACCGTTTTATGATCGCGATCCGGTGGAGGAGCTCTGTGCAAAGGGAGTGGATCTGCTGCTGAACCTCAGCGCCTCGCCCTATCATCTCGGCAAGCCCGAGGCGCGGCGGGTGATGCTCGGCGATGTGGCAAGGGAGGCGGTGGCGCCTGTGGTTTATTGCAACTCCATCGGCGGGAACGACCAGCTCGTTTTTGATGGGCACTCGGTGGTGACGGATGCGGCAGGGAAGGTCGTCGCGCAGATGGATGGTTTCGTCGAGGAGTGCCGGGTGGTGGATGTTTTCGGCGGAGGCGAGGAGGAGAAGCTGAAAACCTGCGATGCCGAGCAGCTATATGACGCGCTGGTGCTTGGCCTGCGGGACTACGCTGGCAAATGCGGTTTTGAAACGGTTTGCCTTGGCCTGAGCGGCGGGATTGATTCGGCGCTGACGGCGGTGATAGCGGCTGATGCGCTGGGCGCGGAAAATGTTCGCGGACTTACGATGCCGAGCCCTTACTCCTCGCGTGGAAGCGTGGACGATTCCTTTGCCTTGGCGAAGATGATCGGAATCCGCTGCGACGAGGTTCCCATTTCTGGTGCTTTCGCTGCGGTCAAGGAAGCCATGGTACCCATTTTTAAAGGGAAACCCGAGGACGTGACCGAGGAGAACATGCAGGCGCGGATCCGCGGAATGCTGCTGATGGCGCTTTCCAACAAGGAAAACCACCTACTGCTGACCACCGGAAATAAAAGCGAGCTGGCCGTCGGTTACTGCACGATTTATGGTGATATGTGCGGAGGCTTGGCGGTGATTTCTGATCTGCCGAAGACAAGGGTTTTCGAGGTCGCACGTTGGGTGAACCGGGATGTCGAGCGGATCCCGTGGGCGACCATCGAGAAGCCGCCCAGCGCCGAGCTCCGGCCGGACCAAAAGGATCAGGATACGTTGCCGGAATACGATGTGCTCGACGCGATCCTTGAGCTTTACGTGGAGCGGCAGCTCAGCGCGGAGGAGATTGTGGCACACGGCTTTGATGAAACGATGGTCCGCTGGATCCAGCGCCGCGTGGATCTCAATGAATGGAAGCGCCAGCAGGCGGCTCCGGGGCTGCGGGTGACCTCGATGGCTTTCGGGATGGGTAGGCGCATGCCGATCGTGCAGAAGTTTGTGTAAAGACAAGGATGGGCTGCCTCTGGCTGCCCAACTATATAGTCCCCGCGCGGTTCAGGTGGAGCCGATGGAGAAGATTCCGGGCTTTTCATTTCGTGCTGTGGAGGGGATAAGTGGGGGAGATGACTTTGACGGAGGCGAGGAAGGTTTTAGGACTTGGTCCGGATGAGGATCCATGGCCGCACATGGAGGAGTTCGGCGCGGTGCGGGAGAAGATCGCAAACATGGTGAGGACGGCTCCGAATGAGATGCTGGCAGCCCGATATCAGGATGGTCTGGTGGAGTTCGACCGCGCTCTGGCTGCGGTCAAGGAGCACCTAGAGGCACTGGGCCTAGTGCAGCGGGAGGAGGATGTGAAGACACAGGACGGACCGCCGAAGGAAAAGGGGCAATCGGTTTTCATCGCGGCGAATGAAGTTTCCGATTCATCAAAGCTGCCGGTTTTTTCGGCGCCACAGCCACAACCGCCGTCGCCGCGGTCACGGCCGGTGGTCGCGGTGGAACATAAGGACACACCGTCTTCAGGCAAGGGGGCTCGGATCATCATCATCGGGTTGCTGCTTTTGCTGGCCGTGATTGGCTTGGCCGGCTGGGGGTATCTGGAGGTAGAGGAGAACCGCGAGATGGAGAAGCAGGCGCGGGTGGCTCTGTTGGAGCGGCAGGGGTCGGTTTTTATCGAGAACAGGCGCTGGCCGGAGGCGGTGAAGGCTTTTGACGAGATTGAGAAGATTGATCCGAAGTCAGATTTAGTGGCGATCGGACGGCGCAGCATCGAGGCGGGAATGTTGGAGGAGCAGAGCCAGCTTATTGCATATTGGAAGGGTGAGGCGATCGCCTCGCTGGAGGCGGGCCGGTGGGCGGATGCACAGGTTGCGGCGAAAACGGTGTTGGAAAAGTATCCGGAGGAGCAGGAGATCATTGATCTGCTGGGGAAAATCGACATCGCGATGCGGGAGGAGGAGCGGCAGCGGTCGCTGGAGCGGGTGCGGCAGCTGATGAAGGACAGGAAGTTTGACGAGGCTCTTAGCGCGGCTCGGCAGCTGATTGAAGCGGACGAGTCCGATGAGAAGTCGGTGGCGCTGCTGAACGAGGTGCGGGAGGCGAAGGAGCGGGCGGAACAGGATCTGGCGCGTGCAAACCAACTGTTGGCCCGGGCGGTGGAGAGCGATACAGGCGAATTCAACGAGCAGGCGCTGGAGTGGCTGCGTGAGGCGGTTTCCTTGGCACCGGACAGCAAGGAAATTCTGGCGAGGTATGAAAAAATGGCCTCATACACGCGGACGATCCGGGTGCCGCAGGATGTGAAGACGGTTCAGGAAGCGCTTGCTGCGGCTCGGGACCGGGACCGGCTGGTGCTGGCGGAGGGAACGTGGCAGGGACCTTTCGTGGTGACGGCTGCAGTTGAGCTTGAAGGGGTGGCTGGGAAAACCATCCTCGAATGCCCTGCGGATGCTGGCAGCGTGATCACGATCCAGTCGGGGGTGCAAGGCGCACGGGTGAGCGGGCTTACGATCCGGCACCTTTCGTTTGATGCGGGAGAGGAGCGCTTTTCTCTGGCGCTGGTAACCGGCGCGACGGCGGATTTTTCGGATTGCCGGTTTGAGCAGGGCAGCGGGCACGGATTGGCAGTGATCGGGGGTGGAGCGGCGAAGGTGCTGCGCTGCCGGTTCACCGAGAACGGCTGGAACGGGATCGCGGTAATGGGTGCCGGGAGCTCGCTTGAGGCGGAGGGGAACACCATGCGGGAGAATTTCCAAAACGGAATCGAGAGCTGGAACGAGGCCTCCGTGATTTTGACGAAAAACACCTGCACGGCAAACAGCCGCAATGGCATCCACGTGGACACCGGGGCTGGCTCGGCCTCAATACGGGAGAATATTCTTTCCGAGAACCGCGAGTTCGGGATGGTCATTGGCAGCGCGGCATCCGGCGAGGTGACGGGGAATGTGCTGGAGCAGAACATGCTTGGCGGGCTGGTGCTCAAAGCAAAGGCGGCACAAGTGGTGGTCAAAGACAATCAGATCCAAAACAACGAGGGCCCCGGACTGGTGCTGGAAATGGGAATGGGAATGGGAATGGGAATGGATCAAGCGCTCTTCGCGGGCAATCGCGTCAACGGCAACGGCGGCAAGCAACTGATGAGTGGAGTGGATTTTTCCGAAGCCGAGGCTGAAGTGGAAGTAGAGGCGGACGGAGACGGGGACGGGGCTGAGATGGTGATTCCCAAAGCCAAAATCGTTGAGATTGAGGAGTAGAATCTCCACGTCTGCTGTGACCCTCTAGGGTCGGAACAGGCGAGACCATCGATCCCGGGGTGGTCGCCGTCGCTCGCCCCCGAGCTAGCTTTTCCCTTGTGACCGCCCCCGGGCCTGGATAAAGAGCTTCAACAAGCCGGACACATCCAACGGCGAACAACATCCACCGGATAATGTGCCTCGCGTCCGCCACTCATGATCCTAAACGTTGCTAAAAAATAACACCTTGAAAAATGAAGCAAGTAAATAGATTCTACTGGGTAGAAATGGTTACTCAAAACACTAAAGAAGTAGCCACTTTCTACTCTGAAGTGATCGGCCTGAAACTAGATGAAGTTCCTGATGAACAGGAAAATATTTCATATGAAGTAAGAGATGATAAAGGTGAAGATGTCATGGGTATTTGCTCGGCGAAAACATTTCCCGATACTCCTTCTGGATGGTTGCCTCATATTGAAGTGTTAGATTTGGAAGGATCAGCTAAAAAGGTTGAACTAAATGGAGGGGTGATCATAAGTAACAGTGGAGGATATTGTTTAGTGGAGGATCCAGCAGGTAACCGCATGATGCTAACCCAAACCAATAAAGAAACATGCGAACCGGATCCCGGAGAGTGATTGGCTGCCCGGTCTCTCTGGAAGTGGCGCGCCCGCTTTCCGTTAGGCGGGAAACAAGGAATTCGTGATCTATGTCGCCAGTTCTTCCGGCCCGAGATGGGCAGCCACCAGCTTGGCTACATCGGGCTTGACGAGCCGGAGATCGGCAAAAAAGAACGTGCGCGAAATTACGACCATCAGGCGCGCCACGGCGGAGGGCTCGCTCGCGGGAGTGGGCGAGCACGTTTCGCCCCGTCTTGTCAGCCGGTGGTGCGGAGGCCTGAGGCGATGGCGTTGATGGATAGGAGGAGCTTTGGGAGGAGGGCGTCGGCGGCGGTCAGGTTTTCCTTTTCCAAGAGGTCGCGCCACTGCTTGAGGAGGGCGATCTGCTGGTGGTGGAGGATGCGTAGCGGCTCCTCCCGGATGCCGAGGGTCTTGGCCATGCGGGGGCGGCGTTCGGCCATTGAGCCTTCGAATAGGTCGGTGAGGAGTGTGCTGGTGAGCTCGAATTCCTCGGTGATGCGGTTGAGGAAGACTTCGCGCACAGCGGGATCGGTTACTAATCCGGCGTAGGCTCGCATCAGGTCCAGGTTGGCGGAAGCAAGGTTGGTCTCAACGTTGGTGAGGACGTAGGCGAGAAAGGTGGAGCTTTTGACTGCGCATTTGAGTTCGGCGAAATCGGTCGGAGAAGATTTTCTCAAATCCGCCAAGGCGGAGCCGACCCCGAACCAGCCGGGGAGATAATAGCGGGCTTGAGTCCATGAGAAAACCCAGGGGATGGCGCGGAGGTCGGAAATGGAGTGGGACTTCTTCCCGGTGCGGCGGGCGGGGCGGGAGCCGATGCGGGCGTTTTCCAAGGCATCGATAGGTGTCGCCTGGCGGTAGAAGTCGATGAAACCTTCGGAGCGGAGGAGGGCTTGGTAGGCCTTTTGGCTGGAGTCAGAGAGGGTATCGAGGAAGCGTTCTGCGGGGTCAGCGGTCTCCGGGAGGTGGCGGTGCCGGGCGGTGTTGACGGCGGCGCCGGCGAGGAGGAGTTCTAGATTATAGGTGGCGCTGGCGAGGTTCGCATACTTCTGGGCAATCGTTTCCCCCTGTTCGGTCATGCGGAAGCTGCCGGACATGGCACCATGAGGAAGCGCAGCCATGAACCAATGGGTGGGGCCGGCTCCGCGTGAGATGGTGCCGCCACGGCCGTGGAAAAAGCAGAGCTTCACCTGTTTCTCATTTCCGATCGCGGTGAGGGCGGATTGGGCGCGGTGAAGGGCGACTTGGGCGGCGAGGATGCCGCAGTCTTTATTGGAATCAGAGTAGCCCAGCATGATCTGCTGCTGGGGGCGGGGAGTCGAGACAGGATGTCCCAACGACGGACTGGGACTGCGAGTCCCAGCCACGGAAGAAGTCGCGGCGGGGGAGATAGCGTTGAGGGACCGTTGCGTGAGGGGATGGTCGAGGAAGTCGGAGAGTATGGAGGGCGAGTTGTGGAGGTCTTCCATGGTCTCGAACAGCGGGACGACGGGAAGCGGGCAGCTCATTCCCTCCGGGGAGTGGTTCATCAGCCCAGCCTCGCGGGCGAGGAGATAGACTGCGAGGAGGTCGGAAAGCTGGCGGGTCATCGAGACGATGAGGGAGCCAAGGCCGGCGGTGTTCCAATTGCGCAAATGACGGACGAGCACTCGATAGGTATCGAGGACGTTGTCCGCGTACTCGCCGATCCGGGCACCGTCGTGGAGGAACGGGCGCTGGGATTGGAGCTCGGCGTTGAGGAAATCCAAGCGCTGCTGCTCCGGCCATTTCGGAAAATTTTCGCCGTCCTTGATTCCTGATGCGAGTAGGATTTCAGCAATCGCCAGATCGTGGAATTCCGAGTTCTGGCGCACGTCGAGAGTGGCGAGGTGGAAGCCAAACATCTCGATCTTGTGGCGAACCGGCCGGATTGCCTGCTCCTCAAGGAGACGGCAGCCGGAGCTGGTGAGGGTGCTGGAAATCAGGTCGAGATCCTCGGTAAGCTGCGCCGGGCTGGTGTAGCCGGGATGCCCGGTCATTTGGTCGCGCAGGCGCAAGGCCATCAGGCTTGCCAACTGGCGCCATGGCTCCTCTGACTGGCGTTCAAGGATGTCTTTCACTTCCTTGGCGCTGTTGATGGTGAAGCTCAACTCATCGATCCGCTCCTGCAGCTCCTCCGGCATTCTGGCGAGGTGGCGGGAGATGGTGAGCTGGGATGCGAGGTCACGGAGCTCCTTTTCAAGAAGCTGGAACGCGGCTTGGCGGAGCTTTTCAAGGCTGGTGGCGGTAACCTGCGGGGTTACGAGCGGGTGGCCGTCCCGATCGCCGCCAATCCAAGAGCCAAAGCTGAGGCGGGGGATGTTTCCTCCGGAGCGGAGCAACTCGAGCGGAAGTCCGGCGTCTCGCCAGGCTTCAGTGAAATGGAGATCCAAGCGATTGATCGCGGTGGGGAACAGGTCGCGAAGGTAGTGGATGGCGTTGCGCAGCTCGGAATTGATGTCGGGGCGGACGAGATGGATTTCGGCAGTGAGCCAGAGGGTTTCCAGTGTGGTGACAACACGTTCGCGGATGCGGCGGCGCTCGCGGTCCGTGTATTTCGGGTATTCGTTGCGCACCATTTCCTCATAGAGGGAGCGTTGGCGGGCCCGGACGGAATCGCGTTTGGCCTCGGTGGGGTGGGCGGTAAGAACCGGCTCGACGTGGACGTCAGCAAGCACCTCGAGAATCTGGTCGGGGCCAAGGCCGATAGCGAGCAGATCGCGGAGCGCCTGTGGCCAAAGGCCGCGTATCGAATCAGCACCGAGGGCCTTTTCGCGCTCGCGGCGGATTTCAGCGGCCACACGTTCCTCGATCATGTTGAGGAGTTGGAAGCCGATTGAGTAAAGCTTCGGCAGGGAGGCAGGAGGTGTGGTGTTGGGTTCGGGAATTTTCCCGGACCACGGCATGTAGGGTAGGAGGTCGGTTTCACCGGCGCTGATAAGGGCGTCCTGCAGGCAGCCGAGAAGGTAGGTCAGGCGTTCGTCGATGAGGCCGAAGCCTTCGATGCGGAGTTGTTCGCGGGTGGGGGACATGGGATTCGGATAGAAGCTGTTTTATTGCGAACTGCGGAATACGCGGAACACACGGAAATTCATGAAGTTTGAACTCGTGATTCTCGACACTTCGAAGATAGGTTGGAAGATTGTGCGAAGAAAGATGGGACAGGGGCTGGAATCTTTTTCGAGCAGCCTGAAGCAGGATTCGCAAGCCACCAACGATCTATTTCCCTGTGTTCGGGGTATTCCGTGGTTCGCCATCTTCCCGTTTTTGTGTGAAGCACGGGGAATGCCGGGTCAGACGCTGAAAAGGGAGGTGACGGATTGGCCGCCGTTGATGCGCCGGATGGCCTCTGCCATAAGCGGGGCGATGGTGAGGGTGCGAATTTTCGGACCGTGAGCCTGGGGGACGGAGTCGGTGGTGATAAGCTCCTCGATGGCGGAAGCTTCGAGCCGTTCCAAGGCGAGTTCGCTGATAATGGCGTGGGAGACGCCTGCGAAAATCCGTTTTGCTCCGTGTTTATGGAGGATTTCAGCGGCGGCGGTGAGGGTGCCTGCGGTTTCGGTCATGTCATCGACAAGAAGGACATCGCGGCCTTCGACTTCGCCGATCACGTTCATCGCTTCCACTCGCGTAGCGGAAATTCTGTGTTTCGCGACGATGGCGAGCTCCGCACCGAGAGCGTCGGCGTATGCGCGGGCCATTTTCACGCCGCCGACGTCTGGCGAGACGACGGTGAGGTTCGAGGGGTCCGGGTGGCGTTCGCGAAGGTAATTGATGAGGACCGGTTTGGCGTAAAGATGGTCGACGGGAATATCGAAGAATCCTTGGATCTGCGGTGCGTGGAGATCCATGGTGAGGACGCGGCTGACGCCGGCGGAGGTGAGGAGGTTGGCGACAAGCTTGGCTGTGATGGGAACGCGCGGTTGGTCCTTTCTGTCCTGGCGAGCATAGCCAAAAAAGGGCATCACTGCGGTTATGCGCTCGGCGCTCGCCCGGCGCGCGGCATCCACGAGGATCAGCAGCTCCATGATGTTGTGGTTGGTCGGCGGGCCGGACGGCTGGATGATGAAGACATCAGCGCCACGGACGTTCTCGTTGATTTTCACCGAGGTTTCCCCGTCGGGAAAAGCTTCTACCTGAACATTGGCAAGAGGTTGACCGAGGGTTTCGGCGATTTTTTCGGCAAGGGTGCGGTGGGCGGTTCCACTGATGATTTTCATGGGCGGGCGGATTGTTGACAGACTGCGGGATGTCGGCAATACTTTGCGCGCCTAGAAGTGACTTTAGGCAAAACTTGATTTGAACGAGAGCATTCCAGCATCCACCCCCAGTGCCGCGAAACCCTCTGGCTTTTCGTGGGATCCCGTCGTCATTTTTTCGGCGGTCGCCTCCATCCTGGCGATCATCTGGTTCTTTGGCTTTGAGATGCGCTTCGGGATCGACCGGTCGCACTCGGTCTTCAGTTGGCTGCAAGGAGCTTGGAATGGTGAGACTGATTACGAGCACGGGATTCTCTTCCCCTTCGTGATCGCGGGTCTGATCATCTATCAGTTCAAAAATCTGCGGGAAGTCGCCGGTGAGGGAAGCAAACTAGGCTTGGTCGCGGTGTTCCTCGGAGCGGTGTTGTATGCGATCTCCTACCGCACGTTCCAGCCCCGTATAGCTGCGGGTGCCCTGCCTTTGCTGCTGTGGGGTGGCTGCTATTATCTCTGGGGCTGGAGGACTGCGAAGATCCTGGCGTTTCCACTGTTTTTCTTCTGGCTGGCAGTGCCGCTGCCGAGTTTTCAACAGGCGACCACCCATCTCCAGCTGTTGGCGACCTCTATGGCCCACCACGGATCTGCGCTTTTCGGGGTGGAAACGAAAGTTGCTGGAACTACGATTCTGCCGGTCAGAGGGGACTGGGAGCCGCTTGATATCGCCACTGGATGTAGCGGGATCCGATCGCTGATGGCGCTACTCATGATTTCAGCGGCTTGGGCATACATCGCCAAGATCAAGCTCTGGCAGAAGGCGATCCTGTTGGTTTCGGCTGTGCCTCTGGCCATCATTGGAAACGCGCTCCGCGTGACTTCGATTTTCGTGATTGCGGAATACGGGGATGCCAAGTGGGCCGCTACAACCTGGCATGACTGGTCGGGGCTGCTTCTTTTTTATCCATTTTCGCTGTTCTTGTTGCTGGTTCTGCACTCGTTGTTCGAGGGCGGACTCCCTTGGAAGAAGAATTCCAAAAGGCAACTGCGTCGGGCGACGGTGGTCAAACCTGTGGATGGCAACGTTCTCGCTACGGAATCATGAATCTACCTGCTCTGATCTTACCAGTGTTTCTCGCCGGCTCAATGAGCTCGGTCTATTTCCTACCATCGGCGGGGGAGGTGGCGCAGTCTGCGGTAAAAATGGACTTGGCTGGCGGCTACGGGAGTTGGCAGTTTAAGAAAATCCCTCCCAGCCCGGCTGAGATTGAGGCGCTGGCTAAGGATACCGAGTTTTCGAAAGCGATCTGTTTCCGCGCAAGGCCCGGCGAGTTCAACGAAGAGGGATATGTCATACCCGACCGGATCGATCTCTCGGTAGTCCTCTCCGGGACGGATATCAACAATTCCATTCACCGGCCGGAGCGTTGCATGCCGGCGCAGGGGCATCAAAACCTGAGCTCCCAAGACAAGGTTCTACAATTGGAGAATGGCAGAACCGTCACTGCGAAGCGTCTGCACAGCACCCAGCGGATTCCAATAAATGAGATGGGGACGGAGTTCACGGAGCTGAACTGCGTGACCTACTACTTTTTTGTTGGCCATGACAGTATCACCAATGACCACATCGGCCGAACGATTCAGGACATGAAGGATCGGCTCTTAAAGGGCCGGGACCAGCGGTGGGCCTACGTCTCGGCTTCAATGTGGTATGGGGAGATGCCTTGGATCAAGGATACGGTGATCACGGAAGAGGAGGCCGATCAGAAGCTTGCTCAATTCACCGCCAGCTTCGCGGAGGAGCAGATTCACTGGAATCAGGTGGCTCCTTGAGTCGCGCAGGAGGAGGGGATGCGGTGGGGGCGATCTTCGGTCGCCGCTGCTCTCTTCTTCTTCCGCTTTCAGCCCTCGCAGATTCGGCTTGGTAATCAAACCCAGGGCGCGGACCTAGTCTGGTATGAAATGGGGCATTGGCCCGTAGGCGGAGACGCGGCCCTTCCTAGAATTCAACCTTCTCCGAGGGCTCGAACTTGGCTCCTTGTAGGTATTGAATTGTATGATCCAGATAAGCGATGTATTTGCTGCGGGCTTCTGGAGTGACCTCCTCGGGAAGCTCGGCGGCAAGGCCGACACGATGCCGGGCGTCGATGAAAAGACGCAAGGCGTCGGCTCCACGCCGCTCTGACCATGCTTTGACCGCCAATCTCCCCAGCAAAACCCCGGCGCGGTAGTGGGCGCTGCTCCCACCCCGCAGGGTGCTAACGAATTCGTAGGTTTCCAAGGCTTTCCGAGGCTCACCCGCGATCTCGAGTGCTTTGCCGTGGGCACCGTGTATATTAATGGGAAGGTTTCCCTCGCGGTTTCCCCCGCTGTATTGCCAAGGATCGAGCTTCGCAGCGAGAGTGATCTTTTTGGCCGAGATCTCAAGAGTTGAAACGGCATCAACCGGCCTCTCTTGGTCAATCTCGTTGAGCCCCTTGCGGTATAAATGCTCAGCATAATGATAATGGGCCTCGAAGGCGGGCTCCATTCCTCCCTGAAGTTCTGCGGATTTCGTAAAGAGGGCTTCCGCCTCTTCGTCCCTATCTAGAAAACTTAGGAGGATGCCGGCGGCGATGGTGTTGGTGGGATCAAACCGATGACGCTCATATGCGGAGATGTAGTCTTGCGCGGCACGCTCCATGAGCTCGCGGCGGTTTCCTGGTGATGCTTCACCTGCGGCCCACTCTTGAAAAAGCATGGCGCGGTGCTGATAGAGCGAGCCGAGAGACCAGATGTTCAGGGCAGACGTCACGGCATCCGCCTGGGTCTCATGGCCGACAACAACTTCTGAGAAGTAGGTCGGCCAGAGAGCGCGGGAGATCAAGGTGCCTCTCCAACCGGGGATGATCATCACGCCAATGGCGGCCAGGGCGATGAGAGTTGCGACCGAAGATCGCAGCCACACCCGGTTTTCATTTCTGCTGCGGAAGACGATTCCAGCGGATGATGCCGCCAAGCAGAGTCCCAGCAGTATTGCCCCTGTTGGGAGGCGGAAGATGCCCTCGAAGTTCGATTGCGCGAACAAGCCCGCAAAGCCAGCAAGTCCCCCAACCCGCCAGGCGTCTGCAAATTCAGTAGGTGTGCCCTTCGATTTTGCGACGAATCGAGCCAAGGCAATCACCACCACTGAGGAAATGAATAGCAGCAGCAGCACCCCACCGATGATTCCGTAATCGGTGAGGGCCTGGATGAACTCGTTGTGAACGTGCTCCGGCTTGTGCGCCCCGCGCCCCATCGAATCCTGGTCCCAGAACTGGAAGCACTCCCAGCTAAAGCTCCGGCTGCCTCCGCCAATGAACGGGTGCAGCAGGATACACGAAAAAGCGATCCCTAGGAGATACAGCCGGATCGGATTATCCAGCATGTCGTCCATCTCGCCCTGCCCACCACGGGCCTGTTGCACGTCGGACAGGGTCATCAGGAAAAAGACCACCGCCCCGATCATCACCACCGGAAGCGCGATGACAGCCGGGCCGAACCATTTTTTACGCTCCCGTTTCCCGATCAGAATCGAGAAGAAAAACAGCATACCGATACCTGTCGCCATTCCCACCACTCCACCCCGCGATTGGGTGAAATAGACTCCAACCGCCCCAAGCACCGCAAAAATGCCGAGAGACACCCGCAGAGGCCATTTCTCCTGGGACTGCATGGCAAAGCCAGCCAGCAACAGTGAGACGGGGATCAAGAACGAGGCGCCGTAGCTGTAGTGGGCAAAGAAGCCGGAGGGAAACCGCGCGGTGTCAGTATTGGGGAACAGGGGCGAATACCCGGGCTCCACCACCTGCCTTCCCAAGACGAAGAGGCTCGCCACCATCATCCCGGCCATGCCATAGAGGATAATGCGCTGTGCGGTGAGGCTTTGTAGCGCCACCCGGAATGTGACAAAAGTCGCGACGGCCATTGCCAGCAGCAAGAGGTCGGATTGCGCGAGCTCCTCCACGGGTGACGTCCAAGCCCGGATGCCAATCCAGCCGACGAGCAGAGCCCCGAGGTAAACGGTCGTGGAATCTGCAGTGTTTTTGCCCTCCCTCCACATTACCGGCAGCGTCGCCAGAGTGGCGATGACAAAGCAAAGTAGAGAAGGGCCCCAGGACCAGATCCGCAACTGCGGCGCGATGACGACCGAGAGGATGAATCCGAGCACCCAGAAGATTGTGGCTAGAATGGGCAAGGGGGTGAAGCTGTAGATGAGCGGTGAGAAGCGAGAAGATGCAGAGAGTGTGACCGCGAATGCACGCTAATGAGCGCGAATGGGAAGGGAAGATGGAAGTCGAAGCTAGGATGCAGAAAAGGAGGAACCACGGAAGTCACGGAATACGCGAAGGGGAAGAGGAGGGAGGTAGAAGTTGAAGATCTGAAAGCTGAGAGCTAAGATGAAGAGGAGGAACCACGAATCGGACGAATGGGACAAGGGGGAGGCACGGAACATCCGGCCTCGAAAACTCTTAATTTCTTGTGATTGAAGATTCGAAATTTCAGGTTGGAGAGCTGTCGTTGCGGAAGCTATAACGGGCAACTAGGCTACTTTGAGCCTCTCGCAAGGAGAACGGCGGGAATCGTCCTCAGCATGATTTGAAAATCGAGCATCAGGGACCAGTTGTCGATGTAGCGAAGATCCATGGCAACCCAGTCGTCAAAAGACGTGATCTGGTTGCGTCCGCCAGCCTGCCACTCACACGTAATCCCCGGCTTAACGCTCAGCCTGCGGCGGTGGGCCAGTTCGGAAAATGCCTCGACCTCATAGAGGGGGAGGGGACGAGGCCCAACCAGACTCATATCGCCCGTGACCACGTTGAGGAGCTGCGGCAGCTCGTCGATACTGAACTTTCTCAAAAAAGCGCCGAAGGGAAAGATGCGAGGGTCGCCATCAAGCTTGAAGACAGGCCCGCCCATTTGGTTGCCGTGCTCCGCCTTGATCTTGTCCAGCAGCTCCTCTGCGTTAGCGACCATTGTGCGAAATTTGAGCATCTTGAAGGGTCTTCCATAA
Organism: Akkermansiaceae bacterium; assembly: GCA_041748235.1. Classification (GTDB taxonomy): domain Bacteria; phylum Verrucomicrobiota; class Verrucomicrobiia; order Verrucomicrobiales; family Akkermansiaceae; genus Luteolibacter. The sequence continues at coordinate 9,199 of JBGTDO010000113.1, read as the reverse complement.
CGCCCGGCGCGCATCTGCGAGAAGAAAACCGGTGCACCAGGGCTTTTCATCCGGATCCCGATCGCGGCGATGATCCACAGCGGAGAAGAAATCAGGATGAGCACGCTTGCAGCAACCCGGTCGAACACTTCCTTGCAAAGTAGTTCCCATGAAAGTTCCGGAGTAGAGCGCAGCACTAGCATCGGCTTCGAGCCAAGTGCATCAAATACCGGTCGGGCGATCTGAGTACGGATGAACGAGGCCGCAATCCACGCCTCGACTCCCTGAAGCTCGCAAGCCTCGACCGCCCGCGCCACCTTGTCGAAGCCCGTCTCTTTTGCCGCAAAAATGACCCGGGAAACCGACTGCTCCTTCAGCACGTTAAAGAGTTCGCTAACAGGCCGCTCTTGAAGGTCAAAAAAGGACACGACATTCCACTGCCCGGTCACCTCGGGATCGAGTTCATCAAGAAGCGCCTGAGTGTCAGACATCGATCCCGCAAGAACCACCCGCTCCTTTTCGGACACATCGGTGTTTTTTCCTCGCAGCCAGGAGGCGGTCAAGCGGTCGCGGCACAGCAGAAAAACAAAAACCAGAATAAAGCCGATGCCCAAGGCGAGCCGCGGCGTACCCAGCAGCTTCGCAAAAATCGCGAACGCTCCAATCAGTAGGAGCATCAGAAGAATCCCTTGGATCAGCCGCAGCACTGCGCGCCGTGCGGTCTTCGTCCGCAGATGGTTATAAAAGCCAAAGCGCTCCAGCACAAGCGGCGTGAAGGGGACCGCGATGTATAGCACCCAATAGATTGACTCGCGAAACTCCTTGCTCTCCACCCCCATCCCCAAGAGTCCGCGCACGATGTCCCGCCCCTCCCAGCCGATCCAAAAAGCCGCCCAGACCAGGACGGCGTCCGTCAGTTGGAGTGCTTGGATGGTGAAGGAATCTTTTCTGCTAAGTGCCATGGAAATATGGGAACGGTCAGCTCTAACCGGACTCGAGAATCGCCAAATGCGGGATAAAGGCAAGGCGGTTCAGTCGAAGTTGATGACAAGGAGGAGAGTGACCGATAAAGGAAAACCGCCGGGAGGCGGTCTTTTTTTGTTTTTACTATTTCTGCATCGGACCCAGTTGCCCGCGCCATCCGTCATGGATGGCGCGCCACAGAAGCGGAACCCGCCCAGGACCATCGACAATCACAATTCCACCGAAGTAGGCTCCAGCAATAAGAACCGATTCCCAAGAGCCCGTCTGTAGCCGTTTCAGCCACACCATGTTCCGGACTTTGTAGTAGAGCTTTTGATCCGCCAGACCCCGCTCAAGAAAGAGACTCCGTCCGAACATCTGCCAATGGATGATGTTACGCGGACCGGGATGATCCATGATCGCGCCGCGAATCGCCTCGAAATGGAAGCCCGCTTGCTCGATTCGCCACGGGTATTCCTCGTCCTCCCCCCTGATGAACAGCTCCCCGTTCACAGGGCCTACTGCTTCGTAAATATGTTTTGGGATCAATGCTCCGGTCCACGAAGCGCGGGTTCTGAATTGATCTTGCTTAGGAAGATCGTCGAGGGACCACGCCAGCGTCCATTTGCCGCGCGCCGACTCCACAGGAAGCGGCCACGTTAGCAAGCCGGTTTCCGGATCGACCTGCATGGCGTGCCGCACGACATCCTGCCTCCACTCAGGCTTAAGCAAATGCTCGAGCGCATTTGCGCGTGGCCAGGAATCGTCATCAAGAATCCACACCACGTCCGCGCCCTTGGAGAAGGCGACAGTCATCGCCTCCTCGACACCGCCCGCGTTGCCCAGATTTGCTTGCATCCGGTGGACCGTTAAAACGAAGGGCAGGTGTTTCAGGCTCTCGAGTTGTGCAATGGTGTCATCGGTAGACACGTTGTCCGCCACCACGACTCCATCGAGAGGCCGGCTCTGTTCCGCCAAAGCCCGCACGCAAGCTACTGCCGTGGCACCACGATTCATTGTCGCCATCACCGCAAACAACAGGAGGGGTGGATTAGTCGATTTACTAGAGCTTCTCACAATCTTCTGATGAGTTCTAGGTGTTCGCAGCCAAGGTCAGCACTTCGCAGCAGAGGGGGCTGGGGGAGCCCTCCTTCTTCGAAAACCGCTCGAGAAAGGTCTCACGGTTGCGCTGCCCCAGCGCCGGCCACTCCGCTTTCCTGTCGAGCAACTGCCTGAGTGCCTCGCTCAGTGCCTGCTCGGAATCAGCGGGCGAAAATGTGAAGCCGCCCGCGGTTGCCCCCAGAACGTCCGGGTTTCCCCGCCAATCACTGGCGAGAATCGGAAGACCCCACATCATGGCTTCGATCATCACCAAACCAAAGGATTCATATGGAGCGACACTGGGGAAAAGGAAGAGATCGGCGGAAGCAAAGGCGCGCGATTTGGCCTCTCCTGTCACTATGCCAAGTAGTTCCACATGTTCCTCCATCCCGAAACGCCGGAGATCCTCCTGCAGGAGCTCATGGGTGTAGGGAGCCAGCGGTTCTCCGGCCAGCACTAGCTTCAGGTTTGGGAAATTCTTGTGCAGCGCGGCGACGGCGCGGATTATAGTCGGAACTCCTTTGTCAGGACAAATATGTCCCATGGCAAGCAGCCTGAGTTCAGCTTCACCACGAACGATTTTGTCCGGATCGTAACTGTCCGGGAGCTGGTGGGGGGCCACCCGGATGTCCTTGATTCCACAGGCGACCGGATCCCGCTTGTTGAAATCCGTCATCACGAGGGCATGTCCGCATCCGGAATATAAGTGGGCCACCCGCTTTGCCAGCGGACGGTCCTGCTGGAGGGCATCCGCAATCCCAGCCGCGTGAAAGTGAAGCAGCACCCTGGACGAACAAGCCAGGATCCAAGGCATGAGGAGCAGGTCACGGAACAGTGGCACGGTCTGAGGCCCTCCCGGAGGAAAAACCATCAGGTCGATTTTCCCTCTGCTTCTCAGGGCCGTCAGCCTTGCAAGCACCCTCATCAGCTCAACCATCTTCGACAAGCCTCCCTTGCGTGCGGACCGGGTGTCCGGGGTGAAGCGGAAGGCGAGATGGTCCACACGGCAGCGCCCGCTCGACCGCAGCTCAAGGAGCAACTCCTGAACCATCGCATTCTGCCCCCCCATTGGCGGCGGAACCTGACCGGCCACGATGATGCGCGGTTTTCTCATGCCCCTCCCCGCGCGTCCGGCCCTCTCTGCGCTTCCAGCCACACCAGCGTTCGATTGACACCTTCTTCAAGGGAATATTTCGGGGCGCCCAAGACTGATATCGTTTTCTCAATGACACCCGGCACCACGTAGTCGCTCGTCATGCTCCGGACCCGGCTAGAGCTGATGTAGAACGGTTTGCCGCTGATTTTCGAAATCAAATCGCCCGTGACCCCCAAAAGTCGTAGAATCGATCTGGGCACCCTGCGCGCAGGCCCGCTTCCCAGTCCGCGGCAAAACGCATCCGCCCATCTGTAAATGTCGTCCGCCGGATCGCTCAAATACAAGACTTGACGGTCAACCTCCGCCCGCCCGCTTGCGAGGATTGCATCGAGATGGGCGACGAGATTCCCAACGTATCCATAGCATCGGGTGACCGGCTTCCCGCCCGGATGAAGGTACCAGCCCTTCGCTGCGACCCGCCAGAACTGCTGGGTGTAGCGCTTGTGCCACGGCCCCCAGATGTTTGTGGGCCGCACGATTGTCCAGCAACATGAGAGTCCGGCCTCTCTCGTCAGTTGTTCAGTGATAACCTTGCTTTGTCCATAGACCGTCACGGGATGGAAATCCTCATCGTCTTTAGGTGGATAATCCGCTCCGCAGACAAACTGGCTGGAAACAATGATTGCCCGCCCCACCGTAGGCGATTCCTTTATCGCTTCGAGGACGTTGCGAGTGCCTACTGTGTTCATCCGGTAGCCCGTCTCCACGGTCGTATTTTCATCGCAATCGGCTCGCGCGGCCATGTGTATCACCGCTTCCGGGCGGAACTCGGAAAAGGCAGCTCGGAGCGCATCCTTATCCATGATATCCACCTTGAGATAATTGGGCGCCTGCTGGACATTTGCCGGTTCCTGTATATCTACATTCAAGACATCAAAGCCACGGTCAATAAAATATTCGACGGCATTCGTTCCGATAAATCCCGATCCGCCCGTAATGAGAAGTTTCATGACTTGGTAATAATAAAAAAAGGTGATGATTTTCTTGCCGTCCTCAGGATTGGTCCCTGAGATCCAGTGCCCCATGATAAACCGAGTAGATCCCCTCCAACGACGCACGCCAAGAAAATTGTTTCGCACGGTTCACGGCACGAACACGCCAGTCGTCAGACAAACCACCCGCGACGAGCGTAAGCTGCACAGCGAGGTCGTCCGCCGAGAGCGGATCGAAATAAAGTGCCTCTTCGCCGCCAACTTCGGGAAGGCTAGTGGCCTTGCTCGAAATCACCGGCACGCCGTGGGCCAGGGCTTCCAGCACTGGCAAACCGAAACCTTCGTACAACGAGGGTACCACCACCACGCCCATAGACTGATAAAAGCGACCGACATCAGCATCACTCAAATAGCCGAGTTCAATCAGGCCCTCTGACCCGAGGACATATCGGAGTTCGTTTGCCAGAGAGGCAGGGAGAGGGGCACCCACCCTAACCAGCCTCAGACGCTTTCCCGCCGTAGCCCCGTATTTGGCGAAAGCTGCCGGCAGGATCTTGAGGTTCTTCCTGTCGATTGTGCTGCCTATGCATCCGACGGTCATAGTTCCAGGGAGTGAAGGCAGCAACGGAGCTATGGGGCCGGATCTGGCAGGTAACTCAACCCCGCAAGGCACGACAGTTACGATCTCAGGCGAAATCCCAAGGAGATCGGTTATTTCATGTTTCGAGTATTCGGAAACCGCAATGATCGCATCAGCGCACCGGACATTGGAAACCCAACTCTGAAATCGCCGTGCCTGAGCCGCCGTCAACTCCCCGGGAAACCGCATCGGAATAAGGTCATGAACAGTGACCACCTTTAGAGTCCTGGATGGCAAAAATCGCAACATATCCGCCCAACTGTGGTCCAGAACATGTCCGATGGCCGCACTCGTCGTTTTCCTGATCAGACTAGGGTAGCTATAGCGCCGTTGCCAGTAACGTGCCGCCGTACCCCTGAAGCCGGGGGGAACGGTCATATCGACAGGCTTGATCACGGACCGGATTGTGAATGGATCGTCCTCCCGGACGCTTTCGCTCAAGGCATGCCAACACCGGCGCATTGACACTGCACCGTAGACGGGATGTGCTGGTATCCAGTCAACGGTCGTATTCGGTCTTGCCTGCCTGATCATGATAACTTCAGACATGTCCATTTTTTTTGGCGGTGATCACTTCTTCGAACAACCCCCGGATTTGCTCGGCAAAAGTCTTCGTGGTTATTGCTTCTCCCATTTCGCCATGGGATTCGCCAAGCCTGCCTTGACGCAAGTCCTCTTCAAGGACGTCCGCCATTCCTAGGGGATCCCATGGCAAAAAGCGACCGTTCGACGGCTCACGCAGGATCATTTCGCTCCCGTAGTGCGGCGTAAGGTAAAGCCTCAGCCCAAGCGCCGCCGCCTCGATTTCCGCCAGTGAAAACGCCTCAAAATGAGAGGGGAACAACAGAGCGTCGGCGGCCACCAGATGATTCTGGACCGGCTTTACCAGCCCGGCGAATATCAATGCGGACTGGTCAATACCAAGGCTGGAAAGTTTCCGACGAAAATCAGCCAGCGAACGCTCGTTTCCCCCCAGGACGAGGAGTCTGACGCAGAGCCCGCGTTTTCGCAGAATATCCATTGTCTCGGCCGCTTGCAACAGGCCCTTCCTTTCGAAATGTCCGTAAGATGAGAAAACAAAAACCGTCTCTCTCGGCTCAATTCCGTAATGGCTCCGCATCTCATTACGCCATCTCTCCCGGACGGAAGGGTTGAATGCCTCCGGATCGTACGGGTTGGGAAGTATCCGGAACCGTCCCCGTGCGCCGTCAGATGCTATCTTTTCTGAAATGGACCGGCTCACCGACCACCACCATCGTGTTTCAGCGCAGTCACTGGCCACCTGCCTTTCCGTGCGCGCAACCAGAGCGGCCACCAAACGGTGATGGGGAAGGATTGGAAAGGTATTCGAACGCATGTGCTGCTCCTCCAGCATGGCTATATTCCAGTAATGCATGTAATGGATGTCAGCTCTTGGAACGTTGCAGCCCGTGGTGAGTACGACGGTATCCGGACTGGGGGGTGACTTTGCGATCCTGTGAGTAACCCGATATTGGAAATCCACCATATGCAGGGCGGTAAGCGGAAGCCGCTTTCTTATATTTTTCCATACAACATCGGTTCCCGGAGGTTTGTCCAACTCCGTGGACCAGATCTCTATTTCTGTGAAGAGATCCGTAAAAGCCGGAAATGCCCGCAGCAGAGAGCGCATCGAGGGCGCTCGCATGCAAACAAACGGATCAATGATCAATAGCTTCATAATTTAGGAACTCGGGTGGCATGGAGCGTCTCTGCATTGGTAAAGACAAAACGTCGATGCCATGGGAATGGCGGCTCACGATCGAATCCCACCGATGAGCGATGAGATGCTGCTCGATCGCTTGATCGACATTGCATACGTCTGAATGCTCCTCGAGCGCCTTCATCATTGCCCCCCGCCAGGAGCTGGGGATCGTCTTGGGCACCTCGGTAAGATAGCCTTCTGCAGCTTCTTTTAATGCCCCGCCTTGCGTTGCAACAACCACAAGCCAATCCTTCCAGAGCCACACCAGTCCTAAAGGTTCTTGCCATAGGTTTGGTTTCACCGATACGCGGTACGGTTCAGGAGATCCGCGACCTCGTGCCAGTCCTCTACCGCTCCTCTGAAGGTTACCGAGCCGCGCAGAACCGGATCGGTCTGCGCCCGCTTGGCGCATTTGTCAAACCGGGGGCCATCGCCCACCAATACCAATTGTTAGACTTCCGCGTTTTCATTATGATGGCAAGTGCCTTCAGGAACAGATGGGGTCCTTTGTCCGGTGGAACCGGCCCAGGAACATGTAGTAATATTCAATGTTCGTATTTTTTGGTGCAAAAAATGTCGTTGTCGTAGCCGCTCGGAATCAAATATCTAACACAACCCCAGCTATCAGCAACCATTTGCGATGGTGCTGCCATCACTGAAAATCGGCGGACGATCTCCCTCTTTACCCAGTGAAAGGGAACCGATATTCTGGTGGGTGCCGGGACCAGGTATGCAACGTGACCAAAGTGGATTTCTGCCCAAGAGCGAGGCGAGGGAATAAAACAAACTTGGTTCTATCACGATCATTCTATCCGCCTATGCGAGCCACCGGGCCACCCGCAGTTGATTCTCCTGTTCGCTGGATGGGTCAGGCAAATTTCCCATCGGAAATCCCTTCAGCTGCGGGGGTTTTGGTAGTGCCCCTGACCTCATGTCTTTTCGCCAGTAGGGTTTTGCAATTGCATCAATGTAGACGACGGTTCCGCCGAGAACGGGGTGGTAGAGTCGATGGCCAGCTGGGTTTTAGTGAGTATGCGGGTTTATTCCAAAGGGGATAGGCGGCTCGCTATCGTGGAATCGCTGGCAACCGCGAATAAGGAAATGTGCGAGCAACCCCGGAACAGACTGGGATGGCTTCCTTTGGTATTCGCGATACGTATCTGTGGAAATTTTCTGCGGACAGTTGGAAGACTGTCGAAAAGCGAATATGAATAGTGGATGCCGTCCCCCTCCGAAAACTTGCCCATCTTTCCTCCGTTCTTAATAAATTGGAAGGAACGCCAAAGGCCAAATACCCGTAAACCCTGGGATAGAGCGCGCTGAGACCGGGATCCGCAACCATAATTGTTCAAATCGGAAAAAAATATCCCGTATTTGGCTACACGACACATCTCGAGTATTGCTTTTTCGGGATCAGGGATGTGGTGGAGTATCCCAAAGGCGGAAACAATATCCCAGCTGTTGTCGGGGAACTCCAGGTTCAGGGCGTCTCCTTCCGTAAGTTGGGGGCGGAAAACTCCCTTCGAATATGCGATCTCCCGAAGAGCTGCCACCGGCTCAATTCCACCCAGCTTTACGCCGTCCAGGTGTGCGTTTGCATGGCGCAACACCCTACCGGTGCCCGCTCCCACATCAAGAAGGGATTCGAAATTGAAGTACCGCATGTACCCGAGAAGCTGTGAAAGTGCAATCTCGTGCTCGATTTCCTTGAGATGCATCTCATCATATGCCTTGGCCGTCGCTTCATAGTAAGCCCGCTGTTTTTTTTGATCTTTGTCCATGGGTATAATCTCCACGTAATTAGGAGTTAGTGAGTTCGGCCTGCGAAGGATTCAGAATAAGCTCCTTGGCGATGGATTCCCAGCGGTGGCGCATCAGGTGTTCTCGCACCGACTTGGACTGGGTCGGAACTGCCTGCTGGCCCTCAAGTGCGGCGAGGATTGCCTTTGCGAGGAGCGCAGGAGCGTTTTTCGGGACTTCCGTCAGTTCGCCTCCGGCTGCCGCACTCAACCCCCCGCTTTTCGTGGCCACAATTCTACACCCGCATGCCAGGCCTTCCAGTGCCACCATACCAAAAGGCTCATCCCACCTATTTGGGATGACAAGGATACGGGACCGGTTCAGCAGATCCGCCACCTCGGCCCGATCACTGACCGCCTCTTTGAGTGTTACCGAACCCTGTAGTTGCGGATCGTTCTTGATACGTTCCGAACATTCATTGAAAAGTGGTCCGCCGCCTACCATAATGGCCCGGATGCCAGTCTTTTGCGCCAACACGCTGGTGAGGGCGTCGAGAAACAGGTCGGGTCCCTTGTCGGTGTGAAAACGGCCTAGGAAAATGAGGTCGAAAGCCCGCTCCTTTGAATCATTCTGAAACAGGATGTGGTCGTAGCCATTGGGGATCACTTTGTCGACGCAGCCCCAGCTGTCGGCGACCGCACGTGACGGGGCGGCGACGGTTGAAATCCTTGAGATAATCGACTTCTGAATGTTCAGTTCATATCTGGATCTTGCTGATGTTGCGAGAAACCAGGTTTGGACGAAGACAAGCGAAGGCCTGTGACTTGCAAGGCCAATCAAGGAATAGAAGAGACTTTGCTCAATAATGATAATCTGATCGGACCATCGAGCCCATTTGGCAACCTCCAATGGATTTCTGGACCTCTGAACCGGCCAGGGCCGTTCCGGGCTTTGGACAGACTGGC
>JBGTDO010000112.1:0-43896 GCA_041748235.1 Akkermansiaceae bacterium | reverse complement strand
TTCCGGAGTGTAGCGCAGGCGACCCTGTCGGTCGGTCTTCAAGATGGATTCGTTCATAGGTGTCATAGGTTGGTGAACTATGACGCCCTCTGAAATACGCCGGCCAGAATCTTCAAGCGGCGCTACAGACCCCGCTTACGTTTTAACTCCCTGAGTAGCCGCTCTGGGTCACCGCGAAGTCTCCCTGATGACAATGAGTATTCTGGATTTTTAAGCCCAACCGATTCCTCTGCGGCAGCAACCGTATGCCTCCTTGGAGTTTAAAATTTGAAGTTTAAAGTTTCACCCCACACCATCCCACCATGTCCGGCACCACCACCCCCATGATGACCCAGTATATGGGTATGAGGAAAAGCCTCCCCGCCGACATCATCCTCTTTTACCGCCTCGGCGACTTCTACGAAATGTTTTTCGAAGACGCCAAAGCCGCTGCACCCATTCTCAACGTCGCTTTGACCAAACGCGGCGGCACCCCCATGTGCGGCGTCCCCTACCACGCCGCCCAAGGCTATATCGCACGCCTCTTGAAAGCCGGCAAGCGCGTCGCCATCGCCGAGCAAACCTCCGAGGCCATCCCCGGAAAACTCGTTGACCGCGAGATCGCCCGCATACTCACCGCTGGCTCCATCGACGACCTCACGCTCCTCGACGACCAACGGCCCAACTACCTAGCCGCCCTTTCCCGCGTCGGAAAATGCCACGGCCTCGCCGCTATCGATCACACCACCGGCGCGTTCATCATCGCCGAATTCTCCGATCCCGCCCAGCTGGCCGACGAACTCTCCCGCCTCTCCCCCTCCGAGCTACTCATCCCCGATCACCAGACCGGCGATTTCACCGACCACAGCCACGCCCTCCCCTACGACGGCTACACCTTTCTCCCCGAGCACGCCAACGAGCTGCTGAAAAATCATTTCAACGTCCATTCTCTCGATGGCTTCGGCTGCGCAAATCTCCACGCAGCCGCCGCAGCAGCCGGAGCGGTCCTCCACTATCTCATCCACCAACTCCGCCGCCCCTGCGAGCACCTACATCCACCCCGCCTGCTGGAAAACGAAAACCAGGTCCTCATCGATTCCGCCTCCCAGCGCAACCTCGACCTCATCGAATCCCGCTCTGGGAAAAATCACACCCTCCTCGCCGTCCTAGACCGCACCGCCACCCCCATGGGCGCGCGCCTCCTCCGCGACTGGCTCCTCCACCCCCTCCGCGACCGCAATGCCCTCATCGCCCGCCAGGACACCATCGCCGCCTTACTTGCCGAGCCATTCCTCCTGTCCAAAGCCCGCGAATCCCTCAAACAAATCCGCGACATTGAGCGCACCACCTCCCGCCTCTCCCAAAACTCCGGCAACCCCCGCGACCTCCAGTCCCTCTCCACCTCCCTGAACCAAATCCCCGCTCTCCGCCAGGACCTCTCTTCGCTGCTCACTGATCAATCCGCACTGGTCACCTCCCTCCATACCTTCCCCGCTCTGACCGAGCTCCTCGAAGCCGCCCTCGCCGAAGATCCTCCGGCTACCTTGAAAGACGGCAACATCATCCGTGACGGCTACTCCCCTGAACTCGACGAACTCCGCTCCGCCGCCCGCGGAGGTAAGGACTGGATCGCCCGCCTTCAGGAGGACGAACGCAAGCGCACCTCCATTGATTCCCTCAAGATCAAATTCAACAACGTCTTCGGATACTTCATCGAAATCACCACCTCCCACCTGCACAAGGTTCCCGACGACTACACCCGCAAACAAACCATGTCGAACGCCGAGCGCTACATCACTCCCGCGCTCAAAGAAATGGAAAACAAAGTCCTCGGTGCCGAAGAACGATCCAAACAACTCGAGCACGAACTCTTCCTCCAGCTCCGCGCCGAGGTCGTCACCCACCTAAAAGAGCTCCAGCAAACCGCCGCCGCCATCGCCGAGATCGACACCCTAGCCGCCCTCGCTGAGACCGCCCAGCTACACCGGCACACCCGCCCCACCCTCACCGAGGGCACCGAACTCATCATCGAAAACGGCCGCCACCCCGTCCTCGAACAAACCCTGACAGACACCAAATTCGTCCCCAACGACACCCACCTCGACCCCGAAACTTCCCGCCTCCAGATTTTAACTGGCCCCAACATGGCCGGAAAATCCACCTACATCCGCCAGCTCGCCCTCATCACCCTCATGGCCCAGATTGGCGCCTACGTGCCTGCCGATTCAGCCACCGTCGGCCTTGTCGACCGCATTTTCTGCCGCGTCGGTGCCTCGGACGATCTCTCCCGCGGCCAGTCCACCTTCATGGTCGAAATGGCGGAAACCGCCCTCATCCTCAACCACGCCACCGAGAAATCCCTCGTCATCCTCGATGAAATCGGGCGCGGAACCGCCACCTTTGACGGACTCTCCATCGCCTGGTCCGTCGCCGAGCACCTGCACGATCAGATCAAGTGCCGCACCCTCTTCGCCACCCATTACCACGAGCTCACCGACCTCGCCAACACCCGCGACGCCGTCACCAACTACAACGTCGCCGTCCGTGAGTGGAACGAAGAAATCATCTTTCTCCACAAAATCCTCCCCGGCCCCGCCGACAAATCCTACGGCATCCAAGTCGCCCGCCTCGCCGGCCTCCCCAAACCCGTCCTCGACCGCGCCAAAGCCATCCTCTCCCACCTCGAACTCAACGCCGCCAAGCCCGAATCAAAAACGAAACACCCCAAGCCCAAAACCACCAAACTCGAAGAAACCTTCCCCGACGCCACTTCGCCGCAGATGAACCTCTTCGATTTCTAACCATGGCGGCAAATTTCATGCGCCTTTCAATCCATCCACCATCATGCAACTCCTTTCGCAATTGCCTCCATCAGCCCATTCTTGAGCGATTCGAAGCCGCAAACTCGTCCCCCCAGCGGAGTAGCCCACAAAAACGGCGACAAAGAAACTGCCGCCTAATTGATCAACTTCGCCTTCCACCTGCCTAGATGGAGAAGGGCCTTCCATTCTCCGGGGGCCGCCGCTGAAGCAGCCTCAGGGTAACATGCTGCAAACAAAATGGTGCGCGCGACAGGACTCGAACCTGAACACCCTTGCGAGTACTAGAACCTGAATCTAGCGCGTCTACCAATTCCGCCACGCGCGCATTTTCCCGCCTTGCGGTGGGGCGAGAAAACAATCACGTCGGCAGTTCCTTGGCAACCACGTTTTCACGGGATTTTAAAAGACGTTCTCGATGCGCCTCACCAACGGCTTCTCGCCTTCCGCGACCTCGATCTCAATAACGTCGAAGCGCCAGGGCAGCTGGCGGGTGCCCAACCGGCGCAGCCACTCGTTGGCACCGCGCTCGATCAGCCGCTGCTTGCTTTTGCCTACAGCGTGGAGGCCACGGATCCTGGCGTCCTTGCGGCGCGTTTTCACCTCAATGAACAACAGTTGCCTGCCCTCCCGGGCGACGATGTCGACCTCGCCGCCGCGCCGCCCTTTGAAATTTCTCGCCAGGATCCGGCAGTTCCGCGCGCGCAACCAGTCGACAGCAATCCTCTCGCCGTATTCACCTGTCCACTTGCGCGTGCCGCTAGGGCCACTCCGCGAGTGAAAGCTGGAGTTGAGATACCGGCTGAAACGACCGACGATGATAGCGACAAGGCCCATGTTCCTGAATGGCTTCCAGATGCTCCCGCGTGCCATAGCCCTGGTTCCGGGCGAAGCCATAAACGGGAAATTCTTCGTCGAGTCTGGCCATCCAGTGGTCTCTTGTCACCTTCGCAATCACACTGGCGGCGGCGATGGACAGGGAGAGCCCGTCGCCTTTCACCAAGGCCTCGTGGCGGATTTTCAGCCCTTTGACCGGCAGACCATCGACGAGCGCTATATCGGGGATCGTGCCGAGCCCGTCCAATGCCCGGCTCATGGCGAGGTGTGTGGCGCGGAGGATGTTGTTCTTGTCGATCTCTTCATGCTCCACCATACCGACGGACCAGATCACGCACGGATTCTCGGTGAGTTCCTCGTGGATCCTTTCCCGGCATTTCTTCGAAAGTTTCTTGGAATCATCCAGACCTTCGCAAAAAAAGGGCCTCGGGAGGATCACCGCCGCTGCTGCCACGGGTCCAGCCAGAGGCCCTCTACCGGCTTCGTCAACGCCTGCGACCCACGTGAATCCACGGGAGGCTAGTTCGTCTTCAAAGCTGAAATCCGGCATAAATCGGGGCTACCACCTACAGTTGTAACGGTTGGTCATTTCCATGTGCCCATGCGCGGCTCGATGCAGTAAAGCTGAGTGGAGATGACGACGCCGCTATCGGTAATGACAGTGCCCACTCCTGTGCAAGACCAATCGCTGCGCATCGTGTGCTCGTGGCTTTTGGAACGACCCATAGCTGCACAGGTGGTCGGAAGAAGCCCTGCTGGAGGACGCGACGTTCTCGGCAACAGTGCCGATCTTGTACGAGTGGTGCCCGGCTGCGGTATTCCGCTTTCTCAGCCCCTGCTGACGGAGGCCCTACGCGGACCGCGTCTTCACAGTTCGTCTACTCCTCCGCCGGAGCAGCCTGCATGCTTGGGATTCTGCTGGAAATAACCTCGACTAGTGAGCCGCCCGTTTCCTTCTGGTACCGGATCGCAATGCCCGCGAAGAACGAAGCAGCTGCCAAGATCAGGAACAGAAAAATGGAACCGAAACCCGCGCCAGAAGGCTGCCGATCGCGAGTCGGACGGCGTTCGTCTTCGCGGAGCTGAACCGGCTCCGGCTTCCGCCGGTCGGGCAGGAGATCGACGGATGACGGACCTGCCGCAGCGACCGCAGGCTCCTTTGCAATCGGTGATTTACCATCGGGGCTTTCCCGGTGAAGCGTTTCCTGCTCCTCCTCGGTCAGACTGAAATCAAAGGTCACATCACCGAGCTTCAAAGACATCCCATCGCGCAGCGAGACCGTGTGCTGGCGTTCGCCGTTTAGTTTGATGCCATTCGTGGAACCCACGTTCGCCAGCTCGTAGCCCCCCTCGACTCTCCGGAGTTCCGCGTGTTTGCCGGAGACCGAGCTACTATCGATGACGATATCATTGTCGCTGCCTCGACCGAGGCTGACCAGCTCGCGATCAAGTTGGAAGCGGTACGGCTGGGCGTTCTGGTCGGGGACGGTGATGACGACTCGAGGCATGGTGTTGAATCAGCGGATTTTTTTTAGACGGCGCGGTTCATCTTTCTACCGCAAAACCGTTTCCGGGCGCAGCTCTAAAATCAGCGAAGTTTTGGGGTTCTTTCCATTTGCCACCCGCCCCCAGTTCTGCTTCCCTCCTGACGTTATGGCAAATGCGACCAACGTTCTCTCCACCGGCATTGAAATCATCGGCTCGATCCGCTTCTCCAATGACATGATCATTGATGGGAAAGTCGAAGGCGAGATCAACTCCGAAAAGGGCAAGGTCACGATCGGCGAAAACGCCAAAATCAAAGGCGACGTCACCGCCGGCGACGTAAAGGTCTACGGCAACGTTGAAGGCAAAATCACTTCCCAGCGCTGCGAGCTCAAGGACAAGTCCCGCATCAACGGCGACATCAAATCCAAGGTTTTCTCAATGGAAGAAGGTGCCCAGCTTTGCGGCCGCACCGAAATCGGCGGCTGACCGTGGCGGCGGACTGCATCCGCCATGCCTCGCGCCCCTACTTCGGAGCCTCTAAAACGGATCGTCATCGTCCGACCAGTTGTTCCCAACGTTCCAAGTCTCCACCAGCTCAGCCGGGAAATCGTCAAGAAACCGGGAAGGTCTGCAAAGGATGTCTCCCGTATAGCTCTTCGGGTTCAGCATCGGATAACTGAGATACAGCTCGTCCTTGGCGCGCGTCAGCGCCACGTAAAACAGCCGCCGTTCCTCTTCAAACGTAGCCTCGTCATCGGCCTCAAGGATCCGGCTGTTGGGAAACTGGCCGTCCACTAACCAGATCAGAAACACAACCTTCCACTCTAGACCCTTCGCCTGATGAATGGATGAGAGAGTGACCTTGTCGTTGTCGACCTCCGCCTTCTCCCCCGTTGGCTCGCCATCAGTGGTGGCCATTAACGAGAGCTGCCCTAGGAAATCCATAACATCGTCAAAGCCGGCCCCATACTGGATCAGCTGCTCGATGTCTCCCCGGCGCGCCTCGTAGTTTTCGAAGCTCTCCTTGATGTAGTCGTCGTAAACACCCTCCAACACGGAGAAAATCATTTCAGATGGACTCACAAAAACACCACCGGGGCTGAGCTCGTCCAGCGTGAAGCACAGCTGCTCCCAATGCTTCGCCGATTTTTTAGGAACCGGATAGCCAGCTAGGATCGGCGACCACTTCTCCGGCGGCTCTGGGTCCGAAGAAAAAGGCTCACGCAGCCATTTTTGCCACAGCTTCTCGGAAGTCCCGGGTCCGCATCCGGGCAGCAACTGCACCATCCGCTTGAAACTCACCTCGTCGCGGCGGTTGGTCACGAACCGCAAAAAGGCCGCCACATCCTTGATGTGCGCCTGCTCAAAGAACCTCAGCCCGCTGGTGATGCAGAACGGGATACCCCGCCGCGTCAGCTCCATCTGTACCTCAAGACTCTGGAAATGCGCACGATACAGGACTGCCATCTCCTCCAGCTCGATGCCCTCATCCCGCAGCTCCAGCATCCGCTGCGCTACGAACGCCGCCTGCGTCGCCGGATCCTCAAGTGCCACCAAGGCAGGCTTCGCCCCAACCTCTGCCCGGGACGATTTCAGGTTCTTCTCAAAGCGCATCTTGTTTGCCGAGATCGCTGCATTTGAGAGCTGGAGAATCTCGGGCACGCTGCGGTAATTCGTCTCGATCGTGTGCATCTGAGAGCCCGGATACCGCTTGGAAAAATTCAGGATGTGATCCATGTCAGCGCCACGCCACGAGTAGATCGATTGCGAGTCGTCTCCGACCGCCATGAGGCTGTTGTGGGAGCCTGCCAACAAATCGATCAACGCGCTCTGCACCGCATTGGTATCCTGATACTCATCCACCAGAATGTGGCGAAAACGTTTCTGATAAATACCCAGCACCTCCGGCCGCTCCCGGAAAAGATCCACCGTCAGGCACAACATGTCATCGAAATCGAGCGAGTTCGTGTCCCGCTTTTTTTTCATGTAAGCCACCCGCACCTTTTCCAGATCCTCCGCCCGATCGTCGAAATACGGATACCTCTCGCCCAGCACCTTCTCCAGACCCACGCCCGTGTTCACCATGAGACTGAACATCGAGATCAGCACATCCGGCTTGGGGAACCTCCTTTGCTTCGTATCGATGTCCAAGGCCGCCACGACAGCGCTCATCAAGGATTTTTGGTCGTCGCGATCGAGGATGGAGAACGATTTGGTGAAGCCGATCTCCTCCGCGTGGCGGCGCAGGATCCGGTTGCAAATCGAATGGAAGGTTCCCGCCCACAGATCGGTCACATCCCCCGGCACGAGCGAGCGCACCCGCTCCACCATCTCCCGCGCGGCTTTGTTGGTGAAAGTCAGCAGCAGAATGTTCCGCGCGTGCTCACCTTGGTCGAGCAGCCAGGAAACCCGGTAGGTCAAGGTCCGCGTTTTTCCGGAGCCCGCGCCGGCAATTACCAGCGCCTTCCCGGGAGGCGCAGTCACCGCCCGGAACTGCTCAGCGTTGAGCGCCTTCTGGTAATCAATCCCGGAGGCCGATACCGGCTTCGGGCGCTGCAACTTGTATTCACGGGCCATCTTCTCGCCAAGATCTTCCTACACCCGCACCGAAACGTCCAACCTTCGCAAAAAGTTTCTCGATCGCGGTTCCGGCTACTTTCCAGCCTCAACGTATTCGTGAGCCTCATCGAGAGTTTTCCCCTCATCCACGTGCTTCACGAACGATCGGAACTTCCTCAGCTCGCTTTTCACGACCGGCAGGAGGATAAAAACGCCGATGAGGTTGGGAAAACACATGGCCAGCAGTCCTGCATCAGAAAAGTCGATGACATTGCCAGGTGCCATGGCCGCACCGGCAACCACCACTGCGCAAAAAAGAACTTTGTAAATCAGATCCGTCGTCTGCGATTTTCCGAAAAGATATTTCCACGCCTGCAGGCCGTAGTAGGACCACGAAATCAGAGTGGAGAGGGCGAACAAAATTACGGCCAGGGAAAGCACGTAAGCAAACCAAGGAATGACCGAAGCAAACGATTCCGAGGTAAGAGTGATGCCGTCTTTGCCGGTATCGAGATAATCGCCAGTGGTGATTACAACCAATGCCGTCATGGTGCAGATGACCACCGTGTCGACAAACGGCTCCAACAGCGCAACAATCCCCTCACTAGCGGGATATCGGGTCTTAACCGCCGCATGGGCGATCGGTGCCGAGCCAACACCGGCCTCGTTCGAGAATGCTGCCCGCTGGATTCCTATCAGCATGGTAGCGATCGCTCCGCCCGCAACAGCTTCCCCGCTGAACGCGTTGCTGACGATGAGCGCGAAGGTCGCGCCCACTCGGTCGTAGTGCTCAACGATCACGACCAAACATCCCAGAACATAAACGAGGGTCATGAAGGGCACCAGCTTTGAGGTCACCCTGCCGATCCGCGCGATCCCGCCGATGATCACCATCCCCACCAGCACCGCTATGAAAAGGCCAAAAACCCAACGGTTGGTATCGAGGAAACTTCCCGCCCCGCCAGTCACATTCACCAGTTGGGAGGTTGCTTGATTGATCTGGAACATGTTACCTCCCCCAAATGCACCCGCGATACAGAGGATTGAGAAAATGACCGCTAGCGTTCTTCCCAGCCGACCCATACCCCGCTCCGCAAGCCCGCGGCTCAGATAGAGCATCGGTCCTCCGAGCACTTTTCCATCCGCTCCGATCTGACGGTATTTCACCCCGAGCGTACATTCGGCGAACTTGCTCGTCATCCCCAACAAGCCGAGGACTACGATCCAGAAAGCGGCTCCCGGCCCTCCCGTGTTGATGGCCAGCGCCACGCCGGCGATGTTGCCGAGGCCGACAGTCGCGGAGACTGCGGAGGCGAGAGCTTGGAAGTGGGTGATCTCGCCGGGATCATCGCTTTTGGAGTATTTCCCCCGCACCGTTCGCAGCGCGAGCTTGAAGGCCCTGAAATTGATGAAGCGGAAAAATATCGTGAGAAACAGAGCGCTGCCGCCCAGCCAGATCAGAATGAAGGGCACGCTCAACACTGGCTTTCCTGCGGCGTTCGTAGTGCTGCTGTTGTAAACTTTGAAAAAGACCAGCTCGTTGACAGCCGACGTGATCGGCGCGAAGAAGTCATCGATCTTCTGGTCCATCGTCCGTTCCTCGGAGGGCGCCGCAGCAGGCACGACCTCCTGCGCACTCAACTGGTGATATCCCAGAAACAACAAGCAGAACATTAGAAGCCAGTGATTCCGGAACGTGCGTAGGGTCATGGCCTCAGAAGCTGGCAATCCGGATGCCAAGGTGCAAGTATCAAAGCAGCACGTCGGAGCGGGGCTTAGAACCGTCGATTCTGTGGCAATCTCACCCTCTGGAGCCGCTAGATCACATCCGATCACTACGCCTCCACCATCGATCTAGAGCTCCAGTAGGCTCAAATCCTACCGAAGCATTTCTCCAGCCACGCGTCGATGGCTTCAATGATCATCGGATAACTTTCCTGATCAAAAGTGTGCCCCGCCCCGGGAATCTCTAGAAGTTCCTTCCGGCAGTTCGCCGCAGCGTAGGCATCACGAGTTTCGTGAATCGGCACCACGTCATCGTCCGTCCCGTGGATCAGCAGCCATGGCTGTATCACATTCGCAGCGGATTCCAAGGTGTTCCCAATCCCCTTCAGATCCTCGACGAAAATGCTGGATAGCGGAAAATCAGGATCCTCCCACATCACCCCGCAGTCCGGAACCACGTTACCAAACTCCCGGTCCACGAAATCCGCAGTATAAGTCATTCCCGCAAGGCTGACCAAACACTGGATGTTCAAGCCGGTGGACGCAGTCATCACGCCGATCGCGCCGCCCATGCTATGGCCGACATATGCGATCCGCTTTTCCTGTGGGATCGTGCGTAAAATTGACCTTAAATCCGCAACTCCCTTGGTGATCGTAGCCTCTTCGAACCGTCCCTCCGAATCCCCGTTTCCGGAAAATGATACGCGGATGCAAGACCACCCACGGCTCGCCAGTCCCTCCGCGACAGCAATCAGCAAGGGGCGGTCCTTGTTTCCCGTCAGTCCATGCCCGAGCACCACCACCGATTGCAGGTCGCCGCCGTAGAAGGCGACATCTAGCCCCTCGTCTTCTGAGTTCCGGATCTGACTGCTAGCGATCATTGTCGTTTAAATATTCTTCCCGGCTCGTCCCGGAAAAGTTAGTTCCGCGACTGCGGATTTGTCCAGTTCTCCAAGCTTCATCTCGATCAGCCTCCGGTATTGCGCCTCGGTCGCTTGCGATAGGGGAACCTCCACGCCCGCTGCTGCCGCCAAATTGTTGGCGATGCCGCTGTCCTTGGCGGCATGAGCGGCTGAGAAAAAGCATTCATGCTCCCGGGTCACCATGTCCTCGCCGTCCGTTTCCAGAACCCGCGAGTTTGCACCCGTTTGGGAAAACACCTCCCGCAGCACATCAGGCTCAATCCCTAGGGCGGCTCCCAAACCAAGCCCCTCTGCCAAACCCGCCGTGTTGATGTTCATCACCATGTTCACCAGCGCCTTAATCTTAGCCGCGTTCCCCACTGGACCAACGAACCTCAACGACGACGAAATATCTCGCAGCAAGGTTTCCTGCTCTTCGAAAACGTCCCGGTCACCACCGACCATCAAGTAGAGGGTCCCCTGCCGCGCCTGGGTGATCGAGGAGGCCATGCTCGCAGCCAGTGTTCTGGCACCCGCTTTCCCGGCTGCTTCTGCCGCACCTTCGTGCGATCCCGGGCTCACGGTCGCGCAGTTCACGAATGTTTTCCCTTGGGCTCCCTCCAGCAGCGATCCATCACCACTGAAGATACCAGCCATCGCCTCATCATCCGTGACAACCGTGAAAATCACATCCGCTGAAGCCGTCACTTCCGCCAAGGAGTTGGCCGCCACGACCCCCAACTCCCTCGCCATCGCCTCGGCGATCGGATGGTGGTGATCGTAAATGGCAGCAATTGTGTAGCCGAGATCCGAGAGGCGGCGGGCGATGTTGGCGCCCATTCTCCCCACGCCCACGAATCCCACCTTCGGTTTGCTCATTGGCGGGAGACTCAACGACACCTTGATCCCGCGCAACTTGAAAAGCAGGTCCGGTATAGATCCACTTCCGGCTTCTAACACTTCGCTGTAGCAAAACGCAATAAAGGCCGAAGCTCTTCCCGCATTTAGCATGAACCGCAGATGATCCCCCAAACGAACGGCTCCGCCCGAGCCGCAGCATCACTTGCCTTACAGCCCCCCTCACCCGCTCTTGGCCGGTTGGCCTGCGACCTGCGAATCAACAAGACCAAATCCAGCCGATAAAAAAATCTTCTTGAGAAAACACGCTCAAGCTGCGGCGCCGGCACAAAAGCCACAATTCAACACCATGACCACACACAAGCTTCTCACACCCGAAATACTTCCGCTCCTTTCCGCCCCCGTCGAAGGCCCCTGCGTTTCACTTTACCTTCCCACCCACCGGCATCACCCCGATAACCAGCAGGATCCGATCCGCTTCCGCAGCCTCGTCAAACAACTCGAGCAAATGCTGGAAAAGCACGAGCCAGAAACGCCAGTGGATGAAATGCTCGCCAAGTTCCGCGCCCTCGCTGACGAAGCAGACTTCTGGAACCACACTCTGGAAGGTCTCGCCGTTCTCGCAGCTCCTGGAGGCTTTTTCAAAGTCATCACCCTGCAGCGCCCCGTCAAAGAACTGGCGATCGTTGCCGACAGCTTCCACACCAAGCCCCTCCGCCAATTTCTCCAGTCTTCCGATCGCTACCAGATCCTCGCGCTCACGATGACCGGCATCAAGCTCTACGAAGGGAACCGCGATTCCCTAGATATGATTGAACTCGCTCCGGGCGTCCCCTCTACCCTCACCGAGGCCCTGGGCGAAGAACTCACGGAACCCCATTCAACGGTTGCTGGCTATGGAGGTCTTACTAGTAACGGAGGCGCGAGAGGCGATAGCCCCGGAGGAGAAGGTATGGAAATGCACCACGGCCATGGTGGCCGGAAGGATCAGGACGATATTGATGAAATCCGTTACTACCGCGTCATCGATCGCGCAATCATCAAGCACCATTCCAATCACTCCCGCCTGCCCCTGATGATGGCCGCCCTGGCCGAGCACCAGGGAAATTTTCACAAAATCAGCAACAACCCATACCTTCTCCAAGAAGGCGTGAAAATCAATCCGGACGTCCTCGCGCTCGACGACCTTCGCCAGCGCGCTTGGGAGGCCTTCGAGCCACACTACGCTGAAAAGATCAGCAAGCTGGCAGAGGATTTCATGACCGCCAAAGCCAAAGGCCTCGGCTTCGATGAGTTTGCTGATATCGCCGCAGCGGCCAAAGACGGCAGGGTCGCCACCCTCCTAATTGAAGCTGACCGGCAGATCCCGGGCCGTATCGATGCGGATACCGGTGAACTCCAAGATGCAGATCTATCGGACCCTAAGGTCGACGATCTACTGGACGATCTTGGCGAACTGGTCGTCGCCATGGGCGGCACGGTCTTCGTCGTCCGCTCCGAGCAGATGCCCACCGACACCGGAGCCGCCGCGACCTGCCGCTTTTAATCTCATCCAAACAAAATTATGCTTATTCAGATCAACACCGACAACCATATCGAAGGAAGCAGCGAGCTCTCTGAGCTTGCGATGAGCGAAGTTGAAAGCGCTCTCGGACACCTCACCGATCATATTACCCGCGTCGAAGTCCACTTGAGCGACCAGAACAGCCACAAGGGCGGTGCTCAGGACAAACGCTGCGCCATGGAGGCGCGCCTTGAGAGACACCAGCCGATCGCGGTGACCGACGAGGCCGAATCAATCGACTTGGCCATCGGCGGAGCCGCCGACAAGCTCAAGCGGGCAATCGATCACACTATCGGCCGGACCAACCCCGACTGGTGACCCGCCACACCACCGTACCGAAGTGAGGGCGGTAGGTTTGCTTGACCTTTGAGAGCTGCGGGATAGCTTCGCCACATCGCGGAGTATCGGTAACTGGGCGGTGCCGAAGCGGCATCAACCCCGCCGGCTTTGCTGTCCCAGTTGATCCTCCGTATGAAGAAATCCGCCAGTTCGTCGGCCGCTCCAGTCGGCCCCAAAAAGCCCTCCCCGGTGGCCAAAAAGTCCACCTCAAAAGAAGCCGTCCAAGATGACGCAGAATTGAAGCTGATGCTTCAAGCCCTCACAGCTTTTAAAGAAGGCGACTTCACGGCGCGCCTGCCACAAAACTGGACTGGAGTTTCCGGAAAACTCGCGGACACATTCAACGAAGTCATCAGCCGCAACCAACAGCTCGCCGCCGAACTTGATCGGATCAGCATCGTGGTCGGTCATGAAGGAAGGATCGCTCAGCGCGCCACCCTTCCTTTCGCCCGCGGGTGTTGGGAGGAAACCGTCCGTTCAGTCAACAGCCTCGTCGCCAACCTCGTCCAGCCCACGAGCGAAATGGCCCGCGTCATCGGCGCGGTGGCAAAAGGCGATCTCTCACAATCCATCGCCACCGAAATGGACGGGCGTCCCCTTCGGGGCGAATTCCTTCGCACCGCCAAGACCGTCAACACGATGGTCGAGCAGCTCGGCGGCTTCGCCTCGGAAGTTACCCGGGTGGCCCGCGAGGTCGGCACCGAAGGCAAACTTGGTGGCCAAGCCAAGGTCAAAGGCGTCGCCGGAACCTGGAAGGACCTCACCGACAACGTCAACCTGATGGCCGGCAACCTCACTGCCCAAGTTCGAAACATCGCCACCGTCACCACTGCGGTTGCCAACGGTGACCTCACCAAAAAAATCACCGTCGATGTCAAAGGCGAATTCCTCGAACTCAAGGACACGGTCAACACCATGGTCGGCCAGCTGCGCTCGTTCGCATCGGAGGTCACCCGCGTCGCCCGAGAGGTCGGCACCGAGGGAGCGCTCGGCGGCCAGGCCCGCGTCGAAGGCGTGTCCGGCACATGGAAAGACCTCACCGATTCGGTGAACTCCATGGCTGGCAACCTCACTTCCCAAGTCCGCAACATCGCCGCCGTTACCACCACTGTTGCCAACGGCGACCTCTCCAAGAAAATCACCGTAGATGTCAAAGGCGAGATCCTTGAGCTCAAAAACACGATCAACACCATGGTCGACCAGCTCGGCTCCTTCGCATCGGAGGTCACCCGCGTCGCCCGCGAGGTAGGAACCGAAGGAAAACTCGGCGGTCAGGCCAAAGTTTCCGGCGTCGCCGGCACCTGGAAGGACCTCACCGATTCGGTGAACTCCATGGCAGGCAACCTCACCGACCAAGTCCGCAACATCGCCGACGTCACCACCGCTGTTGCCAACGGCGACCTTTCCAAGAAAATCACGGTTGACGTCAAAGGTGAGATCCTTGAGCTAAAAGACACCATCAACACCATGGTGGACCAGCTCCGGTCCTTCGCCTCCGAGGTCAGCCGCGTCGCCCGCGAGGTCGGAACCGAAGGAAAACTCGGCGGCCAAGCCGAAGTTTCCGGCGTCGCCGGCACGTGGAAGGACCTCACCGACAACGTGAACATGATGGCAGGCAACCTCACCGACCAAGTGCGGAACATCGCCGACGTCACCACCGCCATCGCCCAAGGGGACCTCTCGAAAAAGATCACTGTGGATGTCAAAGGCGAGATCCTTCAGATGAAAAACACCATCAACACGATGGTGGACCAGCTCAGCTCCTTTGCCGACGAAGTCACCCGCATGGCCCGCGAAGTGGGAACCGAGGGCAAGCTCGGCGGCATTGCCGAGGTTCGCGGCGTCGCCGGAACCTGGAAGGACCTCACAGATTCAGTGAACTCCATGGGCGGAAACCTCACCGCGCAGGTCCGCAACATTGCCGAAGTCACCACCGCCGTCGCTCGCGGCGACCTCTCCAAGAAAATCACCGTCGACGTAAAAGGCGAAATCCTCGAACTCAAAAACACCATCAACACGATGGTCGACCAGCTCGGCTCCTTCGCATCGGAAGTCACCCGCGTCGCCCGCGAGGTGGGAACCGAAGGAGAGCTCGGCGGCCAAGCGGAAGTCTCTGGCGTCGCCGGCACCTGGAAGGACCTAACCGACTCCGTAAACTCCATGGCCGGAAACCTGACCGACCAGGTCCGCAACATCGCCGAGGTCACAACGGCGGTCGCAAACGGCGATCTTTCCAAGAAAATCACCGTCGCCGTCAAAGGTGAGATCCTCCAGCTCAAGGATACCATCAACACCATGGTCGACCAGCTCCGCTCCTTCGCCTCCGAGGTTACCCGTGTGGCGCGCGAGGTGGGCACCGATGGAAACCTCGGCGGCCAGGCAGATGTCCGCGGCGTCGCCGGCACCTGGAAGGACCTGACAGACTCCGTGAACTTTATGGCCTCCAACCTCACCTCGCAGGTGCGGAACATCGCCGACGTCACAACCGCCGTCGCCCGCGGAGACCTCTCCAAGAAGATCACGGTCGATGTAAAGGGCGAGATCCGGGAGCTCAAGGAGACCATCAACACCATGGTCGACCAGCTCGGCTCCTTTGCTGCGGAAGTTACCCGAGTCGCCCGCGAGGTGGGCACCGAAGGCAACCTAGGCGGCCAAGCTAAGGTAAAAGGCGTCGCCGGCACCTGGAAGGACCTCACCGATTCGGTAAACTCCATGGCGGGAAACCTGACCTCCCAGGTCCGAAACATCGCCGACGTCACCAAGGCCGTTGCCACAGGAAATCTTTCTAAGAAGATCACCGTGGACGTGCGCGGTGAAATTCTCGAGCTCAAGGATACCATCAACACCATGGTGGACCAGCTCCGCTCCTTCGCCTCCGAAGTTACCCGCGTGGCCCGGGAGGTGGGATCCGAGGGCGCTCTCGGCGGACAAGCCCGCGTCGAAGGCGTTTCTGGAACCTGGAAGGACCTCACCGACTCGGTCAATTTCATGGCCTCCAACCTCACCACTCAGGTGCGGAACATCGCCGCCGTTACCACTGCTGTTGCCAATGGAGACCTTTCCAAGAAAATCACCGTCGATGTCAAAGGCGAGATCCTAGAACTCAAGGACACGGTCAACACCATGGTCGACCAGCTCAACTCCTTCGCCTCCGAGGTCACCCGCGTCGCCCGCGAGGTCGGCACCGAAGGCAAACTTGGAGGCCAGGCTGAAGTCCGCGGCGTTGCGGGAACCTGGAAGGACCTAACTGATTCGGTGAACTCCATGGCAGGAAACCTCACCAACCAAGTCCGGGGCATCGCCAAAGTTGTGACCGCAGTCGCAAAAGGCGACCTCAACCAGAAGCTCATGGTCGAGGCCAAAGGTGAAGTCGCCGAACTCGCCGACACCATCAACAGCATGACCAGCACCCTCGCCGTCTTTGGCGAGCAGGTCACCAGCGTGGCCCGGGAAGTGGGTGTGGAAGGAAAACTCGGGGGCCAGGCGCACGTCCCCGGCGCTTCTGGCACATGGCTCGACCTGACCGACAATGTCAACCAGCTTGCCGCCAACCTCACCACCCAGCTCCGCGCCATTGCCGACGTCGCCACCGCCGTGACGAAAGGTGACCTCACCCAAACCATCCAGGTCGCAGCCCGTGGCGAGGTCGCCTTCGTCAAGGACAACATCAACGAGATGATCCGGAATCTGAAGGACACCACCTCCCGCAACGAGGAACAGGATTGGCTCAAGACCAACCTTGCAAAATTCACCCGTATGCTCCAGGGGCAGAAGGACCTGCTCGCCGTCGGCAAACTGATCCTCTCCGAGCTCGCCCCCGTCGTTTCGGCCCAGCACGGCATCTTCTACATCATGGATGGCGATCAGGTGGACAGCACCACGCAGGAGCTGCGATTGCTCGCGAGCTACGCCTACAGCGAACGCAAAAACGTCAGCAATCGCTACCGGCTCGGCGAGGGCCTTGTTGGCCAGGCGGCTCTCGAGAAGCAGCCGATTCTCCTCACCAACGTGCCGTCCGACTATGTCCGCATCAGTTCCGGCCTAGGTGAGGCGACTCCGGTCAACATCATGGTCCTGCCCGTCATTTTTGAAGATCGCGTCAAGGCGGTTATTGAGCTGGCATCCTTCGAGCGTTTCAGCCCCACCCACGAAGCCTTCCTCGGTCAACTGGCCGAAAGTATCGGCATCGTCCTCAACACGATCACAGCCAGCAGCCTAACAGAAAATCTTCTCAAACAATCCCAGTCTCTCGCCGGCGAGCTGCAGAGCCGCCAGGAGGAATTGGAGATGACCAACGAAGAACTGCAGGAAAAAGCCGCCCAGCTCGCAGAGCAGAACGAGGAAGTGGAGCGAAAAAACCGCGAGGTCGAGCAAGCCCGCCTGGCCCTCGAAGGCAAGGCGCAGCAACTCTCCCTCACCTCGAAATACAAGTCAGAGTTCCTCGCCAACATGTCGCACGAGCTGCGTACGCCGCTCAACAGCCTGCTCATCCTTGCCGAGCAGCTTGGCGCCAACGTCGGCGGAAACCTTACACCGAAACAGGTCGAATTCGCCCGTACCATCCACGGCTCCGGCCGCGACCTCCTGCGCCTCATCAACGACATTCTCGACCTCTCCAAGATCGAATCCGGAAACTTCACGATCTCGGTTTCCGACGTTCCGCTTCACGAACTTACCGACAGCCTCGAGCGCACCTTCCGCCATGTCGCCCAGGAAAAAGGCCTAGAAATGGTCTTTGATCTTCCCGCCGACTTGCCCGGAACGATCGTCACCGACGAGCAGCGCCTCGCCCAGATCCTCAAGAACCTCCTCTCCAACGCCATCAAATTTACCGAGCGTGGTAATGTCACCTTCGCCGTCGCTCCCGCTACTGCGGGTTGGAGCCGCGACCGTGCCGCCCTTAACTCCGCAAGTACAGTCCTCGCCTTCTCCATCACCGACACCGGCATCGGCATTCCAGTAGATAAGCAATCGGCCATCTTCGAGGCCTTTCAGCAGGCGGACGGCAGCACCAGCCGACGCTATGGCGGCACCGGCCTCGGCCTCGCCATCAGCCGCGAACTGGCCCGCCTTCTCGGCGGTGAACTCAGAGTCGAGAGCGAGGAAGGCGAGGGTAGCAACTTTGTTCTCTACCTCCCGCAGCAGCACCTCGGCAGCGCCAACCGCACGACCGCCGTCAGAGAGAAACCTGGTGAAAATCCAGACGAGAGGCCGAACCTCCCGCCCGAGGTCACCTTCGGCGACGACAGGGACAACATCGATGAGAACGATATGGTCGTCCTCATCGTCGAGGATGATAAAGACTTCTCCCAGCTCCTCTTGGAGTCCGCGCGCGCGGAGGGACTAAAAGGTATTCTCACCTCCCGCGGCTATACCGCTCTGACGCTTGCCCATGAGTTTAACCTCGCTGGGATCACCCTCGATGTCAGCCTGCCGGATGTGAGCGGCTGGAAGGTGCTTAGTCGGCTCAAGACCGATCTCGCCACCCGCCACGTTCCTGTATTCATGGTCTCGGTCGATGCGGAGCCGGAAAACGCTCTCAAGCAGGGTGCCGTCAGTTTCCTCCACAAACCCCTCGAGCAGAAACAGGTGGACGAAGTCTTCCGCCAGATCCGCCAGATGTGCGAGGAACCCGTGAGAACGGTCCTCGTTGTCGAGGATGACGAACTTCAGCGGGAAAACATCTGCGAACTTATCGGAAACGGCACCGCCCACGTCATCACCGCCGCCTCGGGCGAGGAAGCCCTGGCGCGGCTTCAGGAGGAAACCTGCGCCTGCGTCGTTCTCGATCTCATGCTGCCGGACACTTCTGGCTTCGATCTGATCCGCAGGCTCAGGAGAGATTACCGCGATCTGCCGATCATCGTCTACACAGCCAAGGATCTGAACGCCGATGAGGAGGCGCAGCTTTCACGGATCGCCCAGACGATCATCGTCAAAGACGTCCGCAGTCCGGAGCGCCTGTTTGACCAGACCGCCCTCTGGCTCCACCGCAAAGTCTCCGAACTCAGCCCCGAGAACCACCAGTTGCTCAAGCGGCTCAACGATCCGAACTCCCTCCTCGCAGGGAAAAAGGTTCTCCTCGTGGATGACGACATCCGCAACATTTTCGCCATGACCAGCCTTTTGGAGCGCTACGACATGGAGATCCACTCCGCTGAGAGAGGCGCCATCGCCTTGGACATCATTGGCAATACTCCCGGCTTCGACGTCGTCCTCATGGACATCATGATGCCGGAAATGGACGGATACGAAACCATCCGCGCGATTCGCGAAAACCACGGCTTTGAGGAACTGCCAATCATCGCCCTCACCGCCAAGGCCATGAAGGGGGATCGCGAAAAATGTATCGAAGCTGGTGCTTCCGATTACATTTCAAAGCCTGTGGACACCGACCGACTGCTGACCCTGCTGCGCACCTGGCTCTACCGCTGATCTCAGCCTCCTCCGATGGACGAACATTCGACAAAAACGAACATCCTACTGGTGGACGACCGGCCCGACAAGCTGCTCGCTCTTCAGACAATGCTCGAGGACCTCAACGAAAACCTCGTCAGCGTCCGCTCCGGAAACGAAGCTCTCCGCCAGCTCCTGCGGGAGGATTTCGCCGTGATTCTCTTGGACGTGAACATGCCCGGAATGGACGGCTTCGAGACCGCAGCCATGATCCGCAAGCGCAAGCGCTCGGAGACCACCCCGATCATCTTTGTCAGTGCTGTCAACGATACGGAAAACCACGTCTCCCGCGGCTATTCTCTGGGCGCCGTCGACTACATCCTGACACCTGTTGTCCCGGAAATCCTGCGGGCTAAAATCGCGGTTTTTGTGGAACTTTTCCGCAAAACCGAGCAGATCCGGAGACAGGCGGAGGAGCACGCAGAACTAGTTCGCGAGCAGGCTGCACGCGCCGAGGCGGAAGCCGCCCGGCAGCGTCTCTCCTTCCTTGCTGAAGCCAGCAACGTCCTCGCCGGCTCCCTCGATTATAGCCAAACCTTCCAAAACCTCGCCAGCCTCGTCGTCCCCCGCCTTGCCGACTTCTGCATCATCGACCGCCTCGACGAAGCCGACCGTTTGATCCAAGTCACCGCGATGCACCGCGATCCAGCGCAGCAGCACCTCCTCGAAAAGATCCGCTACCCCGAGCCCGGCGAGACCCACATCGCTCTCCGCGTCTTTGAAACCCGGAGATCCGAACTTTGCGAAAATCTAACCCCCCAGATGATCGATGAAGGTTTCGGGGAAGACGCCGCTCTCATCCGCGAGATCGGTGCCCGCAACTTCATTGCGGTCCCGCTGATCTCGCGCGACCGCATTCTCGGCGCCCTCACTCTCGTGAATATCAGCGACCGCCCCTGCTCACACAGCGAACTCTCCCTTGCCGAAGAACTCGCCCAGCGCGCCGCTCTCGCCCTCGACAACGCCGCCCTCTACCATGCCGCCGATCGAGCCCGCCACGAGGCCGAGGCCGCCAACCACGCCAAGGACAGCTTTCTCGCCATGCTCAGCCACGAGCTGCGCACGCCGCTTACCCCTGTCATCACCTCACTGATCAACCTCGAGTCCAATAGCGAGGTCCCTGATTCCATGCGTCACCCGCTCGAGGTCATCCGCCGCAACGTCGAACTCGAAGCGCGCCTCATCGATGACCTGCTGGACCTGACCCGCGTTGGCAGCGGCAAAATCCACCTCAATCCCGAGGTCGTGGATGCCAGATCCCTCCTCAACAATGCCATCGAAATTTGCCGACCGGACATAGCTGCCAAGAAGCTGGAGCTTACCCTGTATTCTGAGCTGGAGACAGCCTTTGTCAGAGCCGACCCCGCCCGCCTGCAGCAGATTTTTTGGAACTTGCTGAAAAACGCCGTCAAATTCACCCCCGCCGGAGGTATTGCTGTAAAGCTCGTCGGGGAGGTCGACGGTCGACTGAAAATCTCCGTCGCCGACACCGGCCTGGGCATCTCCGCAGATTTTCTCCCCCGCATTTTCAAGCCGTTCGAGCAAGGCTCCAGCGCCAAGTTCGGAGGCCTCGGTTTGGGATTGAGCATCACCAAGGCTCTTGTGGATCTACATCACGGGGAGATCCACGTCGAAAGCGAGGGCATCGACAAAGGTGCCACCTTCACGCTTTATCTCCCGCTGACCAAAGCTCCCGACGCCCGCCCAGAAACTCGCAACGCCTCACCCGCAAATGATCGGGCCGCAATCAACATACTCCTCCTGGAAGACAATATCGATAGCAACGACTCTCTCACCATGCTCCTCCAGCTTCGTGGCTATAAGGTCACATCTGCTTACGACGTTAAATCCGCCATCCGCCACGCACAGGAGAACGACTACGATGTCTTGATCAGCGATCTCGGCCTGCCGGACGGCACCGCCGGCGAAGTCATGAGCATCATCGCCGAGCGCTCAGCGGGTGTGGGCATTGCCATCAGTGGCTATGGTATGGAGGATGACATCAAAAGGAGCCGTTCCTACGGATTCACCCATCATCTCGTCAAACCGGTGGAAGTCGGCCGCCTCGGCACCGTGTTGGATGATCTCCCGAAAAGAAGAAAAAGGAGCCGCCCTCTTGTCTAGAAGGGCATTCTTCTTCACCGACCGTTTGCTGAGATGAAGAAAAGGTTGGAGAGACTCAACAGCTCGTTAAGTGGAAAAATTATCGTCAGAACCTACCAGCGATGGAAGGAAGTCGATGGCGATCAACGGGCCGCTTCCTTTGCTTGGTTTCTCCTGCTTTCAATTCTTCCGCTCGTGATCATGCTGGTGATCCTCGGCTCGTTTTTCGTCGAGCGGGAGGTTGCGACCAAAGAGCTGATCCAGTGGCTCTACAATTACACTCCGCTCACTCAGGATCAGAAGGCGCGCGTGGTCGAGATCATGAACAATCTCATGGACGCCCGCAGCGGGGTCAACCTGCTCGCTTTCATCCTGCTCGTCTGGAGCTCGCTGAAGTTTCTTCGAACGCTCGTGAAAAGCTCGAACCGGATCTGGCAATCGCACCCGTACAGCTGGTGGAGACTTCCGTTGAAAAGCCTAACTCTCCTCGGCATCACCATCAGCGCGGTCCTCATCGGCGTGCTGCTGCCCGCCGTCGCCCAACTCGCACGGGACTGGATCACCTCTTACCAAGCATTGCCGGAGATGGCCTTCACTGCCATCTTCAGCGTCATTCCGTGGGTCGTCCTCTTTTACGGACTCATCATGATTTACAGGATTGCTCCTAGCCGAAAAACAAGGTTCTCCGAGGTTTGGGCGGGAGCCCTCGTCGCCACGCTGATGATCTGGGTCGGCGAAAACCTGTTCCTGTTCTACGTTTCCAACATCAGCTCGTTCAACGTGGTCTATGGCACCCTCGGAGGCGTCGTCGCGTTCTTACTGTGGCTTTACCTCTCCAGCTCCATCTGCATCATCGGCGTCTGCCTCAGCGCCGCCCGTGTCGAAGTTAGGGAACTCTCCCGAGATCATGAAGCAACTCCCGCCTCAGATCCCCGGGTCGGTTCGTCCCGATGAAGTCCGCACCCAAGGCCATCGCTCGCCGCGCCGCCTTCACGGTATCCGGAGTCCAAGCCATCAGCAGACCGTCCGCTCCCCGAGCCTGCTCAAGAAAATCCGCAGTGACGGGAGCGGACTCCTTGTAGATCAAGCCTTGTGAGCCAATCTCTACGAGATCCGCCAAGTAACGCTCCGGCCTCCCCGGTCTGGAAAAATCTTTCAAGGAGGAGATCAGGCAGCTTTTGTAGCCCGGCAAAATTTCACGACAGCTCTTTACCACATCCTCGCTGAACGAAATTAGCACCACCCTCTCCTTGTCAGCATCCTTATCGGCCAAGATCCGTGCGATCGGCTGGACGATCCTGGGCGTGTCCTTGATCTCGATGAAGAACCATTTTCCGGCAGGCAGTTCATCCAGCACCTGCCCCAGCGTCGGGATCGGCTCGCCTTTGAACTTCCTGCCCTTCCACGTGCCGTAATCTAGCTTCCTCAGCTCAGCGAGGGTGCTCTTGGTCACGCTCAAATTTTTGTCGGCGGTGCGCTTTGTCGTGTCGTCATGGATGCAGATGACCTCGCCATCTGCCGTGAGGAAAAAATCTGCCTCAATTCCATCGGCTCCTTCTTCCCACGCAAGGCGCACTGCTGCCAGCGTGTTTTCCGGAGCATTCCCGGAAGCACCACGATGTGCGATCAACTTCGGCAGTTCTTCAGCTGAAAGGGGTGACATGACAAACATCAGGACAATTGGGAGCAGCAACTTCATTATCAGAGTTTTACGACAGAGAGACATTTTTTAAAGCCCGAGCTGCAGCGTCTCTTCCCCGCCACCACGCACACAAGCTTAATAGAACTCTGTCCTCAACCACCCGCCCTTCGGAGAAGGCAATGGCTTCCACATCCACCGACAACTGCCGCGCCAGCTCACCCAAAGCCGGGAAAAGTCCAGTCGATGATCTGGCACCGTCGTTCATGATCGGAAACTGGAGCCGGCTAACGGATTCGAACCGTTGACCTACTGATTACAAATCAGTTGCTCTACCAACTGAGCTAAGCCGGCCTCGTATCGCTACGGGTGGGCGACTGTGTAGCCGTGCCCAGACACAAAAGCAATCGGAATCTATGAGACGCAGACATCGCCCGTGCCGGGGAGGAAACGGAAGTAAACCTCCAGCATCAACAGGGCGAGGCAGGTGCTCAAAACCTGACTCCGCCACTGTCTTCTGCAACACGATCTCGGCTGCCGTAGAGCGAAAGATATTGCCCATGCTAACGAAAAGGATCCTTGTCACCGGAACATGGAAGCCGCTCGCGCCTGCTGTCGAGCCTACTCCAAAACCTCAAAATGTGGCCCCGATTGCGAAGTGCCACGTGCCGCTCGGCTCCGCCGGGCCCTGGGTGAGATTGTGCCCGTACTCCAACCGCACCGGACCAATCGGCAGATCCAACCGCAGGCCGAGGCCTGCTGCCACTTCGGCTCCGCCCTGCCGGAGGCCCACGTAGTTCCCCGTCGTCCCCCCGACATCAACGAACCCGACGGCCCGTAGGGACCCAGCGATCGGCCGACTAATCTCGGTATTCACGGCCCAGGCGAAATCACCGCCGTAAGGGTCTCCGCTGAAGCTGGGACTGAGCGTTCGTTCGGGAAAGCTCCGGACGCTTCTCGGTCCGCCGTTGAACACCCGCAAATCTACCGGAAGATCCTGAATATCTCCAGATGGAAGCACGAGCTGCGCGAAACCACCCACCCCCAGCTGGTAGTTGCCGCCCAATGAGTGATACCATCCGCCGTCCACGGCGAAGCGGGTGTAGGTGCTGGTGCGATCGCCTGAAGCGATTCCGATCTGAATCGGAACATTGACATGCCAGCCGGATTTCGGAAGCACCGCGCTGTCGCGATAATCCCAGGTCTGGGTGAAAGCGAGTCGCGCGTGGCTGTATTCCGTGAACCCTAGGAACCTCTCCGGCAGGCCGTCTTCGGTTACTGACACGTACGACAAGCCAAGACTGAGTTCCAGATTGTAGTTTTCGTTTACCTCGTAGCCCCACTTCGCCTCCAGACCGGCTTCGACTGTGCGGTAGCCGTCGAATCCGAAGGCGAGCGAATACAGACGCAGCGTTTGCGAAATCTGGGTGCCCCGCCACCACGGGTCGGTCAGCTTCACTTCCCCCAGCAGGCCACGACCGCTGATTTCGCCGCCGATGGAAAAGCTCCGCAGCATCCCCCTGAAATTGCGGTCCGTGTAGCCCGCCCTGAGCAAGGGTCCGCTGAAGGAACCGAAGCCACCGCCGACGCTCACCTCCTTGGCCCTTCCTTCTTCGAAGTGCAGCGTCGCATCAATGCGTTTTCTCGCCACCTCATCGGTCTCCAGCTGCACCGAAGTGAAAGCGCCCGTCGCAAGCAAATCCCTGATCTTCTCGTGCATCGCCGCCTGATCATACCACTCCGCCTGTTTCAAGGGACGCATGATCTGCTGGATCCGCTCCGGGTTCGTCCGTTCCAAACCTTCCGTATGCACATCGACCAGCTTGACCCGCACCCCAAGATTGATGCTGATCTCGGGGATATAGGTGTTTCCCACCAGCGTGCGGTTCATCAAAATGGTCGCGTCAGGATAGCCCCGGCTTGTGAAGGCCTCCACCACTGCGGCCCGCAGACTGTTGATCTGCTCAGTCGTCGCCCATTCGCCGATGTAGGGCTCGGCGGTGGTCGCCACCCGCTTGACCCCGCGACCGTCGCTACTGGTCACCGTGGGTCGGCCAATCTGAAACCGCTGCCCCTGTTCCACCTCCAGTGCCACCTCGACAAGGCCCGTCACCGGATCGATCCGCCGTTCCAGCAGCGAGACTTCCGCGTTCCAATACCCCTCCGCCTGAAGGTCTTGCCTTACGTAGGCGAGACCCTCGTCGACGTTTTCGTCCTGAAACGGAGGATTCTCGCCACCAAAGAACCCCCGCCCACCGAAGGGGCGCGAGAAAAGTTTCGTCAGCCGCTCGTGGTCCCCGTCACCAACGATTCTAACATTCCCCAGCGTCAGTCTCAACCCCTCGTTGATGGTGAGCAGAATGTGCTCGGGACCCAGAATCCGGGCCGATACCTCAACGCTGAGATATCCTTCATCCAGAAGAACCTGTCGCGTCAGAAAAGCCGCGTCATTCGCACGCGAAGCGCTTGCAGGCTTCAACCTAACATAAACCAGCCGCTCCCACATCAGACCCAGAATCTCCTCCTCCGACATCTGCTCCGCCCCCTGGATCTCCACCCGCGTCTCCGCAGCAACCGGGAACACCGCTAGAAATCCGATTAGCAACCATAGCGCCGCAATCCCACAGACGCCCTGTCCGTAGGAACGCCTGCCGCTTCTTTTGAAAATCCCCGTCATTTGAATCTGCACCTCCAAACAGCCAGCACCCTCTGATCTCCCCGCTCACCAATGCCAGCCGCGACATACCATCTCTCACTAAGTTTGACCGTCGCCGAGGTGTAGGAGTCTGAATCGTACGGATCGGCATCCGCCAAAGTGAACTCCACATTGTCCAGCAGGCTCAATACCGGCCGGAGACGATCTCCGAACAAAAAACGACCACGCCGAAGTTCCTCGATCAGCAGTTGGAGCGCCCGCGACGACGCCGCCTGGGGATCCTCCAATCCATCGGTCGTGGTCCCCGTCGCCAGCAGGGTCATGATTTCCTCCTCGGGAAGCGGCGGCTGGGAAGTCAGCACCAGGTTCGGATCCGAAACCGGGCCGTATGCGTAAATCTGCACCGTGTAAGGGCGAATCTCCGACGTCGCCCGCACATCCAGGCTCGGATCGAGACCTGTTTCCGGAGTAAAATTCAAATACCCCTCCCTCACCTCCAACCTGCTGAACGGGAGATCCACGACAGCATCCCGAACCCGTGCCTGGCCGTTTGGGCGGGGATCCCCCAACGTCCCCTCAACGCGGATCGCCCCGTCGATGGCCCCCTCGCCGAGAATCCCACGGATCAAAACGGGATTCACCGTCGTCACGACCACGTTCAGAGGCCAGTCCTCAAAAGCTTCGGGCACGGCCTCGGTGAAATCCCTCTGGACGTCCACCTGTGGCAACGCGGCCGCCGAAGGACCGAGGAAAGGAGCGCCCACCGGAAGCAGCTCGATGTCTTTATAGAAAACGCTGTCGACTATGCCCACCGTTCCGGTCACCCGCGCCAGATCGAGAGTTCCCTGAACCTGCAACCTCGCATCCGCACGCAGCAGCAGGTAATCGTTGCGCACGATCGGCAGCGCGTTGCCGATCACCGTGGCGTCAATTTCTCCCAGGCCCGTCCCCTCAGGATTCCGCAGATCCACCGTGCCATCGATCTGAAGACTGCCGCCTTCCAGATCTCCAACCGCGCCTCGGATCGTCGCCTTATCCAGATCCGCCTCCACTTCCAGATCGATTCCAGCAAGATTTGGCAGCCCCTTTCCGGCCAGCTCCAACTTGCCGCCACTGAGCTTCACATTCCCATCAAGCACCGGATCTCCGATCGTGCCGCCGAAGTCGATGCTGCCCGTAGCCACGCCACCCAGCTCCTTCACCCCGGGCAAAATCCCAGAGAAACGCGAGACATCCAGCCGTGGCAGGTCCAGCCGTCCCTTGATCTCCTCAGACTTCAGCAACTCTGGGTTTTCCGCCCACTCACGGGGCCGGAAAGGAATTTCGGCATTCAGAACCGCAGGCGCGTACCCGGGGGTCAGGGCCTCGGCGGAAATAGTCGCCTTCCCTCCCTTCGCGCTGATGTTCACTGTCACATCGCTGGTAGGCAGCTCCGGTTTTTCAGGAACGCTGATGTCCTTCACCTCGACCTGCGCCTCCACTTCCGGATCAAGCAGACTCCCTCTCAGCTGCAAATTCACCTTTCCCGTGGCGCTCTCGTCGATCTGATCCAGCCCCGGAACCCACGGCCTGAGTTTGGATAATTTGATCGTCTCCGTCTCGATATCCAAATCTAGCGGCCTGTCGTCGCTTTCCAAAAACTCGCGGAAATTGGTGAAATCCTTCGGCAGCGGCAGCGTCCCGGAGCCCGAAGCCAGCCGCTCCCCGCCCTCGGACCACTCAAAGCGCTCCAGCTCTAGCGCGTTCCCCTCCATCGTCGCGTCCAGCTCCACCCGCTGCCCCTCCGTCTCCACCACGAAATCACTCAGGTCCGCCTGCTCCGGCAAATTGTAAGTCAGGTTCCCGCTCGCGGAAATGGGAGCGCGCGGCTCCTCGCCCTCCACCTCTTTCCACTGCCAAGTCCCCGCAAAATCGGTCACCTCCCCTCTATGGATGTTCTCCTCCAGGTCCCCGCTTCCCTCCCATTGCATGCTGAAGACGCCTGTCCCCGGCGACTCCAAGCCCAGACCCTTCATCCACGGCTCGATCGTCGCACTGTCGAAGTTCTGCAAATTCTCCGTTCCCTCATACTGCTTCGTTTCGATATCGTAGGTCCCCGAAAAATCCATCCCCGTCGCCCCGAAGTCTTCGATTTTGACCATCTTGTCTTCAAACGTCCCTTTCAACCGGACAGGGCTTGCATCCACCTCCTTCGCTTCCATCTCCAGATCCACATCCACGCCTTGGAAGCCCTCTTCGCCAAACCGCACCCGCCAATCGCCCCCTAGCTCGCTCTCCGGAAACTCCGTCACATCGAGACCCCAGTCATACCTCGCATCCAGCCGGTTCAGCACCTCGTCCAAACTCCCGATCTGTGCACTCCCGCTGAACTCGTCGATCGAGAAATCCTCCGTCCCCAGCAGGTCCCGGTCGAATTCCCCGCCGCCCTCGATCGAGAATTCCGAGCCCTGCGAAGCGCCAGCCACCTTTGCCTGAAATGCCCCATCCTCAATTGTAACACCGATCGCCGCCTCCGGTGCAGTCCAGTCGTCATATGCGAAATCCTCCACGAAAAGCTCCGCCGTCCCCACCGCAGCCTGCCACTCCGGATAAAAATCGCTCACCTCCAGCGCCAGCGAAGTCACCTTCCCTTCCACCGGTGCCTCGATTCCAAACCCCTCACGGACCTTTCCGATATCCACTTGGCCCTCGCGCAGTTCCAGCCGCACATCCTCCAGTCCGTCCCCGACGGTCAGGCCCAGCACCCCGTCGTCCAGCCTGATATCCGCCGTCCCGGATACGAGGCCGCTCTCGGGAATCGCAAATTCAAGATCCTTGATTCCCAACATCGGCGTCAGCTCCAAATTATCCAAGGAGAGCACCTCCTGGCCCCACTCGATCGCCACCTCCTGCGCCTCAATGCTTCGCCCTTCCGCATCCGTCACCTGCCCCAGCTCCAGCTCGATCACATCCGAGCCGCTCCGGTGCTGCAGATTACTGTCGGCCACCTCCACCACAGTCTCGCCCTCCCTGCTGGCCGTGAAACTCACGTCCTTTAGATCGAGATTCACCGGCATGATCTGCTCCCGGACCTGCCGCAGCGTCCGACCCAGCTCCGCAAAATCCATCGGCGGCTTGTCCTCCTCCTCTTCGTCCGTCAGCCGCAGGTCCACATGCACACCCTCCCCCGAAAGGCCACGCAACTTCCCCTTGAGGAGTTCGCTGAAACGATAGTCCGTTTCCAACCTGTCGATCACCAGCCGTTTGAGCGCTCCCTCGCTCCTGAGATCCAGATCATGGACATCGACGCCCCCCAGCAAAGTCCCCCCAAGCTCAAAACTTCCCTCGATCCCCTGCTTCTCTAGGAAATAAGCGCCGATTTTCGGTCCCAACCACCGCATCCCTGGCCCGTTCAGCCAAAAAAGAAAGCCTCCCAGCAGAACCAGAAATACAAGGAACGCCCTCAGAAGCCGACCCAAACAGCCCACCCCCATTTTCTCCGGTATATCCTCCGAATCCGCGTTTTCCGATATCACCCGCGAACCCTAGACCAATATGAAAAAAAACCAACCAACTTATAATCGGCCTGTCTATCCGTAGGCCCCTGTTCATTCGCGGCTGAGATCGCGCTTCCGCCACAACAAATGAGCACCTCTGTTAGAAACCGAAGGGTCCAGTCTGTTTTTCAGCAGATTCAGCTGCTGCGAAGCTCGCAACAGCCCGGAAGCCAGCCGCCCTAGACCTTCTCTTCCACCTTCTTCTTGTGAGTGCTCTGAATGTAAACGTCCCGCAGCTCTTTCATTCCGATCTCGCACGGGCTTTGGGCCATGAGGTCAGCTCCCTTGTTGTTCTTAGGGAAGGCAATGACTTCGCGGATGCTGTCCTCTCCGGCGACGAGCATCGCAATCCGGTCGAGACCAAGAGCGAGACCACCGTGCGGCGGGGCACCAAAGCGGAAAGCATCCAGAATGTGCGCGAACTTGATCTGCTGCTCCTCCGGGCTCACGCCAAGAACCTCGAACATCTTTGCCTGAAGATCCTTTTCATGAATCCGGATAGACCCGCCGCCGAGCTCGTAACCATTGAGCACGACATCATAGGCGACGGCGCGAACGTTACCGTAATCGCCGGCCTCCAGCAGGGCGATGTCGTCTGGATGAGGCCTCGTGAATGGATGGTGGACCGCCACCCAATCGCCGCTCTCCTCATCGTGGGCGAGCAGCGGGAAATCGACCACCCAAAGGAAGTTAAAGGCGGTGCTGTCCTTTAGAAGCTCCATCATCACCGCGCATTCCGAACGCACGCGTCCCAGAATGGTGCTGACGCTCTCGCGCGAACCGGCGGCAAAAAACACAATGTCTCCTTCGGCGAGATCCATCTTGGATGTCACATTCGCCTTCTCATCATCCGTGAAGATCTTCCAGAGAGGGCTTTTGTATTCCCCGTTCTCAAGCTTGATGAACGCGAGGTTCTTAACCGGCAGACCCGCCTGCACGGCAATCTCGTTGAGCCGGTTCATTTGTCCGGTGGTGACACCCGCGAA
The DNA here is from genome assembly GCA_041748235.1 of Akkermansiaceae bacterium. Classification (GTDB taxonomy): domain Bacteria; phylum Verrucomicrobiota; class Verrucomicrobiia; order Verrucomicrobiales; family Akkermansiaceae; genus Luteolibacter. The sequence continues at coordinate 13,450 of JBGTDO010000112.1, read as the reverse complement.
ACCCTTCGCGTTGATCGCACGCACCACTCCGCCGCCATCGAGGATACTGCGGAAAATTTTGAATTCGGTCGTGCCAAATACGTCGGCAAGGTCGGTGATCTTCATCTCGAAACGAGTGTCCGGCTTGTCGGAGCCGTAGATATCCATCGCCTCGCGGTAGGTCATTCGCGGGAACTCCTGTGGCAGCTCCACGCCCAGCCCCGCTTTAAACATCGCCCCCAGAAGTCCCTGCACCAGGCTGATGATGTCCTCCTGGCCGACGAAGCTCGCCTCAAGATCGATCTGGGTGAACTCCGGCTGGCGGTCGGCCCGCAAATCCTCGTCGCGGAAACAGCGCGCGACTTGGTAGTATTTCTCTATCCCGGCCACCATCAGCAGCTGCTTGTATTGCTGCGGAGCCTGCGGAAGAGCATAGAATTTCCCCGGGTTCAGGCGGGACGGCACCAGGAAATCGCGCGCACCTTCGGGAGTCGGGTTGGACAGAATCGGAGTTTCGATTTCCGAGAATCCTGAATCATCGAGGAAACGCCGGGCCGCAGATGTGATCTGGCTGCGCTGACGGATGTTCTTGCTCATCCGCGGGCGACGCAGATCGAGATACCGGTATTTCATCCGGATGTCCTCGTTGGACAGCTCCTTGTCGAGCTGGAACGGCAGCACGTCCGCCTTGTTGACGATCCGCAGCTCCTTGGCAACGATCTCGATCGAGCCCGTCGCCATCTTCTCATTCTCGGAACCTTCGAGACGCTTGGCGACGACCCCGCTGACTTGGACAACGTCCTCCTCACGCAGCGTGTGGGACAGATGGGCAATCTCAGGATTTTCCTCAGGCCGGAACACGCATTGCGTCAGCCCTTCGCGATCACGCAAGTCGATGAAAATTACGCCGCCGTGATCCCGCGCCGAGTTCACCCACCCGATCAAGGTGACGGTTTGGCCGATGTGGGAATCAAGGAGTTCGTTGCAGTGATGAGTGCGCATGAGTGTTGTTAGAAAAAAATATAAACCGCAGATAGTCGGGATGGACGCAGATAAAAATAATCAGATTAGGAATGTGAATAGGGCGGGCTCGGCGGAGTTAAAAGCCACCCTGCGGAACTGGAGCTTTGGATGCTTGAAGTTGAGGATGAGACCGACTTGAAGCTCGGTTTCGCGGAGATAGTTCAGCCTCCTCATATGGCTTTTCACGGAACCCGTGCCCAAGCGAGTTAGAAATCGCGAACGCACATCCGATGGCCCGCTCCGTTTCCAGAACATGAATCCCATCTCTTTCGTCTGCACTCATCCCGTTCATCTGTGGTTGATCCTCTTCACGCCAGCAGCGGGCCATCCGGCTCCATCAGCCGCTGCAGCATCCACTCAACCAGCTCCGAGGCATCGCAGCTCTCCTCCAACCGACTGGCGAGGATCTTGACAGTGATGCGCGGAAGCTCCTCGCCGATGACAATCGCGAAACGCGCCCCGCATTTCTCCGCCGCTTGAAATTGTTTTGCCACCTTTGCAGGGCTCAACGGTAGGTCCACCGCCACCCCCGCGCGCCTGAGATCGGTTAGGAGCCGGAGGGCGTCGCTACGGTGCGTCTCGTCGGGCACAATCATGTAAGCCTCGCAGCCTGCGGCGTTCCGCTGGAGCCACACCTCCATCTGCATGGCGGCGTGGGTCGTTTCTTCGATGAGATTCCGGATTACGTAATCACCCATAGCGAAACCCGTGGCGGGCATGTCAACCGCGCCGTTTGAAATGGTTTTCACAAGAGTGTCGTAGCGCCCGCCACCGGCCACCGCGCGCATGGATTTCCTGGAATCGAAAACTTCGAAAACAACCCCGGTGTAGTAGGCCAGACCGCGGACAATCGAGAGATCCAGCTCGACGAAGTTGCCAAAGCCGCGGGCTGCGAGATCCGAGCGGATCGCGTCATAGGATGCCGAGGCGTTTTCCGGATTGGCAACAAAAGCACGCACTTCCTCAAGGCTGATTCCGAAGAATGCAAGCTTCTCCGTGAGGACCTCCGGCTTCTCGCGCTCCAGCTTATCAACCAGCCCGAGGAAATCTGGAACCTTCTCCTCCGGCACTCCTTTTGCTTTTGCGAAATTCAGCCACGCGTTCCTATCGGAAACCCGCACCACGAAATCCCCTTCCACAAAACCGAAAGCCAGCATTGTCTCAATCGCCAGAGCGATCAGCTCCGCATCGGCTCCAGGTCCGGCCTCACCGAGGATGTCCACGTTGAACTGGTGGAACTCGCGCCCCCGACCCTTCTGCGGCTTTTCGTAACGAAAGCATTGCCCAATCTCAAACCACTTGAGCGGCTTCGGATACTGCCGCTGCTCCGCCGCGACGATCCGCGCGAGCGAAGCCGTCACTTCCGGCCGCAGGGTCACATCCCGTCCGCCTTGATCCTCAAAACGGAACAACTGCGAGGAAAGTTCTCCACCGGACTTTTTCAGGTACAGCCCGGTATCCTCAAGAATCGGCGTTTCATATTCGACATAGCCGCAGCGGCGTGCGACGCCCCGCCAGGTCTCGAACAAATAGTTTCGGACCGCGCATTCACGGGGGGTGAAATCTCGGAAACCAGGAAGTGCTTGAAATGAGGGACCAGCCATTGCGCGGGGCGCGACAATGCACACGTCCCTCGACATATCAAGCCTTTAGGTTTTTCAAATCCGGGTCGCCCGCCGCTAGATAAGGTGGACAAGAAGTCGGCTATAAGGCGCGGCGCGGGCAGATCCACCACTCCTCAGCGTGCTGACGACGTGCCGGAGCGGTTGCGATCGGTCATGATTGGCAGCCGACCTAAATCGTCAAAGACTTGTTCCGCCCCTTTAAGACCTCTACTCTCAGCCGCCCATGCCTTTAGACGAATCCAGCCTCCGCAAAGCCGCCTCCTGGCAGGATTTCAAAGAAGCCCAGTCGCTGCTCAACATTGGCGCCGTTACGGAATCAGAGAAAACCGATTCCGGCTGGCGCGGCAGCGTGCGCGTCGGCACCCGCATCTATCGCGCCACCGTCACCGCCAAGACACCAACTTGGTTCGACGCCAAATGCTCGTGCCCCGGCAACCAACGCGAAGGAACTTTTTGCCCCCACGCAATCGCTACCGGGCTACACCTGATCAGCCCTCCACCTGCCAAATCCGTCCCCGAACCACCTTCTGCTCCCGCAGCCAACGAGCTCCCCGCGATCGGATGGAAAATCCGCTTCCAAGGCCCTTGGCAGATATCACTGGAAAAAGGCCACGCCGCCATCGCCCTCAGCCCCTCGGATCACGAACCCACACCCGCTGACGCACGGCTCACCGCATGGTTGATCACCGGGAAGGCAGCCAAAAAACCGTCGATCCAACTCGCGCTAAACCCCAAAACCCTCCCCGAATTTCTCGACCTTCTTCAGAATCACCCGCAGATCACTGCGGGCGATGAGCCACTTTCGATCAACTCCGGCGCGCAGCTCCAGCTCGAAGACTGTGTCTTGAAAAACGAAACCGTCACCCTCATCCCCGCTTCACACGCAGTTTTCCACATAGGCGACTCCCTTTGGAAAGTCACCGCCGGCTCCCTCTCCAAAATCGGCGACGAGCCACTCCCTCCAAAGCTCCTACCACTCGCTGACGGCCATCCCGTGCACCTACCGCTGGACAATTTTCTAAAGAGACTCCCGCAGCTTCAATCGTCCCTCGACTTCACCGCCTCAGAGTGGTTTGAGGCGCTCCAGTTCATCCCCGAGAGCCCGGATATTCTCCTCAACATCGAAGGTAGCTCCACTCTCCTGTCTGCCACGCTATACCTTTCGCACCCACGAGAACTCCCCCGCCTCGAAGGCAACACAGTCATTACATCCAATCCTGCTGCGGAGGCTGCTGCCGTTTCCCGTCTCACCGCATCCGGCTGCACGCGCCTCCCCGATGGTCGTTTCCAGATTGAAGACGTCCGAACATTCCTCACCCGCACCCTCAAATCTCTCCCGGAGAGCTGGGACATCCGGCTGTCTCCGCAGATCACGAAACTCGCCTCATCATACGTTTTCATCTCCCCAAAAATTCAGATCCACGACTCAAACTCAGACTGGCTCAGCTTCGATCTCTCCTTCCAGGCCGATGACGGCACCGTCATTCCCACCGCAGAGATCCGCCGTCTCCTCCGATCCAGCGGCAACCAGTTCAATGGCAAGCAGATCATCCTCTCTGAGGACATCGAGAACCTCATTGACCCGATTTTCGAGGATCTCGATCTCCGGCAGGAAAACGGCCGCTTCACGGCGAAAAAGGCCTCAGCGGCAATTATTGAGGAAATCAGCGCAAAGTTGAAAAATGGCAGCCACGCAAGTCCTGCACAAGTTTTGCCCGAGCTTCCACTCCCCCCGATCCAGGCCAAGCTCCGCCCCTACCAGCACACTGGCTTTTCCTGGCTCATCAACAGGCTGGACCGCTACCAAGGGGCTCTCCTCGCCGATGACATGGGTCTTGGAAAAACCCTCCAAACCATCACCGCCATCGAGCACTTGCTCACCACTTCCTCACAACCCGGACTAGCGCTCATCGTCGTCACCACCTCGCTTCTTGGGAACTGGCAGGCGGAGTTCAGCCGGTACGCTCCCGGCCGAAAAGTTGTCATCCTCCACGGCCCGAAGCGCGACACACTCCGCGAAAAAATCCGGCCTGGCGACGTCGTCCTCACCACCTACAGCACACTCGCCCGCGATCTCGCCTGGCATCTGCAACAGGAATACGCGGTGGCCGTGATCGACGAAGCCTCGCTGATCCGCAACCCAGACACCGACCACTCCAAAGCCGTCGCCAAGCTGAATGCCGCCAAGCGCATCGCCCTCACCGGCACCCCGGTAGAGAACTCCGCCCGGGATCTCTGGTCGATTTTTCGCTTCATCCAGCCCGGATGGCTCGGCGGTCGCAAGGATTTCGAGGAGCGCTACGAGGTCCCACTCAAATCACCGGAAACCGCCCCCCGCGCCAGCCAGCTGCTGCGGCTCAAAACCTCCCCCTTCGTCCTCCGCCGCACCAAGCTTGAAGTCGCACCCGAGCTTCCCTCCAAAATTCTCATCAATGAATTCTGCGAACTCTCCAACGACCAGCTCGCCACCTACCGCGAACTCCTCAAAGAAGGCCGCCGCCGCATCGATGAAATTCGCGATTCCGGTCAGCCCGCCGCCGCCCGCATGCAGACGCTCACCACCCTCCTGCGCCTCCGCCAAACCTGCTGCGACCTTGCGCTCTTCGATTCGGAAAAGCTCAAATCCCTCCCCATCCCCCGCCGCTCTGGCAAACTTGAGCGCCTGCTGGAGATTTCTGAACAATCCATCGCCTCTGGCAGCAAGCTCCTCGTTTTTTCTCAATTTCAAAAACAGCTCGTCCAGATCGAAACCCAGCTCACGGCCATTGGAATTTCCTCCCTCCGTCTTGATGGCTCCACCCGCAACCGCCAGGCTCTCGTGGACGAGTTCCAAACAAGCGCTGGCCCGCCGGTATTTTTGATCTCTCTCAAAGCCGGCGGCTACGGCCTCAACCTCACCGCCGCCGACGTCGTGGTCCATTTCGATCCTTGGTGGAATCCCGCCGCCGAAGCCCAAGCAACCGACCGCGCCCACCGCATCGGCCAGACCAAGCCGGTCACGGTCTACCGTCTTCTGACCCGCGGCACGGTTGAGGAGAAAGTCGTGCAGCTTCAATCTCACAAAAAGGCCTTGGCGGAATCTCTCGATGAAACGCTTAACACCACCGACGCGCCCGCCTGGTCTGCGGCCGACCTGCGGCAACTGCTGCAGTAGACACTTCCTTGCGGATTCAAAAAGCCGGGCTTACGATGGCGGATGAAGCCAATTCGCATAACCCCCTCAAAGAAGGCCCGCAACGCGTCGGCCGTCATTGCCGCCCTTTCCCTCGGAATTCTTTCAGTCCAAGCAGAGCCGGAGAAAGCGGAGGAAAATGAAAACTCCTCGCAGCAGCAACAGGAGAACGCGGAAACCCTATTTGGAGCCCTCGATCTCAGCGAGAACCGTCGCTCCAAGCTGAAGAAGGAAATGGAAACCCTCCACAGCGGTACCGAGGAGAAAGTTTGGCCCGAGAGTTTCGTCCAAAAAATCACAGCCGATAATGCGCAAATCATCCGCCAGCTGCTAACCAAGCAGGGTTTTAAGGAGGAGGATCTCAAATGGATCGACCAGCTTCCGGAGGGAGCGGACGCCGACAAGAGGACCTCGGTTTTAATCCTCCACACCCGCCAGCTCCTCAGCGAAGGCCCGGCCAGTTTTGAGGGCCACTGGGAGAAATGGAACGAAGGTGACACTCCCGGCAGCGAACCCGATCAGGAAGAGAAAGAAGTGTCCGAAATCAAGCAGCTCGCTGCCGACGCCGGAGACGACCCGGCCAAGCTGCTTGAGTCATTTGTTCCGAAAAACAAGGTCTACCGCATCCTGCAGGAGAGCCTAGCGGGTATGGAAGGCGACTTGGACAAACTAAAGCAGGAGTTCGTAAAAATGCCGCCGGTCGAGGAAGGCAAAGTAGTCAATCCTGGAGAGCGCTACCAAGGTGTCGAGCTGCTGGCGCGCCGTCTCAAGGACGAGGGTTACATGGACGGTGAGCCCTCTCAGGACGACGAGAAGACAGATAACGAATCACAAAGTAGCGAGGCGGAAGGTGATGAAACCGGAGGTGGAGTTTACACCGAGGAGATGGCCGAAGCCGTAAAACGTTTTCAAAAGCGCCATGGTCGCGCGGTTGACGGCATCATTGGTCCCAACACCCTTGCGGAACTCAACCGCAGCCCCGAGCAAGAGATCGATATTCTAAGGATCAATCTTCACCGGGCCCGGATCCTGCCTGACGACCCGGGCAAACGTTTCCTCCTCGTCAACGTCCCCTCCACCACCGTCCACGCGTTCGAAGGCTCCGCCGACAAGGCAGCGCTCAGCATGAAAACGATTGTAGGAGAGTCTGTCCGCGACAACCAGACCCCAATGTTCCGCGATGTGATGGAGACCTTGGAATTCGGCCCCTATTGGAATGTCCCGGTCAGCATCGCCAGCGATGAGATTGTCCCCAAGGCCCGCGATAATCATGGCTACCTAGCGGATAACAACTATGAGATCGTCTCCTCTTACGGTGCTTCAGACAGCGTCAGCGTTAGCTCAGGTGCCCTCGACAAGGTGGCATCCGGCGAGCTTCTGATCCACCAGAAGCCGGGACCCGAAAACGCTCTGGGCAGTGTGAAATTCCTCTTCCCGAACGATTACGCAATCTACCTCCACGACACTCCGCAGGACTCGTTGTTCTCTGAAACCGAACGTGACTTCTCCCATGGCTGCATCCGCGTCGAAAAACCCGCAGACCTTGCGGAATGGGTCCTAGCCCCCCAAGGCTGGGACCGCGCCAAGGTCGAAGACGCCCTTAAAAGCGGCGAAAACCAGACGGTCGGCGTCGAGAACAAGGTCAACGTCTACATCATTTACCTCACTGCCTATCCATCTTGGGACGAAAATAACAGCCGGACCGTCAGTTTCCATCCCGATCTCTACAACTTTGACAAGAAGCTCCTTCCGGGCACAGACGACGCCAAGGAAAGCGATCAGGAAAAGGAGAACAAAGAGGAATGACGCTCACTCGCCCGGCTCCAGAACCTAAAAATTGGAGATAATCGGCCTCCCCGTGCCCACGTGTGGGCGACTCCCTCCGCGTGCGCTTGAGAGGCCGAGCTGGCACGGGGCGGAGTCGAAATGATCCGGCGACTCACTGGGCAGATCGCCTTGGCTCCCCTTGAGCGTAAGGAGGTCGTCGCCTCTATGGAGGTGATTGTCCCGGCGATATGGGTGGGGTTCCCGTCGCGTCAATAGTGACACAATGGCCTTCCAGATCGAGTCTGTAGCAGGTGGTGATGGGCTCGATCTCCCTGCTTTTCTGCGACGAACTCCTGGGCGGAGGGTGATTCCCTTCCCTGGCTTCCTCGCCGTGGCGGAACTCCGTCATTTTTGGCATTGATTGGCGAAAACCGATGTGCTACCCCTTTCCCGCAAGCAATCAGCTTTTTTGCTCCGCGCTCCATTATGCCTCCTAGAAATAACTCACGGCGCCGCTCTGGCGGACGCAATCGCAATCGCAGCTTTGGCCCAAGGAAAACCACAGATCCGAACGATGAGGAAAAAGCGGTGGAAGTGGAGGGCGAAATCTCATCCGTCCTCGCAGGAACAATGTTCCGCGTCAAGTTGGCCAGCGGCCACGAAGTTCTAGCCCACATCTCGGGCAAGATGCGCAAGCGTTTCATCCGCCTGGTCGTTGGCGACCGCGTGAAGATGGAAATGTCTCCTTACGATCTCACCAAGGCGCGGATCGTTTTCCGCCTCGGTTGAACAGATAGGGCGGCGACACTCCTGCCCCCCTCATCCGTGCGGGTGCTTACCGCAGTCCAGCCCTGACCGTCTTCTTCCCGTTGCGAATCGCGTGGAAGATGAAAGCGGCGGCGAACAGGTACATGAACAAGGAGAGGAACTGCCCCTGCGTCAGCACGTTTTCGATGACCCATGCTGAATCCGGTTCCCGGAACTGCTCGGCAAAAATTCGGAAGGTGGCGTAAAGCCCGAAAAACAGCCCAGTGAGCAGCCCGTTGGGCGCATTGGGGCACCTCACCCGGATCAACCACAGGATCGCGAACAGCGCCGCACCTTCCAAGGCAGCCTCATAAAGCTGTGACGGGTGGCGCGCTTCCAGATATGGCTCGATCGCCGCCGTAACCGCGTCCGACTCGCGGTTCGCATCCAGCAACGCCTCGTATTCCACCGTCAGGCCGGGCCCGTATTTACCTTCCGTGCTGATCGCCGAAACTACGTTCGCATATGCTGGATCGGCTGTCGCAGCGGCTTTGATCGCCTCCTCGAGCCGGAGCGCTTCCGGAGCGTCCCGATCCATGAAAGTCGTCGGGAATTTCACCGCCCACGGGATCCCGGAGGCCAACCGGCCGTAAAGCTCCCCATTGATGAAGTTCGCCAGCCTGCCGCACAACAGCCCGATTGGTGCGACAACGCAGAGACCGTCACCCAGACCGGTCCACGAAACGTTGTGCTTTTTCGCGTAGAAAAAGGTGAAGATCACCAGCCCGAGAATGCCACCATGGCTCGCCATGCCTCCCTCCCATACCCGTAGGATGACCAGAGGATCCCTCGCAACACTGTCCCAGCCATCCCTCGGGATCTGGTAAAACAGGATGTATCCAAGACGCCCTCCTAGGAACACGCCGAACAATGCCGCAGCGGCGATGAAATCCGCCGTCTTCTCCGGCTTCAGCACCCAAAGCTTCCGCTCAGCCAGATGCTTGAGAAGTAAAAACCCACCTAGAAACCCCGCTAGATAAGCAAGCCCGTACCACCGCAACTTGAAGCTCTCAGTAAAATCAAGAAGGACCGGGTCAAGCTGATGGACGTAAAAGGCGAACACGTCGGCAGCTTGTACGGGTGAATCAAAACGTCCAGCCTTCAAAACGGCAGCACGCCGTCAATCGCGAGATCGGCCGACCTGCTCTCCTCAGGCAGCGCAAAAAGCGGATCGAGCCTGTCCAGATACTTCGACAAATCATCAGTCCTACGGTTCGGCTGATCCTTGAGCCGGGCCTTCAATTTCAGATAATCCTCAAAGGCCCCGCTGGTCTCACGCGCCCGCGTAATCTCGAAATAATCCATGAAATCCCGCGCCATCTCCGCCTTCTTCACCATTGTCTGGCGCGTCTCAGACAGCGCCCCGAGCATCTTCGGAAGCTGGGCGGTCGTACCCTTGGCGAAATCCTCGAGCAGCGCCTGATACTCCACCAGAAGAGCCCGGTAGGACGGAAAACTGCGGTAGCTAAGCCGCAGCAGATCGTCTTGCGCAAGCCTCACTGACTCGATCCGCTCCGCCTCCGTCATCTCGCTCGCCTGCTGCCACTGGTGAAACGGGATTTCTTGGACATCACCTTCTGCATCGCGATGGCGGATCCGCAGCGCTTCTTCCAGACCCCGCTCAGTCTCGGCGACACTCAGAGATTCTGTCAGCGGCGCCGTTCCCTTGTTTGCAAGTTGCAGGGCCCACCACTTCGCCATGCTGTTCTCGGAAAGATTGAGCTCGGGGAAGTGACGGCGCAGCAGTGACGGCATCTCACCCTGAAACGGGGCAACCTCCGCCAGAAAATCTCGGAACCCCGTCTTCCCCTCCGGTTGTTCTAACAGTGCCATCACCAGCGCGCCGGAAGAAACTCGGAACGCGGCTTTAGAGACCGCGTCAAGCGCATGAAAACCCGCCTCGGAAACCGCAAACAAATCGCGAAGCTGAAACAGTCCGCTATGCTGGAAAAGTTTGTCATACAGCCGCCGATCGCTCTGCTGCAGCCTCCAAGCCGTTGCCTCCTGAAGCCCCTCAATCAACCATGGCGGCACCGAGAAAGGTACCTCTGTCTCGGCTTCAGCGCGCTCCCGAAGCCCTCGCTCGTATATCAGCGCCGAGGTGATAGCGCGCTTGAACGGGTCCCTCTGCAGATCGCGGCTTAGATTGACGTGGACCTTGATCTGATACCCCTGCTCGCCGAAAAATAGCTCCATCGCCGTCGTCCGCAGCGGCACCGGATCGCCCGGCTGCCCACTCAGCTCCACCCCGATCCTGATTTTCCACTCATCCTGCTCCTCCAAAAGCCGGAGGAACTCGTCCTTTGTTTCCTCCGCCAGGTTCGCCGCAGTCCCACGCATGCCAGGCTCTCCGCCGAAGACGAAAAATTGCCGCGTGTGGCTGACAACCTGATCCCCTTCCGTAAACTCCGGCAACAGGGCTTTCGTCGGCACCGCCTGTGGCACCGGCTGATCCGCAAGCTCCTCCTGAGCCACGACCAGCGAGACGGCGAGCGCACCACACAGCGGCAGGATGAGCGCGGGAATCTTCATTTTGTCATCCTAGAACGACTCTTGCTCCACATTGCGAGCTGGTGCTCGAGGATCCAGTATCAGGCGCTTCTCCTCGATCCGGATGTCAGCCATCCGGAGGATGCCCAGTTTCTCGGCGTCCAAAGCCTCCGCGAGCTTTTTGAACTCGGGCATCACCAGAATCAGGAACCCCTGCGGAACCACAAGCTGTCCCAAGCGACCGCCCCGGGTCGGCATCGGCACCGACTCATGAAAAGGTCCGCCCTCTAGGGAAATGTTGGTCGCGATGCCCTTGTTCGTTTCCACCTGATCCACTTGGACAAACATAGAAGTGGTGAAGACATGACCCGCGATTTCCCGCTCCACGATGAATTCCGCTACCTCATCCTTCAGCCGCACCCAGACTCGCTTGAATTTCACCCATTCGCCGAGCTCCCCTCCCTGGACGCCTTGAAGTCGCCTCCCCAGCCAGTGATTCAGCTCAGTCTCCGACAGCGTGACTGCGTAGGAACCCTCGACGGCCTTGCCCAGCACCGCCTCCATGTCGCGCGGCGGACTTGCGGGTGCCTCCGCCGGTGGCTCGTAACCGCCCAGATCGGACAGATCCTGCGGCTGGCTAACAAAATACATCGCCACGCCCAGCCCGATAATCACCAGAAACACAAGCAGTCCCATCAGCCTCCCGAAGCATCCGCCCCCGTGTCTTCTATTGCCGTCGTTCGCCATAAGGTGGGGTTCTTAGCAGTTGCGTGGAGGTGGGGAAAGGCTGGTTTCACCAGATGAGGCCAACATCATTTGGACGACTCTCCTGACGGCTTGGCGGGCGCGGGAGACTCGGTTTTCTTCGGTTCAGGCTTGGATTCCTTTGTCTCAGTCTTCGCCGGTGGAGCATCCGCCTTGGCACCTGATTCGTAGGAAGAGGAGCGGTAATCAGTCTGATAGAAACCGGATCCCTTGAAAATAATACCTCCACCCGTTCCTAACAGCCGCCTCACCTTTCCTTCGCATCCGGGCTCTGGGCAATCGGTGAGCTTCTCATCCTTCATGCTCTGGAAAATCTCAAAACGTTTCCCGCAGGTCTGGCACTCGTAATCGTAGTTTGGCATGATCGTGTGAAAATAGGCGGTCAGCAATCGCTCCGCGTCACGCGACAATAGAGAAGCCTTTGAGATCTGGCAACGGGGCAATTTCCTCCTCAGTGAACGATTTGATATGGTGCGCCACCGCCGAGTCCTCCCTCAGATCCCGCAGGAACTCCGCCACTTCCTCCACTTCTCCCGCAACCATCAGCTCCACAGTCCCCTCCGGCAGATTCCTCACCGTGCCGATCACATCATAACCCCTCGCCAGATCCTTGGTCGTGTAGCGGAAGCCGACTCCCTGTACCCGCCCCTCATAGATAACCCGCTTCGTTTTCATGCCCCATTCTGAAGCGGCCCCGGCACCCTTTCCAAGAGCCGATTTCCCGCTCCCAGCGTACGCGAATTCCCGATTTGCGCTTTGCTATTGTTTTGCCGAATTCCAGTTTCTACGCAGCTTGGACAAATCCAGAATCTAACCCAAACCGCTATGGATGCTAGACTTCCGAAGGAAATGAAGGTCTCGGGAAGGCGGCCGTAGCGGGTGGCGACGCGGCGGTGGCGTTCAATTCTACACAAGAAACCACAGTCATCCCTGGTTCCAGTCCACCAGCCGCACCCATTCCTCGCCCAGCAGAACCTCGTGCGCCAGCCACACCACCTCCGCCATTCTGATAAACCACGAATGACTCCACCCTCGCCGTGTGACTTAATTGTTTTAAATTACCTTCAAGGAAATCCTGCTTCACCACCCCCCGCAGGCCGCTGTCGGAACGCCGCTCCCACCGCTCCAAGTGCCGCAAATAATAAGGCCGAGCCTTCTCCGGAACCCTCTCCCTCACCAGAAGATCCTGTAAATCCCTTAAAAGTCCATCCTTTTTGCAACTTGTGATCCCCGCACGTCCTGATATTTTCGACCCGTCGGCAATCCAAAAATTCCACTCCACACGAAAAACGGGAAAAGCGGTTATTCCACACAGTGAGTGAATTTAATTTTTCCCTCATCAATCTAATAAACTGTTCGCCAAAGAAATTCGATAGACCATACCGTATGATGAATTCGAGAGCCAAAGGTTGCATATGGTTAGTCACAGGCCCAGTCGTCTCAATGCTTCTCGGATATGCACTTTTCCTCTTCTTAGCCTTTGTGATTGGTGCAGGTAACGACCTGGAACATTCGGGCACTCAGTTTGAGAAGGCCATGACACTTATATCGTTACCAGTTTGGGGCATGACCTTTATTGGTGGATCGGCGGTATCAATCCTCAAGGCATTCCAACTTGTCCCAGAGAATAACGGCAAGAACTCGGATGATACTGAATCATCGCATTACCAAAACAACAAGGCGAATCGGGTCCCGGGGAGTGATTAGCTCCCCGGTCCCACACCACCGTGCGTACGGCTCCGTACACGGCGGTTCCAATCAGACTCGGGCATCAGGCCCGTAGTGAAGAACGATCCAGATGGCTTGCATGTCGGGAACTCCT
>JBGTDO010000111.1:0-29971 GCA_041748235.1 Akkermansiaceae bacterium | reverse complement strand
GGCTGACATCGAGAACGGGAAGGTCTGGCATAAAACCATCCAAATCTTATAATTACCATAGTACAAGTCTAAAAATGCACTTTTTTAGAGCCCTTCCGGGCACGCAGAAATGATGCCGAACACAACTGGCTGGAAGCTTGCCGTCGTTCCTCAAATTCAGAGCCGGAGGCTCCGGGTTTGGATGGCAAGCTGGAAGCTCGCGCTACGGGCGCAATCCCTCTATCCGCCCACTCGGGGAAGGACCTTGATTATGAGACCCTTAATCCGGGTGTCACCAGGGGGAGGAGATGAAAGCTTCAAGGTAAGTTCGCGCGGAGTTTCATCCGAGGCTCCACCGCGCTCATCCGCGGCGAGGTGGGCCTGCCCGCCGCGCGTCGCGCAGCGAAAACGCTACCGGTCGTATTTTTCCAGCATCTCGTCCAGGCTCACGCAGATGTCGGACAGCCCGGTGGAGTAGCGGTTGGCCGGCACGACCTGGAGCTGGGCCGCCGCATCTTTCAGGAGCTGACGACCGGCGGCCACGGTATCGGCAAACGCACCCTGCACCCGCGCCGCCTCGCTGAGGAAAGCGGCATCTTCCGCGCGGCCGCGCATGATCGCCTCGCTGTATTCATCCAGCCTGCTGGTCGGCGCGCCCTGCAAAAGCAGGATGATCGGCAAGGTAAGCTTGCCCTTTTCGAGGTCGGTGCCGAGGGATTTGCCGGCTGTGCTTTCGTCGCCCGCGATATCCATGCAGTCGTCGTAAACCTGATAGGCCGTGCCGAGTTTCTGGCCAAAAATTTTCAGGGCCGAGATCACTTCGGGCGTGGCGTCATTTAGAAACGCGCCCAGCTCCGCGGCGGAGGCGAAAAGGGCGGCCGTCTTCATCCCGATGATCCGGTAATATTCCATCACCGGCAGCTGGAGATCGAAGCGCCGCTGCGTCTGAATAATTTCACCGGTGCAGACTTCGAGCGCCGCGTCGGCGATGCGGCGGCTCACCTCGCTGTTCGGGAAGCCGGTGGACAGCTTGAGCGCATGGGCAAAAAGGGCGTCGCCCAGCAACACGCTGAGAGCGCTGCCCCACTTCGCGTTCACCGTCGGCTCGCCGCGGCGAATGTCCGCGCCGTCCATGATGTCGTCGTGCACCAAGGTGGCGGCGTGGATCAATTCCACCACCACCGCCAGATCGACGTGGCTGCCCGAAATGTTTCCAGTGGCGCCGCCGGCCAGGAGAGCCAGCGCCGGGCGCAGCCGCTTTCCGTGGCTCTCGCAGGCGTAGGCCACATAGCCCTCAATGGCCGGATCGAACGCCTGGGCCTGACCGCGAATCCGTTCCTCCACGGTGTATAGATGCGCGTTGATCAGCCCCAGAACCTGCTTAATCCGGGGGGCAGTGCGGTCGGGTTCCAGCTTTGTGAAATTTTTCACAAGCTCAGCATAGGACAAGCGGTCTCGAAGTCAAACCAGGCGTGGCGCAGAGCCCGGGACGGACCGCGCAGGAAAGACAGATTCCCCCCCCCTGCTCGAACCCTTCCGCAGCCCACCGCCCAGGAACCCCTTGTCCGCTGCCGCCCGCCAGGGCACACTCCCGCCCATGAGCTTCCAGCCAACCGCCGAAAACGCGCTCTGGCGCGGCCTGCGCGACAGCGCCCGCCAGCAGGTCACCGTCCGCGATTACTCCGTACCGCCCTCCTCGCCCGCTGGCATCAGCGACGCCGGCATCCTGGCGCGGCTCGATCCCGACGACCCGGCCGTCGCCCGCGAATGGATCCCCGGCGTCGAAATCTTCGAGCGAAAAGTGTTTTCCCAGCGCTTCCGGGGCGCCTTCTCCGAGCTGGCGCGGCAGACTACCGGCCCCTGCGCCCGGATTGGATTCTGGCCGAAACAATGGGCCGTCGCCCGCATGTATGCCGGCACCGCCAAAGGTTTCCACATCCACCCGCCCCGCGTGCCCGACGACGAAGAGCCCGCCGCCTGGTTTCAGCGCCAGTTTCCCGCCCCACCCGCCGTCCCCGACTGCGCCGCCCGCACCTACGACCTGGAGCAGTGGGACATGATGTTCCTCGTGGCGGGCTCCGCCGAGATGATCCTGATCGACGAGCGCGCCGGCCTGGAGCGCCGCAAGCTCCAGTTCTTCATCGAGTCCCGCCTCAACCGACAGGGCGAGAGCATCGGCGTCATCATCCCCCCCGGCGTCGCCCACGCCTTGAGAACCGAAAGCTCCGACGACGTGATCATGGTCTATGGCACCTCCACCGTCTTCGAACCCGCCGCGGAGGGCCGCCTGGAAAGCGGCGTAGAAACCGCCGATTTACCGGCGGATTGGAAGCGATACCTCAACCTTGATCGGCTCGGGTAGGGAGCGTAAGATCACCGCATGGGCCGCTCCCTGATCGAAGAACTGGTCAATGCCAACAAGCCATTTCGGATCGAGACCGCGGCGGGCCGGGTCTTCGAAGTGCCGCATCGCGATTTCATCGCCTTCTCCCCCAGTAGGACGGCCATGGTGATTTTCTACGAGGAAAACGGAGAGGATCATTTCGCCATCGTGCCCCTGCTCACCGTCACCTCCGCCCTGGCGAAGACCGGATAGCTCCCGCCGGCAGCCCTGCGACGAAACCAGAAGCACAAACGCCCGTCCGCACCCTCCCAGTCCCGCTGTGGAAGCGGCTGGAACGTGACACATGCGTCTCGCTTGGTGCCCAAACCCCAAGCCGAAAGCTCAAATCCGATCGCGCTGGCCCGCTCCCCGCTCGCTCCCAAGTCCCGCTCCCCGCTCCCCGCTCGCTCCCAAGTTGCACTTGGGAGCGCTCCCCTCCGAAGCTGAGCTTCTCTGAAATAGGCACTCCCAAGTGCAACTTGGGAGCGAGGCTGGAGTGCAACTTGGGAGCGAGGCTGGCGAGGCTGGCGAGGCTGGCAGAGGAGAAATGGCACCGCCCGGTTGATCTCCTATGAGGAAAACGGAGAGGGATCATTTCTCCATCGTGCCCCTGCTCACCGTCACCTCGGCCATAGGTAGTGACGGCACTCGCTCGACCGCCAGGGCCAGCAAAGCCGGTGCCGTGCGGAGTCCGAGCCGCGCCCGTTCTTTCGGAGCAGCGAGCAATGACTGACCATCCCCAGCCTGCGAACGAGCGTTTGCGGCGGATTCGCTCGGAAACGCGGGCACGCCATCGTGGGCAACGCAACCCAGGAAGCGTCGGCGATCGTGCCGACCTGGAGCGCCGCAAGCTCCAGTTTTCATCGAATCAGGCTCGGATCCCGCTCCCCGCTCGCTCCCAAGTTCCCCGCTCGCTCCCAAGTTGCACTTGGGAACGCTCCCCTCCGGCTGAACCCTTTACGCGAATGTTGACTACCTCTGCGATCTCGACGCGTGAGCCAGGGTTTGGTGTTTGAAATCACCTGTCTCCCGGGTATCTTCCCCGACCCCAGGGTCAGCAGTAGCACAGCCTCCCCCCCCCCCCCCCCGCGCGCGCGGTGGTCCTCGCGGGCGCCAGATGGTGCCGGGAGAATCCGCTGGCCGCCCTCCTGTTCGCGTCCATTGTCGGGACTCTCATCTACTTCTACACGATCCTGCCGCTGTATGCCGGCCTGCCAATTTCACAGTGGGCGTGGTTGCGTTACCTTCCAGAGTATAATCAAGAACACAGCAAGCTGATCCCCTTTCTGATCGTTTTTCTGATCTGGTATCATCGGCGGGAGCTTCTCGCCGCTCCAAAACAGGGTTCCAACCTCGGGTTGATTCCATTAGCGGTGGGCATCGCCTGCTATGTTCTTGCCGCCCGAGCTGTGCAGGCGAGGCTTGCGCTCTTTGGCCTTCCCTTCATCGCGGTTGGCCTTGTGCTCTACTTGTGGGGGCCCCGGACTGCCCGGGTAATGCTCTTCCCTTCCGCCCTGCTATTTTTCACTATCCCTTTGGGTGCGATCGAGCAGATGACTTTCAAACTGCAATTCGTCGTGACCGGCCTCGTTGGTTTCCTAAGCGGCCTCATCGGAATTGAGATCTACGCAGTCGGGACGACCCTCAAGGCCGTGGACGACAGTTGGGGCTTCGATATCGCGGAGGGTTGCAGCGGAATACGTTCCCTCATCGCGATGGTAATGATCACCGCAGTCTACGTGCATCTCACCCAGAGGCAGCTTTGGAAGAAGGGAACCATTCTCGCTGCCTCCGCCCTCTTCGCCATCATCGGCAATGCGGGCCGAGTATTCACCATCATCGTCTTGGCGAAACTAGGCTTCCCGAAGTTCGCCGGGGGAGTCTATCACGACTTTTCCGGGTTCATCTTTTTTCCGATCGCGCTGAGCTCGATGCTGCTTTTCAGCAGAATTCTCAGTTTCGACTACCGGCAATGGCGCACGCCGTTGCAGCGCAGCCCGAAGCAGGACTCCTATGACCGTTAAGCGGTTGCTTCTGCTCCAGGGAGTGATGCTCCTCGGATTCAGCGGCATTTTCCTGCTGCCAAAGGTCACGAATATCGCCCCGCAGGGAATTGATCTGCACCTCCCGGAGTTTGTGGGGGAATGGTATGGAGAAGACCAGCAAATCGGCGCCCTTGAATTGGAAATCCTCGCCAATGATACGGGCTTCGCGCGAAAACTGTATCGGAACGGTCGCGGCGACGAGATCTTCGTTTCGATCGTTCTCTCAGGACACGACCTGGACAACAGCATTCACCGGCCCGAGCGTTGCCTGCCGGCCCAAGGCTGGAGCGTCGCGGACTCAGAGCGCGTCACGATCTCCGTTCCGGAGTTGCCAAAAGGCCGGCTGCCCGTCACGCGTCTCTACAACCTGCGCAAACAGCCGCTTCCAAACGGAAATTTTATCACAATCCACAACCTGAATTTCTATTGGTTTGTGGGATACGACAACCTGACGGCGTCCCACCTCGAGCGGACGCTGATCGACATCCGGGACCGGGTAATGCGCGGGTATAATCAGCGCTGGGCCTACATCACCGTCGCGTCCACCATCACCGACAACCTCGACAGGTTTGGCCGCGACGAGACGGAAACCGATGCGATGCTCCGGAAGTTCATCGAAGATCTCTATCCGAAGATCGCGAAGACACCGGCCAAGTAGCAAATGAGACATTTCATGCTCTCGAGCCGAGCGGATCGCGGCGCTTCGTCGATGACTGGCCTCCAATGGGGCGTCATTGTGGTTTTTGCGATGGGTTTCCTCGCGGCCATCCATAGCTGGTTGGGGGCCCAATCCTTCCCCGACGAGTTCGAATATTGGACGCTTGCAAAAAGCCTCGTAAATTCCGGTTCACTAGCCCTCAACGGAGAAGCGCCGTCCGCCTATCGCCCGCCATTCCTTGCTTTCGTCCTAGCTCCGCTCGCGGCGATTGGTTCAAGCATGGAGGCGGCACGAGTCTGGATGGTGGCATTCTACCTACTTTCAGGATTGGCGGTGATTCTGTTCGTAAACGATCTGCGGGCTCCGAATCGGCTTTTGCCTTCGGCTGCAGCATTTCTTGTCCTAGGTCATCCGGCCTATTTTTATTCTGCGGGCAATCTATACCCGCAGACGCTCTTGACGCCGCTGCTGCTCGGTGCGTTATTGCTATTTTGGCGCCTGCCAATCGGGTGGCAACGATCTGCGGGAATTGGTCTCCTTTCAGGAGCGTCAGCACTTACTGCAGCCTCGTCCATTTTTGCATTTCTACCCCTGTATGTGGCGGCAGCATTAATCGACCTTCGGGAAATCATCGGAGGTAGGAGGTCTCGCGCCTATAATGCCTTCGTAATGCTCTTTGTCAGCGCACTAGTGGTAGCACCCTACCTTTATCGAAACCACGCCAACGTTCACCCCGGCGTCTATCTGAGCCTCAACTCCGGAATCACTTTGTTCGCTGGCAACGCACCCGATACCGGCGCTAACACTGGAGTCGATATCGACTGGCAAAATTTTCAACCCGCCGTAGGACTATCCGAATTTGATTTGAATCAGTATTATGCCCGTCTGGCTAAAGAGAATATCGAGGCTGCTCCACTCCACTATGGGAAACTTTTTCTTCTCAAAGCCCTAAATGGGTTTAATAACAGCGCCACCACTTTCAGCCAGGGAAGCGCCTCTCTGAAGAGCGTGATCCTCTGGCTTTTCGCCCTCGTTCTTTGGGGTCTGGCTACATTGGGAATCACAGCGGTGTTCCACCCACAAGGATTTCTCTCGCAGAGGCTTGGCCGCGGGCAGTTAATCCGTCTTAGAGGGCTGGCCATAATTATCGTATCTGCGTATATCCTCAATATTTTGGGTTATGCCATCTTCTTCACGCGGCTCCGCTTTCGCCTGCCCTGTGATGCAGCACTAGGGCTGGTTGCATGTCTGGGCTTGGTCGCATTGGACCACGCGTTTCGGGAATGGCGGTCAGCGGCTCGCATGCCTGCTGTGGAGAGATAGCGACGCGCCGCAGTTCTTGAGCAAGGCGCTTTCGGTGAACTCGCACTTCCTACAGCCTTGTGCGTTTGAATATGAATCCAGGCAGGAAAACGACAAGCAACATGATGGGCCACCAGATCCGCGGGACATAGCGCACCTCGCTGCGCGAGCCAAGCAACTTAAGAACCCCATCCGCAGCCGCCTGTGGTGTCGCGCGAAGGATCCTCGGCACGGTCTGCAATCCACGGGTCATTTTTGTTTCTACGAACCCAAGCTTGGCGATCTTTACTTTTACTCCGCTCGCGGCGAGCCGATGTCCAAGCCCTTGAAGGTACACGGTCAAAGCCGCTTTCGACGCTCCGTAGATGTAGTTGCTCTGTCGGCCTCGATCTCCTGCCACCGATGATAGGCCAAGGATAAAACCGGATGCTTGCTCCTCTAAAATCCCGGCCAGCAACTCCACGATGGAAACTGCCGCGGTGAAGTTCGTTTCGATTATTCGGCGCGCTTCCCCGAAATCTGTTTGTGCCTTGAGTTGGTCGCCCAAATACCCAAAACAAACCAACACGCCATCCAATCCGCCCAAAAGATCGATCGCTTTCGTGACGGCATTCGCGTGCTCGGAAAAGCGCAGAACATCGCACTCCACCACTTTGACCGTGGCTCCAGTTCGGATCGCTATGTCCGCGGCATCGCGTCCCGCTTCTTCCAGATTGCGAGCGATCAACACAAACTCATCACTGGGCTGCGCCAATTGCCTGCCAATCTCGCGAGCAATGCTCGAAGTGGATCCCAGGATGATCACTTTCATGCAGTCAAGCCCAGGCGGCGGCTTAGGTGGGATTGCGACAAGGACTGAGGGTTGTACTTCCTGATCACGCTCCTCCATTCTTCGAGCCGCGGATACATTCTCGGCAACCAAACGGGTTTCATCCGGCTATCCTTGGCAAGATAGACCCGGCCCCCGAGATCAGTGACCTCCTGGTCGATTCGATCAAGGAGATCCAAGAGTGGAGCGCCGGAAGCCGGCATGTCAAGCGCAAGTGTGAAGCCAGGTTTTGGAAAGCCCAACGGCCCTGCCTCTTCCCCCATCGTCTTGAGGACGGCCAGGAATGATCCATTACCGGAACCGCTAAATGCATCCAACAGATAAGCAAGTCCCGCCCGTGCTGTCTCATACGGCAGCACACATTGATATTGGAGGTATCCGCGCCGTCCGTAGAGGCGATTCCAATGTCCAATTCCATCCAAGGGATAGAAGTATGGGTCATAGTGCTGAGTGTGATACTGGGTTTTGGCGCGGAGCTTATGATAATAGGCGGCGTTGAAAAGCTTCACCGAGAGTGGGTTCAACGCCGCTCCCGGCAAATCGAAAGGAAGCGAAATCTGCGCGTCGCCATGAGTGACGAAAGGGGTTGCCCGGAGCGCAGCGGGCAAGTCTTCGCGCCGCGAATGGTCGCCTCGCATCAGAATGGATCTTCCCAAACGCTTACCGCGCGCCAGGCAGTCCATCCACGCGACAGAGTAGTGAAACTTTTCCGGCTGATCCTGCAGAAGTGCCATCACCGCATCCAGATTCTGGCACTTATCCAGCCGGACCTGAATGTAGGACGTTTCGATCTTTTTCAGCCTGATGGTTGCATCGACAATCATTCCCGACAGGCCCAACCCGCCGCAAGTCGCCCAGAAGAGGTCGGGCTTGACCTCCCGGGAGCAGGTCGTTTGCGATCCGTCGGGAAACAACATGGTCAGGGAGTCAACAAAACTCGAAATGTTCCCGCAAAGGTGATGGTTTTTCCCGTGGACGTCACAGGCGATACAACCGCCCAGAGTGGCAAATTTCGTCCCCGGGGTTACGGGGAGAAACCAACCTCGTGGAACCACGGCTCGCAGTATTTCATCAAGAGTTGCTCCAGCCTCTGTGCGCAAGACACCTGTCGTTTCGTTTAGACTGAGCAACCGATTGCGCGGCAACATCCCAAAGGTGACGCCTTCCGTGCAGAAACTGGAATCCCCGTAGCTGCGCCCATTTCCACGAACGATCCGCGGGCAGTCCTCTCGATAATACAGGAAGAGATCGTCCACTTCTCGAAAGCCAGTTTTCCCAACGGGAAATCGATTCCAACCAGAAAGGATTTGAGTGTCAGCGTTGGAATTATCGGTCATTCGAGAAAACTGTATCCGTCCTGCACAATCAGAGGCTCATCAGTCTCCGATGGGGAATGATACACCCCAATATAAAACTGCGATACAAAACACCATCCAGATCAGGACGGTTAACTGAAGGTGGCGGTCCTTCAAGAGAATTTCCTCAGGGGTCTCCCCGAGTTCCCTTTTCTCAACTAAATAAATGTATCGGAACAAGCCGTAGGTCACTGGGGGAACCGTTACAAGAAGACTTTTGTCGTAGTGCGGTGAAAGCATGGTATATAAGGCATAAGCGGAAATTGCCAGTGTGGCAGATATACTACAGAACCGATCGAGCATGACAACACTGTAGTCTCCCAGAACCTTTCGCGAGACCATTGATTGGTCCTGGCTGGCCCTTAACTCTGCGCGCCTCTTTCCAAACCCCAGAAAGATCGCCAGAAAGAATGTGCAGAGAAGAAGCCATCCTGTCGGGCTTGCATCAATCGCGGCGGTCCCTGCAAAAATCCGCAAAATAAATCCGGCGGAAATCAGCAATACGTCGAGCACTACAATGTCCTTCAATCCCATGCTATATCCGAGATTCAGAACCGAATACATTGCAAGAATCAATACGACCGAAGGCCCAACCATACCACCAAAGCTCACCCCGAGCCCCAGCCCAATAAGGGCGATGAAGACAGCGACGGAAGGCTGGATGGCTCCGCTCGCGATCGGCCGATGACGTTTTACCGGGTGGGATAAATCACGCTTCCGATCGAGGATGTCATTGATCACATAGATCGCGCTTGAAACACAACAGAATGCCAAAAATGTGAGGATGGCTCGGCCGAGGGGATACAGGCCGCCGGCCTCCTGGGCAAAAAAGACACCGGCGAAACAGAAGAGGTTCTTCGTCCAATGATGGGGCCTGAGCAGGCGGAGAATGTCTTTCCCCAGTTTCCGGTTCGGGTTTGGCGCGGGCTCCATCGCGTAATTAGGCGTCTTCCCCGGCACGCACCCCTGTTTTCACGAGCGTAACGCAAAGACACTGCAAGCGTCGGCCGAACAGCCAATTCACCACCGGCGGGTAGAGATTGATGCGAGGATAATCGGCCACAAGATCGAGTTGAAAACGATCCAAAAGCGCTCTCCATTCCGTCTGCGTATGGTATCGAAAGAGACACTTGACTCCGTAGGGAGCATTCGCGGCCCAATCGATCAGGCAGATTCTGGGATAGGCGAGAAAGCCCGCGATCTGATGATCTTTTATGATAATAAGGCGCCGGGAAATTCGAATGCATTCGCGGAGGAGCGCTTCAGGATCAGACTCGTGATGGAGCACGTCCGCCATCATCACCGCGTCGAAAGAGCGGTCAGGGAAAGGAAAAGCGCCGCCTGAGTATTGCGTGACGGGAATCGGTTCGTCACCTCGTTTGAACTTTTCTAATCCGCAGACCTCCACCCGCGTGCCCAACTGTGCCGTCCGGTCTCGAAGCATCTCTCCAAGTCGACCCGTTCCGCAGCCCACGTCCAAGACGCGATCGGCGTCTCGGAGATAGGGGGCGATCAATCCGGTAAGAACCTTTATCCTCTTTTCATAGATTGGCCGGTGAAGGCTGGAAAAAAGTCGCTTCAGCATCATCGGGAAGTCATCGGGTCAGAGAAGAAGTGAGCGTGTCGTGACAGCCCTAAATAGGCAAGCGGCCTTTGCGGGAGTGCCCCGCCTCCAGCGCCTCGCCGCTCACTCAAGTGGGCCTGTAGAGGCGCGGTGCAGTTCGCTGCGCTTCCGCGATTTCGCGGCCCTTCGGATAGCCGCCGACTCCGCATCGCGGCAGGCACGGGTCTGTTCCAGCAAGGGCAGATGCGCCAGATCCTTCGGACGGCCGACGAATTTCTTGCTTCGAATAATGCTTTCCAGCCGCAGCACGGGTGCCTTCATCCCCTGCCATTCAAGCCGCTTGGACTTGCGCAGCTCCGTCTGGAAGGAAGGCAGCCCATCGATGCGGTAAAGGAAGTTGACCAGCGTATCGTCGCTCAACGCGACCACAGTGCGCGCCAGGATAGTGGCCCCCTGCCGCTGGCAGAGGTTCAGCACTTTTACATACTTCCGCTCGGGCAGGTCGATCCACAGATCAGTGTCGAGCGTCGTCGCCGGCGTGCCCTGCAGGATCGCGGCGGACATGCCCGCTACTTGAAACCGTATGCCTGCCGCTGCGAGCGCGTGAACAAGCCGTGCGAGCGGAGAAACGCTTCGTGCGTCCTCCAGCGCTCGTCCGGTGTCGCCGCGAGGCTGCGAGCGAACAGGATCTTTTCGTGCTCGCTCAAGCCGGGGACGCCGCTTAGACGCCGCAGTGTCGTCTCGAACTTTTTTTTTGTCACGGGCAGCCAGTCTATCGCCGCCGCCCCGCCGCGGCAATCCCGTTCTCGCACCGTTCTCGCACGGACTGCGCGGGCTCATTCGGCGGCGCAGCGCGAACACACCCTCTGAAGCGTTTCGCTGCTAATCTCCTCTGCCTGAGCAAGAGACTTCTTTCCGCGGCGGTGCGGCCAACACCGCTTTTCCCACAGTTTCCAGTGTCCTTTTCCGCTTAGACGCGTGGCACCGGCTAAATCGGTTGCTTCGGTGCGACTGCCTCGGCTTCAATGGCGACGCCAGTCATTTTTCATCATGAAATTGCTTGTTTTCGCCCACACTCCCCCCCCGCACCACGGACAAAGCTACATGGTGCAACTCATGATCGAAGCCCTAGGGGGTGACTGCCTGTCCCATCCCCGCGGAAATTTGGACGAGCGGGAGGTCAGTTGCTGCCACGTTAATGTCCGCCTCTCGCAAAGCGTCGCCGATATCGGGGCCGCACGGCCCGGTAAACTTCTCCGGCTCTGCGGTTATTGTATCAAAGCTGTTTACTGCCGATTTAGATACGGAATCAGCACATTTTATTACGCCCCCGCTCCTCCGAAAAGAGCGGCGCTCTATCGGGACTGGATCGTCATGATCCTTTGCCGTCCCTTCTTTAAGAAGCTGGTTCTCCATTGGCATGCGGTGGGACTGGGCGAATGGCTCAATCAATACGCGACCAGCTGGGAGAAGAGACTGACTCTCGCCCTGCTTGGACGCGCGGATCTCGCGATATCTCTGGCTGAACTGAACCGAGCGGATGCCGCCATTCTTCAGCCCCGGCACATCGCGGTGATTCCCTATGGCATCCCCGACCCCTGCCCGGACTTCACGAAAACTCTTTTACCAGAACGAAAACGTCGGTGGGACGAGCGCAGTGAGCGCCAGCCTTCAGAAGATGCCTCACCGGCGGTCTTCCGAGCGCTCTTTCTCGCGCACTGCATGCGGGAAAAAGGCCTCTTCGACGCCATCGAAGCAATCCGGCTCGCGCAGAGCCAGGTGGCCGAAACCCGGCTCAGACTGGAGCTTGTCGTCGCCGGAGAGTTTGCGGACGAGAGCACGAGGCGCGAGTTCGAGAAGTCAGCCCCCGCCTTCGTCCAGTATGTCGGATTCGCCTCCGGCCCAAAAAAGGCCCGCCTCTTCCGGGACGCCGATTGTCTCTGTTTTCCCACATACTATCCGAACGAAGGACTGCCCGTGGTCTTGCTCGAAGCGATGGCGCACGGACTGCCGCCCGTGACTACCCGCTGGAGGGGGGTTCCGGAAGCCGTCCCTGCTGACTGGCCGTACCTGGTGTCGCCCCGGAATCCGGAGGAGGTGGCCGCAGCACTCCTGGAGTGTTTGTGGGACGACTCCTTCGAGTCTCTTCGCGAGCATTTTCTACGACGCTACGAATTGACCATCTTCGCGCGGTCCCTCCACCGGGAGCTCGTCGGGCTCGTCCGATGAAGCTGGGTCGGCGGAGAAGCGAATGAATCTAGGAAAGCGCCAGGCGTTGGCGAAGGCTTCGGAATGCTCTGGTGTCCACCTCCCCAGGGCACTGCCCACCCCCATGATAAACCAAAACCAAATTCCCGCAAAAGGGCCTTCGATCAGGACGCCGAAAGATGCTGTGCCCAGGATGATGAAAAACAACCCGGAAACCGACGCGAGAAGCCATGCTCGCGTCGAGTCCTTTGCCCGCCTTGCCGCAAAAATGGCCCTCAGAAGGTGAAACGCGTACGCGCCGATCAGGGTCGCCCAAAGCATGAGCCCCACCAACCCCATCCTGGCCAGGATAGTGAAATGAATGGAGTGCGGGCTGCGGGGAGCATCGTCGTCTCCCGAGAGCGCTGCCGCCGGGCCGAATCTTCGCACCATAAAATTGGTCGTGATATCCGCCCCGAACCCGGTGCCAACGAGGGGAGACTTAGGCACGACTTCCTTTAGAATGTAACCCCACCATTCCAGGCGATATTCATTGTTATCGGAGGACATCGCTCCGCTCGCCGTGGCGTAGTCACGCCTTCCTCCCACGTCCACGATGGAAACGACTTCGTCCAGCAGCACCCCTAGTTGCTCATCCTGGCTCCCAGACTCAGCGACGAGAAAGACGACGGACGCAGCCACGAAGCCCACCGGCAGGAACAGGAGCATTCGCCCCAAGAGCCAGCGGCTATAGGTGATAGTCAGGAACACCATTCCGAATAGGAGGCCGACATAGGCGGCACGGGCCATCCCAAATGCCGTCATGGCGAAAGCAACCGCCGCCCACCCCGTCAGCGCCATTTTCCAAAGGCCGGATGACAGTTTGGCGAACATCAGAAGCAACAGCGTCGCCATCGCCAGATTCATCCCCAGATGATCTCCCTTCAACATAATTAGGGGATATCCGGACACCGATAAACGCTGCAGCAGACCTGGCCACCAGTTGTTGAGGGCACCCCAGGCCGGATAGATCAATCCAATCCCAAGGAGTAGCTTGAAGAGCAGGCCAACGTTTCGGGGCGAGCGGGAGAAATACGCGCCCACTACGAAAAACGCCCCATAATACCAGGAAGCGCTGTCCCGGATCGCTGTCAGAGCGTCGTAATCGCGGAGACTGAAACAGAGGCGCAGGAAACCATAGGCCATAAAGACAAGCACCAGCTTCTCGAAAAAAGTTCCCTGCAGCAGCTTCTGTCTCCGAAAGGGAATCGTGGCGGCCATGTAACCCGCAAAGACCAGGATCAGCAATTCGCCCACATAGAGAGCCGTTCCTGGCACCCTGAGATTCGAGAAACCCCGGCCTCCGAGAGCATACCCTGCCAGGATGGCGAGCAGCGGAACCACATAAGGCGGGTAGGAGCGGAAGGAGAAAAGCGAAATCGCAGCGATCGCGATTACGACCAGGCCTCCTATGACAAGAACGATATCGATCGTCGGGAGGACCGCTCCCAGCAACACCGCCACCACCAGGCCGAGAAACAAGAGCAGCCAGCGTGACGAAGGAGAATCCCACGGTCCCATCCTTCAAAAAAGCTGACGGTAGATCTCGAGAGTGCCCGCCGCGCAGGACTTCCAGGAAAATCGCCCTGACCGCAATCGTCCTTTCGCAATTATATCGTTGCGCAGCGGCCCGTCGCGCATGAGGGACGTCATCGCCTCCAGGTAAGCATCCGCCGTCTGCTCCGCATACAGCACCGCCTCGCCTCCCACCTCAGGAAGACTGGCCACTGGCGAGCAAATGACCGGACAGCCCAGCGTCATTGCCTCAGCGACAGGAAGCCCGAATCCCTCGTATTTACTGGGAAAAACGAGCGCCACCGCCCGGCGATAAAGATACACCAGAACCGCATCCGGCTGTCGCCCCAGATAAACCCAGTCCTCCGGGGGGGGGCCTTCCCCAGGCACCCCCTGCCAGCGGGCTCCCAGAATGACGAGGGGAGCCAGGTCCTCGCCCCGCTCGCGCGCGAGGGAGTAGGTGCGCTTTAAGAGGTCGAGATTTTTTCCGGGTTCCAGTGAGCCGACGAAGAGGAAAAACCGCTCCGGCAAACTTTCCAATGGCACAAGTTCCTCTGCTGACATCCCTTTATCCACAAAATCACACCCAAGATGGACCACCTCCAGCTTGGCGGCGGGAATCCCCAAGAGGGCCATGGCTTCATCGGCCGTGAAGCGGCTGATGCAGATCACGCATTCAGCCTCCGAAACCTTTTGCAACCTGGCGGCGCCACTTCTGCGCTGCCACCAGCGAAACCTTTCCGGGCAGCGCAGAAAGGCGAGATCGTAAAGGGTGATCACGTGCGGTTTTCCTTTTGGAATGCGGATCACCGGCCCGGAGGTGGAATGAATCACATCACAACCACGGGAAGCGGCCATCCAGGGGGCAAGTGTTTTCGCCCAGATGAGCTCGCGGTAAACCGTCTTGAGCGCTCGCGTCGGCTGTCGATAGGCAAAATTCTCGACCGGCCAGGCCAGCTCCATCAGTTCAAGATCGGAGGGAGCCAATTCTCGAAACCCGGCCAACAGGCCCCTCACGTATCGGGCCACACCCGCCTGCGTCATATAGAGACAGTTTGTATCAATCGCCACTCGCATTGGATCAGCCTCGCTGCGATTCGCTCTGCGCCCACGAAAATCGCAGCACGACGTCACCCATAGAGATGGTATCCCCGGAGTGCAATCGGATGGGTTGATGCGGCGAAGCCGTCCTCCCATCGTTTAAGCAAGTACCATTGGTAGAGCCAAGATCCACCAGAAAGAAAAGGTGGTCTCCCATGCGAATGGCCGCGTGACGCCGAGAGACACTGCCGCTTTGATCGAAAGGTTCGAGATCGACCCCGGGAGCCGGCTCCCCACGCCCAATTAAAATTTCGTCACGGTCCAGCACAAACCGGGTAGGAACCCCACTCTTCGATTCGAGCGCCAAATAGGCGGTGGGCTTCCCCTGGTCCGCCGGTTTCGCCTTGGCAGGAGGAGCGTGCGCCCATTTCTCCCCGGGGGGAGAGTCCTGTCCGCGACCGCTATTGACCGTAGTTTTCAACCGCCGTCTTCGTTCTCCGAGCAGCTGTCGGTCACTGACCATCAGCCCTTCCAGGATGGCCATCGTGAAGAATAATGGAGGGAAAGATTTATGAACGTCTCCATAGACGAGGATAAAAATGAAAACCTGAACCACCAGGTAGGCGAACATCACCCGATGAGCCTGTTGCAGGCGAGCATCCTGCCACGGTTTTCCCCAGAACCGCCAGTGCCTGAAAACGGCTGCCGTCATTAATCCAACACCCGTGATCAAGCCGAAAATTCCGAGACCGATCAGCATGCTCAAGGGACCGTTGTGATACGCGCTGGTGACGAGCGCCCAGGCCAACTCATCGTATTTTTGGTACTCGCCCGTCACCTGCTGCATTTCCCTTTCGGAAAAGGCGTAGCCTTTGCCGACGAGCCAGTAATGGGGGAGCTGCTTCCACGCCTCTTCCCACAGGAGGAACCGCCAGCTAACCGTTGAAGAAGCCTCTCCTTCGACACTCTCCGCCGCCTCGATCCCCGGAATTATACTCAATGAACGCTGCATGGCCTCTGGCAGCTCTCGTATGAGCAGCGTCGCCGAGAGCAGAAGAAATCCCGCCGCAGCCAGGCCCGCGAAGACTCGGGGCAAAGTGATCGATTTTTCCAGCGCGCCGATCAAAAGGATCAAGAGGATTAGCATGCCCGAAAAAGTCCGGGATCCGCCCATTAGAGACATGACGATGCCCGCACCCACCACCGAAATCAGCCAGATACCCCGGAAGCTAAAAACGTAAGCAAATCGGTAGCGGATGAACACCGCAATGATCAGAAAAAGGCCGGACGTGGATCCCCCCAGATAGCGGATGCTTTGACGGTTAGGATCGGGACCGTCGCTCGGCGAAAGTTCCGCCGTCAGCGGAACAAATGCATCGAGAAATGAGAGACGGACTCCGCTGTGAGCGAGCACATCGGCGGCAAAGGGGATCAGTCCCAAAAGCCCCATCCCCAGCAGAGAGAGTGGCCACCACCGCGCTGGCATGCCCAACTTGGGAAGGGCGAAAACCAGCGACACGTTAAGCATCATCACCGGATAAAACATCCCGCCCCACATGTCGGATCCCAAAATCTGGAGGCCCCAGCCACGCACCGCCATGGTCATAAGGAGCACTCCCACGAACGCCGCCAGGAGCCAGTGCATCACGGTCCACTCGATCTTTTGACCAAACTTCAGCGTCCTCCGAACCACCACCATAACGACGATGAAGGCCGACAGCAGGAGTGCGAGATTGAGCTTGTCCGGGATATAGGGAGCCGTAATTCCCGAGGCGTAGAAAATGACACAGCCTGCGACGGCCAGGGCGGGATGCGCCACCAGCCAGAGCAGACCACCGGCCAGCACCAGAATTACCAGCGGCAGAAACGCCCCCGAACCCACCAAAATCCCGAGAACAAGCGCCAGCACCAGCCCGGCAAGGAGACAAAGGATGAACTGAATAGGATTCGGCATGGTCACTTGCACCGGCGCCCTAACGCCTGATGTCCTCTCCATCGTCGATGGCAAAACCGGAAACTTCCGAGCCCGTCAGCTCCGTCGGTATTTCCACCCGGCCCGCGTCCCAGCAAGTGTTCGCCATCAGAACAAGGGCTTGCTGATCTGAAGCACATAAGTCAGGGAACAGGTTTCGAGAAGCATACGAAAAAAATTCTTCTTCAGATGAAAATACGCTAATTCGCCTATGACGGACCGCAGGATCACAGAGATCCTGCGGCTGGGCCAGAACTGACAGCAAGAGCCCGCCGAAGGGCGGAGGCAATTTCAGATGGGGCGATGCAGCCAACCTCGTTGCCTGCCGAAGGATGCAGCGCGCGTTGCTCAGTCTCCAGAGGCGGAAGCACCCATTGCTGTCGGGATGATCGGCTCCACGGGCCGTAAAGACCATAATAGACCCCCCCGAAGATCACCGCCGTCGGCTTATCGAGCGAGGTCGCGATATGGGCGGCAGCCGTATCCACGGTTATCACCGCTTGAGCCGTTCCCACAAATCGCACAAATTCCACTACCGTATCCGAGCACCTGATCTCCGCGTGGGAAATCCCGACCTGATTCAGTTGTCTTCGCAACGATTCCAAAGCCGTTGCCTGTCGGCGAGAACCGCAGAGCACCACTAACAACTCGTGGATTCTTGGAATTTGTGCGATGGCCTCCGCCAGTTTGGGGAAAGGATATGTCTTCTCCGGTATGCTCCCCAGCGGACTGACGAGTAGAATCGGTTCGCTGGTCACGCACGCCGAGAGCGTCGGCTTAATGGCGTCCACGGATACATCCTCGCCGATCACCGATGAAACCATCCGACGATGGGCCTCTAACTCCAGGCAGAGTCCCTCGGGGGCGTCGATAGGAAAGTCTATTACGTTTGTGCCTGTCCGTTGAAACGAGCGGTTTTCCAGCCAAAAATAAGAGGGAGGCAGCCACTTTCGGAGGAGATTCTCGATGACATAACAGCGCTGCCATCGCATCGCCGAAAACAGCAGTTGATAGAAACGATCACGCTGATGCCTCATGGACACCACCACCCCGGGCTCAAAGCTGCGCAGGGCCTGGCGAGCCCGCCAGAGGGACAGCAAGTTTCGTCGAAGTCCGCTCGGGGTGTAGGGGATCGCGATGATCCTGCAGCCCGGACACTCACTTTTTGCCAGGGGCTCAACCGTCCTTGTGACCACGATAGCCGTATTCTCAGGACCAAACCTTTCCACCAGCAGGCGGATGCCGCTCAACGCCAGAACGAAGTCGCCCAGGCCGTCGGGTTTGAAGATTGCGAGCTTCACTGATTGATTCATCGCGGTTTACCAATGACTCGCCAGAGCTGCGCCGCAATGAATGCTGGTTCTCCGATCATCCGGGTCCAACCAGGGGCGAAGTGATGGCCTGGTTCCATCAATGGCCCGCACTGCCTCATTCGTGCGAGATGAGCTGGCGGCGGCAGAATATCCTGGCATCCGCCGCGAAGGTGTCCCAAGTAGGCAGCTCTGCCGCCCGCGCTTCACAGATCGAGCGGAGACGCGTCCGCAACTCTGGCGACGCCAGCAGGATGTGGAGGAGGTTTGCCAAAGCGTCAGAATCCCCTGGCGGGAAAAAGCCTTCATAGGCCTCACTCCCCAAAAGTTCGACGAAGTTGGCCGTGCGCGGGAGGATCACCACGCATCCGGCCGCCATCGCTTCCACAGTGGCGATCGAATATCCTTCCACCTCGCTGGGCAGGCAGAAGATTTCCGCTGAAGCGAGACGCCTCTCAAAATCTTCCCGATCCAGCCGCCCTCGAAGGACGGCGGGACTGCCCTGCTGATTCAACTTAGCAAGCCCCTTCTGAAAACGCGCTGTAAACGCCGCGTCCGTCTGGGTCGCGGCGATGAACTCAATCCTGTGCGGCACAGAGGACGGCAGTTGCCCCAGTGCCTCCAGCAGAACTTGCGGGCCTTTTCGCGCCAGCAAATGACCGTTCCACAGAATGAGGGGTGGTCGCTCTTTTGCGACACCGGCAAGAAGGGGACGACTGCAACCGGGGCGCAAGATCGATAGAGGCACCGTCACGCCCGCTTCTCGCAAAAGCGCCGCAATGTGATCGGAGATAACGAGCAGCCGATCAAAGCGGTTATAGAATTTCACTTCCTTCTGCCGGGCCCGGGGATCTTCCAGCCAGCGTGGATGATGCACGATGCCGAGGTGACGCACCGTCGGCCACAGTTTTCGGGTCAGCCGCACGAGCAGAGCAGATCGTTCTCCACCAGACGCCGCCTGGCAAATCCAGTCTGCCCGGCGGGCTTTTTCCTTAAAACATAGGAGCCAGATGAAAACGTGCACCCTCAGCACAAACCAGCGGTAGCGGACATTCGTCGGCACTACATCGCAGTCCTGGCCAATGGCCTCGTATAATCTCCGATCGTAAAGCTCCCCCCCGGTGGGCGCGGTTCTTTTCAACCGGTGAAAGGCTGCCAATATCCGCATTCTTACCCCCGATGACGCAGGCATAATATGAGGAGACGGGGGAATTTTCTACGAATCAGGCAACGGTGATACGATCTCTCCCGGGGAGCCCGGCACCTGAATTTAACCGGCTATCCAAATTGAATGATTAGCATATAGTGGTTTCTCGACATAGCCGAGCGATAGCATGAAATCGACAACGTCCGAAACCTTCACACCAGAAGGCAGCATCGGTGGATGAATCTCCATCATGACGGTGGGCCGATGCTTCATGAGCGTTTCCTTCATCCCGCGAAGTACCGACAGTTCCGCGCCCTCCACATCGACTTTTACGAACCGGACGCGGATGTCGAACTTCTCTACCACAGAGTCGATGGAGATCGAGCGCCTTGCCTTGTCGCTTGAGGAATCTTCGATCGGGAGGAATTGAGGATGGTTTCCCTCTCCCTGCGGGAAGCTGATTTCGCAGATGTTACCATCCCCGGCGGGAAATGGCATGCCGGAAAAGGAGACGTGACTATAAATCTCGGCCGCCGCCGATAGATTGCTTAGAAGAACAGGAAACGCCCGCGGATCCGGCTCGAAGGCGAAAAAGCGGTCGCCAGGCTGCGCCTTCGGAGCTAGCAGGAACTGATATATTCCGTGGTAGGCTCCAATATCAAGAATGTCTCCGCCATTGTACACCTCCCTTACCTGCTCCCCTTCTTTCGCCCAGTGTGGCACCTTGCGCCAGCTTCGGAGAGTTCTGGCAGCTCTCCGGTGGACCAATCTTCGGTCTCCGTCGAACAGGGTCGCCTTCGTGGGCCAGTAGCTATGTACATGTCGCCCGAGAGAAACGGATCGTAGCCAACCGGCAAGTTTCGCCCAGAAGGCATCCTTTCGAATCGTTGTCATGGAATTGGTCTAGGTTAGTTCTCCAGGCTTGTCGCGTATGCTTTCACGGTTTCACCCACGCACTTCCCCCAACTGAAGAGCTCCGCCCGAGCCAGCGAACGCCTGCTCAATTCTTCGCGCAGCGACTGGTTGCGATAGAGATCGAGAAGAGAAGCGCAAAGAGCATCTTCGTCGTGAGGATCAACCATGAGCCCCGCGTCTCCTACCACCTCAGGGAGGGATGACGTGTTCGAGGTCACGACCGGAACCCCGCACTGCATCGCTTCCAGAGGAGGCAGTCCGAAGCCCTCGTAGAAGGGCACGTAACAAAAGGCCAGTGCCCCGCGGTAAAGCGCCACTAAACCGTCGTCAGGAACAAATCCGGTGAAAACAATCCGGCGCTCGATCGAGGCGTCCACGGATGCTTCCCTGAATAACGCGTCATAGGCCCATCCCTTACCGCCCACGAGAACCAGCGAAAGGTCCTCGATCTTTTCCTCTCGCACCAGCCTCGCGAACGCTCTCACGAGCATCGGTAAATTCTTGCGTGGTTCCAAAGTAGCCACACTCAGGATGTAGGGCCCTTCCGGATTCCCGATAATCCCGCCGACCGCCTCACCGTGGACCTGTTCGCCCCTGAAGAACTTATTGTCCGCTCCCAGATGCGTCACAGTCACCCTCTCAGAAGCAATTCCAAGGAACTCGCACAAATCGTCTTTCGTACTATGTGAGATCGTCAGGAAATGAGTTCGCTCGCGCGCGGACTTCAGAATTCTGCTGAAAAGCTCAGGCACACCCCTCAGGCATAACTCGGGCATCCGAATTGGCACCAAGTCATACACGGTGAGGAACGGTTGGAGATGACGAGCACGATTGATCTGAGATGGAATAGGGAACCAAGCCGAATGATAGATGTTGGTCCATTTTACCGTTTCCGTGTCAATGCGTTCCTGAGGTTTCCGCAATGCAGCAATCCCAAGAGCCCCGAGGCGTCGCGACAGGCGCATCGAAGAGCGACGATCCTTGATCGTCGCATTAATGTATTCCTGCAACTTCACGACGGGCGGGCTCAGCCGGTGTTGCCACGGCGCGTGAGGCAGCGGCGGCATCCCCGAGGGCGCTCGCTCGACAAACCATTTGGCCGTCGCTTCCAGCGCGAACGGCGCACAAAGGCGCAATTCCACATCGCGATGTCTCAGCAGTCCCTCAAAAATCCGATCACAATACCGATAGATACCCGTTCTAGTTCTCGGATCTACCAGCCCTTGAGCGAGCCGCGATGCATCAAAAAGAGCACGCATCTCAGTTATAAACAGGATCTTAAATGCTCTTCAATCGAACCCACCATCGCCTCAAGTCTGAAACCGCGCTCAATCGTCTCTCGTGCTCTCGTGCAAATCGCGTTTACAAGTTGCCTATCGGTGAGCACT
This sequence comes from Akkermansiaceae bacterium, assembly GCA_041748235.1. Taxonomy (GTDB): domain Bacteria; phylum Verrucomicrobiota; class Verrucomicrobiia; order Verrucomicrobiales; family Akkermansiaceae; genus Luteolibacter. The sequence goes on along the minus strand of JBGTDO010000111.1, from coordinate 8,321 downwards.
TTTACCACACAAGCTGCGCACGAGTGGGAATCATTCTTGGGAAAAATCAACGCGTTGATCCCCTTGTGAAGTATCTCCGGTGTTCCGCCGGTGTGTGTTGCCACAATAGGCAGCCCAGAAGCCATTGCCTCAAGGAGCGAAATTGTTATGCCAGACCGAAACCTTCAAAGTGTGCCGATCAAAATGCGCGGGCTCCGATAAATGACACGAACCGAATGCTCGGTTGATCGAGAGCCGCGAAATGTTAGTGATGAACTCTCATGCGAATGATTCGCCTCTTAAGACCATTCGCTAAAATGAGGGCATGCCAAAGCCACATCTTCGGTTGCAAGAGATTTGTCCTATTGCGCCACAGCAGCTCCATCGCCTTCTTATACTCACCAAGGGTAACCAGTGAAGACCACAGTACTTGATAGGCGCGGTAAGGCTGTGAATTATCTTGATGAAACCGTTGCTTGGCGGCCACGGCCCCCTTGTCCAATAAGAAACTCACGCATTGAATAACCTCCTTGAGAGAGGGATCGAATAGCTCAACGATATCTTCGGTAGGGAGGTTCCAACGTGCGTGATCCTTGGACATCGAATTGCAGTCTCCGATACTACTGGACAGTAGCTGTACCGTCGGCAGTCTCCGCGCCGCCTCCGATGTGCAAAGCCAGGTCAATCCGCTCGAACAGCCAAGCAGCAACGAGCAGTAGTGGGAAAGTTCAGCGGTCTCGCGAAAAGATAGTTTGCTCCCGTCCAGAACCTGCGGGTGCGAGCCGGACGCCGGATGATGGGACGAGACCACTATATACGCATTCGGGAATCGTTCGAGCAAGAGCCGGCTTGCCTCAAGGGCGTACTCCGGGGTGACAAAAGACTGGCCGCTGCCGGGCGCGCACTCAAAGAGAATGACCGGAGCCTCCGACATTGGCTCCTCGCCGGTTCTTCTTACAAGTCCATGCTGACTGGCAAAGCGCCGGGCGTTTTCCACTTCATGCGGCGAAAGACGCATCACGGGCGTGATGGGGACTGTGATCTTACCTGGGTAGCCCCGCAGGATCGCCGCGCGCAAATTTCCGTCCCAGCGAGTGACGTTCTCGGCGACGAACTGCGTCAGGTATAATTCGTCAAAGTCGCCGTTTGCAAGGCGGGCCTCAGCCTGTTTTTTAAAATCGCTCCATACTTCCAAAAGCGCAGGATTGGCGAAGGCTGGCCATACCCAAAGCGCGTCCACATGCGGGTTGCCATCCAGGACGGATTTACAACGTTCGCTAACCGCCCAAGTCAGTTGGCAACCAGGATCATCGCATTTGATTTGCTGGGCCACCGTGGTGGCATAAAGGCAGTCTCCGTTGGAAATCAACTGGCCGAGGAGCACATGTCGGCGTTTCGAGGCTGGAGGATCATTGCCTGGCATCCAATGCAAGTGCAGGGGTTGTTTCCATCATCATTGCTGCCAAGGCGGTGAAATCTACCTTCGGTCGCCAACCAAGCGTGCGCATGACGTTTGGATTCGACACCAGGAGGGGATACTCGGCGCGAAATCCTTCTTGAAGACGGACATGATCGCGCCAGTTCAGACCTGCGGACTTAAAACAGGCTTCGAGCCATTCCTCAATTGAGTAGGGCATGCCGGTGCCGATGCACGCCTCGAACACGTCTTCCTGCTCGACGAGCTTCAACATACCCGCAACGATATCGCCAGCGAACGCCCACTCCTTGCGCACCGCGATATCCCCCATCTCCAGCGTCTCACCGCTGCCGGCGGCGATGCGGAGGGCGGCTTGCGCAACCTTCTGGCTGACATGATGCGGCTTCCGCAATGGGCTCTCGTGGTGAAACAGGTAGCCGACGTAGGCGCGCACACCCAACTCGCGATAGTACCGAGCCGCGTAAGTGGAATGAATCCGCGCAACCGAGTAGGGACTGCTAGCCTCAAATGGGTCGCACTCGCTGATCGGCTCCCCTCGATTGACGAATTGCAGTCCGCTGCCGATCAAAAACACCTTTGATTCCGGTGAATGTGTCTTAACCGCTTCGAGCACATTTAGCGCCCCAGTGGAAATTGTTTCATGGTTCTCAAAAAGGGCGTCATGTCTAGTGGTCGAGTTTGCTGCGAGATGGAAAATGTAGTCGGGACGATGCGCGGACACCAACGCATCAACCTCCTCGCACTGCCTTACATTCCCCCCCAACCAGGTGCTGCTCGTTGTGCGAGACACGCCAAGAGTTTTGATGCCGCGAGCTAAACAACGGCTGGTTAGATAATGTCCGTCCTGGCCGCTTGCACCGAAGATCAATGCGGTCAAGGAAGATCCTTTCGAAAGACGAGCGTGGCGAAAGTATAACGAATCCCGCCATACAGGAAATCCGGCTCCGGACAGTCCCAGCGCGGCTCATCGACAAGCTTGCAGTTAGGCAACCGTGGGAGAAGTCGTCCGGTGAAGTCTTTTTGAGTATAGAAGCGATGATCTTCCTGCGGCAGGGGATCGCCGGGTTGATATTGGTCATTGTAGTCGCAGGTCAGAATGCCGACGCCTCCAGGGGAGAGTAGGTCACCGATTTGCGCGATAAAGAGCTCGTCCTTTGGGACGTGTTCGATGACAGACGTTGAGAAGATCACATCGTAACTTGCTTTGCGGGTAAATAACCGGCGCGAAAACCGATCGAGATCGTAATTGATGGCGGGGTCTATCTCCTTGATTCGATAACCAAGTTTCTTAAGACCGCCGGAAGCGGTGTCCTCAAAGCTGCCGACGCACAATATTCGAGGCTTAATGAAGGCGGACGCAAAGTTCCGAACCGCATCAAAGACGAATGCTTGCTGGATATTCGCTTCGGGAATTTTGCGCGCCATCATCTCCGGCAATAACTCGAAAAGTTGCTTGATGACGGGCGCATATTGCTGCCGCGCTGCGTTATCGAGGATGCGATTAAAGGAGGTAACGCCGGGAAGGCGAGAGGAATGACTGGATGTTAACATAAGATTCAGCGCGCCAACTCAGTCGCTGACGTTTCGGATAGGATATGGGTTGCCTTACGATCGCCATACTTAGCTGCGAAGACCGTTTCGAAGATGCGCTCATATGCGAGAATGAAATTAGCTTCACTCCAGTCATGATAAAAAGGGACGAGTGGAGCGACTCCATTGGCGACAATCGCCCGAAGGCTAATGTTTTCGATGCAGATGGAAGGCGTTGCCGAATGAACATGCCTGAACATTCCACAGCGGTTAATGGCGAGCGGCCGCTGGACAGCGAGCGCGTGCTCGATGGTGCTGGAAATCCCGCGATCCTTATTTACGTCGTAAAAGAAAGCGTTAAGAGTGTTGCTGGCTAGGAAATCTAGAAGCTGGGGTCTCTGAAGGAAATCATGGCGGATTGTCAGCTCGATCCCCGGCTTTGAGACTAGAGCCCGACACCGCTTTGCAGTTGCCAGTGAGTGATGTTTGCCTCCTGGGTCCACGATGTCATTGAAGGGTAGTCGCAGAATAATCCTCGCTAAGTCGAATTCTTCTTGTACGACGCGTATGAGTTTCTCAAAGCCTTTGTCGCCGAAGCCGAAACCGAAGCTGCCCACTGTAGGTATTTCAGGCAGAGGCTGCATATTGATATAAGGAGGGATCAGTCGAGGGGTTTTTAGAATAAACCGGTGACGAGAAATCAACGTTGGATCGGGACAGACGAGGTAATCGAACAACTCTTGAGTGGCGCTGTCGGCCTCCCGCTGAGTGACCTCGTGCAGGATTCCGAGTTGAGGGAAGCAATAGTCGCGAGTGATGCCAGGGTGGAGCCAAGGCATCGTTACTGGATAGTGATTATATAGGATCGCGGCTGGCCGAAACCGCGTCACTGCATCGCGCAACGCCCTCTCATTCAAGCACTCCGCATAAGCAAACCGATAGCGGGCGGACTTTCGCAGCGCACTAAAGATGTTTAGTCCGTATTGATGGATGCCACACTGCGAGCGGGGATGCGAAACGATCAGGACGGTCGCCTCGCATACGGCACCCGATGAAGAGGCTCTTGGCCGGATTGACGGCGCTGAGGCGGGCGCAAAAAAATGCCGCGAGGCGCGAAGGAACCTTCTCCAGCCGCGTCGCACGACGGTATCGGCGGGTTTTCCACACAGTTCGATGTCCATTGCCCTCCGGTGCCCAGTGCCCTGCCCAGCCGCAAATAGACCCTTGTCTGTCAATACAGCTTCAAAGCGTCGGGCGAAGTGGGAGGGTGCCCATTCCTCCCGCATCTGACGAACTTGCGACGAAGAAGCGGCGATAGATTCGTGCAGGCTACAGAAGGGATAGGGCTTTAAGTAGTGATGAATGTGCCGAAACGTCTCGTTGGTCGAAACAGCCAGCGGACGACCGCTGACTATGGCCTGATCGGTGGTTGCTGCTAGACCGGGCTGGTTCCGACAATAAAGGAAACAGTTCAAGGTGTTTCGCGCACACCAAGCTATCAACTCCTCTTTGCTGAGATAGTCGTTTGTGACGACGACCTGAACGCCTCTCTTCGCCACTTTGCGGCAGAGCTCGCTGAGATATTCGGCATAAGAGCGTCGCTGCAGTTTCCACATGGCGTCCTCCGCGTAGGTGCCGGGCGGGATGTTAATGCGCACGATTGCCTCATCGAACTCCCTGTTGACCGCCTCGACGACCAATTCGAAACCCTTGCCTGGTGTAGCGAAGCCGAAGGTCCCAATGATCGGCGGCCCTGTGTCGGGCACAGACGGTAACGTAGCGATGGGAACCTCTAACGGGCGCGGAAAGGCATAGACCCGTGGATTCGTTGTCTGCATAGTGGGGTCAATGGCACAGTAAACATCAAAATCCTTCGATGGGCAGAGGACGAAAGGATCGTTAGGAAGCGTTTCCAAGACAAAGGTCGTCTTCAGGCCCGGCAATCTGCGAACCTGCCGGGTATCGAGCCAATCCATTCCCACATGATGGTAGTTGAAGGCATAGAAATCGAAGCTCCCGCTGATCTTCCGTTGCTCGCGGGTGATTTCTGCGTAGTCGATCTCAAATCGCTCAGAAAGGCGCAAGCACTCGTAAACCATCCGTCCCGACTCGTAGATGCTGCAATTTGCCCGGGAGGTGTTCAAAAACAAGCCGCGCGGTTTCCCGCCACTCTGCGGTGGAGCGATGTCCCTCATTTCCTGATAATCTCAACTGTGGGCAGCGGGAAGATGAAGCCGGAGCCGCTCTCAAGTGTTTCGCGCTCACGCTCGACGAATTCCGCCTTGAAATGCCACGGCAGCACAAGATAGTAGTCGGGCTTCAGCGCGCGCGATTCTGCCTCGCTTACGATAGGAATGTCGGTGCCGAGCGTCTTGGCACCGTACTTATCCGGATTCCGCTCGGCGGCCATGTCCACCAAGCGATTGTCTATCCCACACCATTGCAGGATCGTGTTCCCTTTCGTTGAAGCCCCGTAGATGTGGATGTGCTTGCCCTCCTTCTTGAGCTTCTTGAGCAGCTGAATGAGTTCCTCGCGATGGACGTTAATGCGATCCTGAAAGTGCTTGTAGGGCTTGTCGGTGTCCAGTTCCAGGTCGAATTCTTCCTGGCGCATCTGCTGGAGATTTGCCATGAACTCTTCCTTGCGAAATGAGAAGTTCTCCGCGTGCGTCGCGTAGCAGCGCAGGCTGCCGCCATTGATATCGTTGGTCACGACGTTGAAGACCTTCATGCCCGCTGCCTTGAGAATGTATTCGATGATCGCCAGGCTGTAGTATTCAAGGTGTTCGTGGCAGATGGTATCGTAGGAGGTCATCTGCAACATCATTGGCATGTAAGACATCTCAAAGATCCACACGCCATCGGCAGCGAGGGCAGCCTTGATCCCGCGGGTGAACGCAATCGGGTCTTCCAAATCATAAAACATGGCGATGGAAGTGATGATATCGAAGCTCTTGCCAGCGAGGCGCTTGGTCAGGTCCGTCGAGGGGAAGATATCCTGGACGACGTTGATTCCGTTGCCCACTTCCTGGGCGATGTCGGACGGGTCGACGCCATACTTTTCAAACGCGGGAGGATAGCAGTGCAGCAGGGTGCCGTCATTACAGCCAATGTCGAGCACGCGGGCGACAGACCTATCGCCGACGAGGGTCATGGCGTTTTCCGCGATGCCGCGCAGGTGGTTTCGCATCGTATCGTTCGTGCCGGAACGATACCAGTAGGCGGAATAGAGCACTTCGGGAGGCACAGTGTGTTCCATCTGGAGCAGTCCGCAGGCGCGCTCGTCGCGGGTAGGGTCGCAGCGTACGAGCGTGCAGGCAATCCGGCGCATGGGCGGCATTTCCTTGCCGGGTTTCACGAATGAGCCCTGCAGATACTGCTCCCCCAAATCGATGACCTTTGTTAATGCGGAGGAGCCGCAGACGCGGCAGGTGGTTCGATGGATTAGATGCATAGTGTTAATTACGGTGTGCTGTCGTTCTTAGATGGCAGCACTGCTACGGCTGCCTGAAGTTTCTGATCGATTCGGTCGATACATTGGTTCCGCTCCAAATTCAATAAGGCCAATTGCTTGATGAGGCCATCCCTTAATTCCGGCTGCACCTTTTCAATTTCATATCCTTTGTCCACCTCATGCCAGAGCTTGCAGTTGACTTCCGCTAAATGGGAAAAAATCGCCCCGAGGCTGCCTTCGACAGCTGCAACAGAATTATCCCGCTCGCGATACACTTTATTGGCCGCAAAGGTGAGCCTGGCGAGCGGAATTCTGCCCGATATCGCATCCGTAATGAATTGATCGAGTTCCTCCACCAGTTGGGCTTCCTGGGCGTTGAGGCTTTCAAGCCGCGAGGCATCGTTGCTCGAATGCCATTGTTTGAGCTTGACGATCGTCAGCTTGTCACACAGTGAACCAAGAGTTTCCGCCATACAATTATAGGTAGTTTACGCACATTTTATGTCCCAGTTACAGTTCGCGAAGACAACGCCATAGTCTATACCCTCGCTTGCGGCGTATTTGGATCCTCCGTCAATTACCGTAAACATCAATGCCTCCTCGACAAGATCAATTATCACCTGATGCGGCACGAACGCCGCAAGCGTGACAGCATAGATATTTGGCCGCAGGAATGTGTTGGGAATCGTCGCACGCGCGGTTATGCGGGTTGCCTTTCGAAGGGCCGGAACATCCAGTTCTGCGTCGGACGTAAAAACCGTTCTCCCCGTCTTTTCCCTGACGACAATTCTCAGCTCACTGCTCGGAATCCATTGATTAATTTGGCAGGTGACCTCGATTATAATCTCATCTCTATGGCTAAATCGTTGAGAAGGGGCTCCATCGAGCGATAAGATTTGCGCTCGCACTAGAGAAATATCTTTTGATGAACCTGAACTGGCCGTAAATCCGGCCATGTTCCCCGCAGACTGGTCCAGGTATCTTTCGATGGCACGGGGAGTCTCACCGACGAAAGAAATTGTTCCGTTGTCCAAAATGATTGAACGATGGCACAGCTGCGAAATTACGCCCATTTGGTGGCTCACGAGAAGGACGGTTCTGCCTTCCCGGGAGACTTCCCCCATCTTTCCGAGACATTTCTTCTGGAATTGCGCGTCGCCGACCGCGAGCACTTCATCCACAATCAGTATCTCGGGCTCGAGGTGTGCCGCAACGGCAAAAGCCAGTCGCACATACATTCCGCTCGAATATCGCTTTACCGGCGTGTCCAGGAATTTCTCGACTTCCGCGAAGGCCACGATCTCGTCGAACTTGCTTCGAATCTCCACGCGAGTCATCCCGAGAATCGCCCCGTTAAGATAGATGTTTTCCCGGCCGGTCAGCTCCGGATGAAATCCAGTGCCAACCTCTAAAAGACTGGCTACGCGACCGTTTATCTCGACTCGACCGGTCGTCGGTTCTGTGATGCGGCTGAGTATCTTTAGCAGAGTGCTTTTGCCCGCCCCGTTACGTCCGATGATGCCGACCACTTCGCCGCGCTTCACTTCGAACGAGACGTCTTTCAGAGCCCAGAAGTCTTCTCTCGAAGAGAGAGCTGAAACCTGAGAGCTGAAACTTGAGGGGGGAGTGAGGGCTGAGGGTGGAGACTTTGGAGAGCTGAGACTTGAAAGCTGAGACCTGAGTTTGCGGAAGGGGGCGGTGGCGGCGTGTGCCATCTTCTCGCTGAGGCGTTCGTAGGATTGCCCGCCGCCTCCGGCTTTGTGGGAGATGACGTATTTTTTGCCGAGATTCTCGACTCTAATCGCAACTTCGTTGCTCATGGGAGGGCCGCTACGCGGCGAAGATGGAAGATAGGAGATGGAAGGATGGGGAGGGCAAAGACCGGAGGGCTGAGGGGTCAAAACCTGAATCCTGCTGCAA
>JBGTDO010000110.1:0-4408 GCA_041748235.1 Akkermansiaceae bacterium | reverse complement strand
CCCTTCTTCACCCAGCGATGCAGGGTGGCGATGGAGATTCCAAGATGGCGGCACGCATCGTAGGAATTGATCCATGGTTCCTCTGGATTTGCGGCTGACGCATTCAGGGGACGGTTTGGTGAGGTGTCTGCTGATTCCATTTGACCAGCCTTTCACATCCCCGGCCTCCGCGCGTTCCTGTTTGGGTGCAAACCCGTCCGACCCGATGGATGTATATTCTCCTCATCTACGCGGTTCCTATCCCGTAGGTAGCGCTTCCAGCCAGACCGCCTCAGTAGCCCCCGGAACCTGGCAAACCGGTCTGAGTGCCGCGTCCCAACTCTCACCCGCGCCGCGCCGCTTCGATCTTGGCTACATAGATCTTGCCCATTTCCATCATCGCAGTGAAGGCGCGCTTTGCCTCGTCCCCGCCGTCGGCTAAACGCGCGGCATAATCTGCCACGAAATCCGCCAGCGGTCTCGGCACCAACCGCAGACGCCTTCCTCACCGCCGTTGCTTATGATCGCGTTCCAATAGCGGTCGGTTTCCGCCTCCGTGTCCGTCACCACCTGGCCCGTTCCCGTCTGGGTGCAAATCGGCGGATTTTACCGAAATTCGGGGGACAATCGTTCAAGCGAGGCTCCGCGATGCACGGGAGTACTGTCTTTCATTGAGGGAGATAGGGCTTTGCTTGATCTGAATTTCTCGTCGTTTTCTTAGCCAGATAGAAAGATGAATTTAGGGCTTAAGCAAACTCTTTTCAGCGCCACACCCGGTGATCTCGGCCAAGGAGGTGCTGGCGATGATCGATACCTGGAGGGATCTCCAACGACAGTGGCGGGAGCGCCCCCCTGGTCGTGTGCCTGAAGGATTATGACGCGCTGCTGGACGGTTGGGATGAAGGCGGGCCGGACGAGCCAGCCGAACAAACGGAGGTGGCGGTATGAGCGAGCCAACCGACCCCACGGTGATGCTGTTGCGTTCGTTTTGCCTGTCGACCATGGCGGGCCAATACGAGGAGGTGATGCGGCGCGCCGAGAAGGAGAGCTGGCTGAAGACTCGCGGTCCGCATTTCTCAGAACTCGGTGCGGAGACCTACGACGACGCCGCGCCCGGCGAGGGGGGCAACCTCCTTGAGGAAGGAGGTGCTTAGACGCGCTTCCTCGTCGGTGAGGTTCACGCCTTTTATGTAGAAGGTGGATTCGAGTCCTGCGAGAGATGTCTTGTAGCTGACACTGGCGCCGAGGAGGAAGTAACTGTCTGTGGGAATCTCGAAGTCGGCGTTGTGATCTTGCTTGGCGGCGTATTGACCTTCGATGCTAGCGGTGAATGAACCCTTTCCGTATTCGAGTGCCACACTGCTGCGGAAAGGGGGAATGCGCGGAACCGCTTCGCCGGTGTTGCGATTCTCCGCGTGGACGTAATCGGCACGTAGGATGAGATCCAGGCGGGTATCGCTGCCTGCCGATGCGGGGATGGTGCCGGATTTTGCGCCGGTGTTGATCGGCTCCTCCACAGCGCCGAGAAGATGGAAAATGGTTTCGAGTTCGAAGCCGTAGAAGTCGGCATTAATGGGCTGATAGGCGAAGATAGGAAGATCGTCGTCAGGATCGATAGCACCAGTGTTGTTAAGGCTGATGTAATCGTTGAAACGATTATAAAATGCACTCGCGCTACCAGTGACCCGGCCGCTCTTTTTACGGAGGGAGAGGTCGATGGAGAACGCTTCCTCTTTACCAAGGTTCGGATCGCCGACCTCAAAGGTGCTTGTGGCGACATGGGGTCCGTTTGCGAACAGCTCAACGTAAGTCGGGGGGCGTTGCGTGTATGCGAGGGAGAGTGAAACTGCATAGTTTTCGGTCGGGTTGTAAATGATACCCGCGGATGCGCTGAACGCATCGAAATCGCGGCTCAGGCTGGGGCCGAAGTTCTCATTGTCACTGGTTTCGTTGTCTTGATGGTCGTAGCGAGCGCCGAACTGGAAGCGGGTTTTTCCGAGTTCCTTATCTTCGAAGAAGAAGAGCGAATTGGTGGAGTTCGCTACGGGAGGGAGAAATGCTTCAGCGCCGAGAGCTGAGAAATCGCTCGATTGGATTTCGTAGCCAACAGTTCCCTCAAAACCTGCGATGGGGTTGTGAAGGAACTCGAGGCGACCATTGAAGCCTTCGATTTCGAATACCGTGCCGATGGCTGGGCCTTCAAATTCGGTGTGCGTGTAGTCGGAATAGCCGAGGCTGAAGTTGATTCTACGGAGGAAGTCCGTTGGTTCATCGATTGCTCCGCGCATGTCCCAGCGGCGTTGTTCCAGGCCGATGGTAACGTCCGGTTCGCCGACGGTTCCGTAATCGGAGTCCAAGCCGGAGTAGGAGAATCCGAGGAAACCTTTCTCAAAGATGTAGGATGTGCCGAAGCCGATTCCCTCGGAGTTGGAAAAACTGTTAGGAACCGTCCCGAATGGTTGTGGTTCATCAGGAGCATCAAGTGCGCGCTGCCTGTCAGAGCGGGCGAAGCCGGGGATTTCGATATCTTCGGTATTGCGGTGAAAGGCATCGAGATGAAAGACCAGCGGGCCTTGTCCCCATGTGATCGCAGCGCCCTCAGAAAGGGAGTTGTCCGCAGTGCCTCCGCTGACGGCGAAGGCTCCCGTGGGATATGTGCCAGTGAAGCGTTCTTCAGCAATGCGGTTGTCGATGACGTTGGCGACTCCGCCGATGGTGTTCGGGCCATAGAGAAGAGTGGCGGGGCCGCGGACGACTTCCACGGAACTGATGGACAGCGGATCTGTGGAGACGGCGTGGTCTGCGCTTACGTTTGAGACATCAAGCAAGGAAGTGCCGTTTTGAAGAATGCGGATGCGGTCATCTCCGAGGCCCCGCAGAATCGGGCGGCTGGCACCGGGGGCATAGCCAGTGGAGCTGACACCGGGGAGGCGATTCAGGGTTTCTCCAAGTGTGGGTTCGATGCGCAGGAGAAGCTGATCTTCCGTGAGCACGCTGGCGGGCTGAATCTGTTCGAAAAGTGTTTGGTCGGCCCTGTTGGCGGTAACGACGAGTGTATCAAGGGTGCTGATGGGCGGGAAAGCGTCCCCTTGCTCTTGTTGCGCCTGGAGTCCTGAAACGGAGGTGGCGATCACGGAGGCCGCTGTGATGGTGAGAAGTTGCTTCATGTCGAAAAATTACTGATGCGATGAATTCGCGATAGCAAGCCTTAACGCAAAAAATATGCGTTAAGGCTTGCTCCTTGGTATTTCAGTTAGGGTTCATCCCAAGGCAACGATGGCAACTCCTTCTATAACACCCCGGAGGGCCAAGCCTCCATCTATGTCCGCTACGACCTGAGCGATTTCGGTGCCGAGGGCTTGAGCATCGGCTCAGGACTCGTCTATTTGGATGAACGCCCCGGCAACAATTTCACCCTTCCCTCCTACGTCCGCTGGGATGCCGGAATCTTCTACGATTGGAAGGATTGGAACTTCCGCCTCACTGTGGAGAACGTGCTCGATGAAACCTACTACCTAGGCAGCCAGAATCGCGCCGCCAACATCGCCCCCGGTGTGCCGAGGCTGGTGAACCTAGGCATCAAGCGTAGCTTCTGATAATGTCGCGCACCAAGCAGCTCTTCGCCATCCACGGATGGGTCGGCCTCGTCTTCGGGCTGATGCTCTCCGTCATCTGCTTCTCCGGGGCGGTGGCGGTGTTGAGCCACGAGTTCGACCGGTTGCTCAATCCGGACATCCGGGTGGAGAAATTGGAAGAACCCGTTGCTTGGTCGGGCGTGCTGGCAGGCGCCCGGCATGCATTCCCTACGGCCGAAGTATCGGGTGTGTCCGCGCCATTGGGGTCGCGCTTCGCCGCCCAGGTTGGGATCAAAACCAATCTGGGACAGACCCGCCGCGTCTATGTGCATCCACAAATCGGAGACGTCCAAGGCCACACCAGCTACCTCAACATCGTGTTCCTCGTCGTCTTTGCCGCCATGATACTCGCCATCGTAATCCTCTGGCTGCGCATGGCATTCCGCCGCCCTTGAATCTCCTCGGAAGACACGTGTTGCGCCCAAGGTCGAACCAGCGCCTTCCGAAGAGCCGTTGGCAAAAACTCATCCACCCACCTCGGCAAGCTCGATCCCTTTGAGGCTGGAGAAACTGATTCGGCGCATCGTATCGAGAAACTCTTTCATGGAGGTGGAGGCGGATAGTTCCTCGGTGGTCGCAGCATACAGATTGGCATGAAGGCCCTTCTTCCGGATCGGGACGGAGGTGACGTAGTTCCTGTCTAGGAAAGGCCGCACCGCCCATCCGGGCATCGCGGCGATCGCACGCTTGCTCGCCACAAGCTGCAGGATTGCGACGGTAAGCTCGGTCTTGCGGCGCGGTGGATCCACATTCGCGGGCTTCAGGATCTCGCGGATGACATCGATTCTATCATC
>JBGTDO010000109.1:0-5858 GCA_041748235.1 Akkermansiaceae bacterium | reverse complement strand
CAAATTGGAGCAGCTTACCGACAGCCTCTTCGAGCGCACAAAGAAACCGGTTAAAGACTGCCTCAAGGAAGCCGGCCTTTCCGCGTCCCAGATTGACGAACTCGTTCTCGTCGGCGGCATGACCCGCATGCCCAAGGTGGTGGAAATCGCCAAGGAACTCGCCGGTCAAACTCCTCACCAAGGCGTCAACCCCGACGAAGTCGTCGCCATCGGCGCGGCCATCCAGGGCGGCGTCCTTCGCGGCGATGTCAAAGACGTCCTGCTCCTCGATGTCACCCCGCTCACCCTTTCCATCGAAACGGAAGGCTCCCGCGCCACCCCGATGATCGAGCGGAACACAACCATCCCTGCAAAGAAGTCTCAGGTCTTCTCCACCGCCTCCGACAACCAACCTGCCGTCGATATCCGCATCTCCCAAGGAGAGCGCCCGATGTTCGCCGACAACAAGCTGCTCGGAAACTTCAAGCTCGATGGCATCGCTCCCGCCCGCCGCGGCGAACCACAAATCGAAGTCACCTTTGACATCGACGCCAACGGCATCCTCCACGTCTCAGCCAAGGACAAGCAATCCGGCAAGGAACAGAAAATCTCCATCCAAGGCTCCTCCGGCCTCTCCAAGGACGAGATCGAGAAAGCCAAGCAGGACGCCGAAGCCCACGCCGAGGAAGACCGCAAGCGCGTCGAACGCGTCGATGCCGTCAACAAGGCCGAAAACCTCGCCTTCTCCGTTGAGAAACAACTTGGAGAACTCGGTGAGAACGCCCCCGCCGAACTCAAAACCTCTCTCGAGGAAAAAGTCAAAGCTGTCCGCGACGCCATCACCAGCGACGACCTTGATAAAATCAACGCCGCCTCCACCGAACTCGAAGGCCAGCTTCAAGCCCTCGCCGCCGCCGCCCAACAAGCCGGCGCATCCATGGGCGGAGACCCCGAAGTCGAACCCGCTGAAGAGTCATCCGACTCCTCCGAGCCAAAAAAGGCCAAAGGCAAAGTAGTCGACGCCGAAGTCGTCGATTGATCCGTGGCGGCGGATTGCATCCGCCATGCCCAACGACATTTAACATAGCCACAATCAATAGGTGCAACCGACCGGTCATTTTCCCGACACTATAAGTGATTGGAAAAGGCATAGTGGATAAAGTCGCCGCCGCTAATCCACTCCACCGATCACTGATCACTCGGCACATCTTATTTGTATGACCCTTACCTCCAAACACCTACGCCTAACCGCACTGCGTCCACTCTCTCCGGAGTCGGCCGCCAGCCTCGCGGCGGCGTGGCAATTACGGAACCGATCCGCCGCCACACTCCGATCAATTTCCTGACCTCAGGAAATTGATCACCCCTAGCCCCGCAAATGAAACCGTCAGTCATCGCCCAACTGCTTTCCGAATTGGAAAAACTCGTTCAAACCGAGTTTGAATCCGGTTTGGAATTTTGGCTGGCGCGTGACCTCCAGAAAATCCTGGGTTACACAAAATGGGAGAATTTCAAAAATGTTGTCGAGAGCGCGATGACAGCCTGCGAAACCTCTGGGCATGAGGCTGCAGATCATTTTACTGAGGTCATTAAAATGATCGCCCACGGCAAGGGTGGGCAGAGAAAAATCGAGGATTTCGCCCTCACCCGTTACGCCTGCTACCTAATCGCTCAGAACGGCGATCCATCAAAAGAGGAGATTGCTTTCTGCCAGACCTACTTCGCCATTCAAACGCGCAGACAGGAAATCATCGAGCAGCGGATCTCCGAGGTCGAGCGACTGCAAGCCCGCAAAAAACTCACCGAATCCGAGAAGCTCCTCTCGACGCTCATATTTGAAAAACTCGATGACGATCGCAGCTTTGGCATCATCCGCAGCAGAGGCGACCAAGCGCTCTTCGGGGGGAAGACCACTCAGGATATGAAGACCCGCCTCGGAGTCCCGGACAACCGCCCCCTCGCCGACTTCCTTCCCACCATCACCATCAAGGCGAAAGACTTCGCCAATGAAATCACCACCTTCAGCATCAGCCGCGACGGACTCGCCACTGAGCGAGCCATCAGCCACGAGCACGTGAAAAACAACGCCGATGTCCGCAATCTCCTAGGCGAGCGCAACATCGTCCCCGAGAACCTTCCCGCTTCCGAAGATCTGAAAAAAGTCGAACGCCGCCTCGTTTCCGAGCAGAAGAAATTGCCAAAAGGAGGCAGAACCAAATGACATTCCTGAGATACACGAACTTCCACTGATCACTGATCACTCTTCACTTTATCCACTTTCCACCTCCGCATCAGGCGGGCGTGGCTTCTCAAACCAAAACAACAACCAAACGAACAATACGAATATGGCAAACATCAAACCCCTCGGACAACGTGTCCTCGTCAAACGCCTTGAAGCGGACGCAATCAGCGCTGGCGGAATCGTCCTTCCGGACACCGCAAAAGAGAAACCGCAGGAAGCTGAGGTTCTCAGCCTCGGCACCGGCGGCAAGGACGACAAGGGAGCGACCATCGAGTTCTCCGTGAAAGTCGGCGACAAGGTCCTGATTTCCAAATACGGTGGCACCGAGGTCAAACTCGACGGCCAAGAAGTCCTCATCATTTCCGAGTCCGACATCCTCGGCATCGTCGGCTAATGCCTTCGGCGAGGTTATTCGTTAAGAGTGATGGTTAAAGGGAATGCCGCAACCAGAACTCAAGACGACGACCAAACCACCACTTACAACCAATCATAAGTAACTTCTAACTTTCAACTATTTAACAAAAATATGGCCAAACAACTACAATTCGATGAAGCAGCACGCCAGGCTCTCCTGCGCGGTGTGGAGAAACTCGCACGTGCCGTCAAAGCGACCCTCGGGCCGTCCGGACGCAACGTGATCCTGGACAAGAAATTCGGTTCCCCAACCATCACCAAAGACGGTGTCTCGGTTGCCAAGGAAATCGAACTGGAGTGTCCTTACGAAAACATGGGCGCACAGCTCATCCGCGAAGTTTCGAGCAAGACCTCTGACATCGCCGGTGACGGAACCACTACGGCCACCGTTCTTGCAGAGGCCATCTACCGTGAAGGTCTCCGCAACGTCACCGCAGGTGCCAATCCGATCTCGCTTCAGCGCGGCATCATGAAGGCCACCGAGGCAATCGTCGCCGAGCTCAAGAAGCTCTCCAAGACCGTTTCCGACACCAAGGAAATCGCTCAGGTCGCCACCGTTTCCGCCAACTGGGACAAGGAAATCGGCAACATCATTGCCGAAGCCATGGACAAGGTGGGCAAGGACGGCACAATTACTGTTGAAGAAGCCAAGGGAATCGAAACCACCCTCGACGTTGTCGAAGGCATGCAGTTCGACAAAGGCTACCTCAGCCCGTACTTCGTCACCGATCCAGAGTCGATGGAAGCCAGCTTTGAAAATGCCCTCATCCTCATCCACGAGAAGAAGATCAGCTCGCTCAAAGACATGCTCCCTCTCCTCGAGAAGGTCGCCAAGTCCGGCAAGCCGCTCATCATCATCGCTGAAGATGTCGAAGGCGAAGCCCTTGCGACCCTTGTGGTCAACAAGCTCCGCGGCATCCTCAATATCGCTGCTGTCAAGGCACCTGGTTTCGGCGACCGCCGCAAAGCCATGCTCGAAGACATCGCCACCCTCACCGGCGGCCGCGTGATCACCGAAGACCTCGGCATCAAGCTCGAGTCCGTCGAGCTCAGTGACCTCGGCGAAGCCAAGCGCATCACCATCAGCAAGGAAAGCACCGTCATCGTCGAAGGCGGCGGCACCTCCGAGTCCATCACCGGACGCGTCAACCAGATCCGTCGTCAGATCGACGAAACCACCAGCGACTACGATCGTGAGAAGCTCCAGGAGCGCCTCGCGAAGCTCGCTGGCGGTGTCGCCGTCATCAACGTCGGTGCAGCCACCGAGACCGAGATGAAAGAGAAGAAAATGCGCGTCGAAGACGCCCTTCACGCCACACGCGCAGCGGTGGAAGAAGGCATCGTCCCAGGCGGCGGCACTGCTCTCATCCGCGCCCAGGCCGCCCTCGGCGACCTCGGCCTTGAGGGTGACGAGCTCACCGGCGCAGGCATCGTTGCCCGTGCCGTCGAGTCTCCTCTCCGTCAGCTCGTCGCAAACGCGGGCCGCGAAGGCGCCCTCGTTGTCGAGCAGGTCAAGAAAGGCAAAGGCGGCGAAGGCTACAACGTCGCCACCGACAAGTTCGAAGACCTCATCGTCTCCGGAGTTGTCGATCCAACCAAGGTCACTCGCACTGCACTGCAGAACGCCGCTTCCATCGCTGGCCTTCTGCTCACCACCGAGGCACTCATCACCGATCTTCCTGAAAAGGAAGCAGCAGGTGCCGGCGGCCATGGTCATGACCACGGCGGCATGGGCGGCATGATGTAATCGTGGCGGCGGATTGCATCCGCCAAGCCCAACAAAATCCATTAGCCGGACAGGTCACCCTGTCCGGCTTTTTCTTTCCCGTTTCCCGTGCTTCGGAGTTGGACGTATGAATTCCAATCCATCAAAGTCCGCTCATGCACATCTTCGACCGGGTCCGGCAGATCGCTTTGATCAACACCACCACCTCCATCCTCTCCTGGGATCAGGAAACTTATCTCCCCTCCGGTTCAGCAGAGTATCGTGCCCAACAGCTTTCCTACCTTCACGCACACGCCCACGATCTCTCCACCTCCGTCGAGTTCCTGAAAGCGCTCGAGGACGCCGAGCGCGGCGACGAAGGCACCGACACCACCCTCTCCGCCAATCTCCGGGAACTCCGCCGCGAGTCCGACCGCGCCACCAAGATCCCCACCTCTCTCGTCGCCCGCGAGTCCTCTGCCCAATCCGCCGCCCACCATGCGTGGATCGCCGCCCGCAAGGAATCCGATTTCTCCATCTTCGCTCCGCACCTGCAGAACCTCCTCGATTTCGCACTGGCAAAAGCAGACCTCTGGGGCTTCAGCCACGAGCCATACGACGCTCTGCTAGAAGGCTACGAACGCGGCACCTCGACGGCCACAATTGCCGCGCTCTTCGCAACACTCCGTGAAAACCTAGCCCCCATCTCCGCTGAAGCTGTAGATAAATCCGCAGCGGTTAATCCTCAGCTTCCGGCAGGCCCCTACCCGGTCGCAGTGCAGCAAGATTTCAACACCCTCGTCGCCGCCGAGATCGGCTTCGATTTCCACTCCGGCCGCATCGATACCACAACTCATCCCTTCTGCACCACCCTCGGGCCGAACGATATCCGCCTCACCACCCGCTACGATGAAACGGACTTCACCTCCTCACTTTTCGGCGTGATGCACGAGGCAGGCCACGGGATGTATGAGCAGGGTCTCCCCGCCAGCGATTTCGGCCTCCCCTCCGGCTCCGCCGTTTCTCTGGGCATCCACGAGTCACAATCTCGTCTCTGGGAAAACCAAGTGGGCCGCTCCCCCGAGTTCTGGGACAAATTTTATCCCATCGCCCAACAGCACTTCCCGCAGCTTGCTGACTTCCCGCTGGAGAAATTCCTGCACTACATCCACCGCGCCGAGCTTTCCCCGATCCGCGTCGAAGCCGATGAAGCCACATACGACCTCCACATCATCCTCCGCTTTCAGATCGAGCGTCTCCTCATGAACGGGGAGATCAAAGTCTCCGAGATTCCCAGCACTTGGAACGACCTGTTCCATTCCTCCTTCGGCTTTCTCCCGGAGAGCGATGCCAAAGGCTGCCTGCAGGACATCCACTGGTCCATGGGCGGTATCGGCTACTTTCCCACCTACACCCTTGGCAACATCAACGCCGCCCAACTGTTTCACGCCGCCAGGCAGTCCCCCCGAAGTGCAAAAGCCACAGCGCAAGCGAACTACGCCCCGCTCCTTGAGTGGC